>WYEN01000053.1 GCA_009903825.1 Desulfurococcales archaeon
ACATATCTGGATATTTGATTCTTATCAGTTGATCTATGTATTCTCCTACTTTTCTAAACATGTCTCTAACCTCGGTTTTATTCAGCTCTTTAATAACTATTCTTAGTCAGTTTTGAAGGTTATATCTTAATATTTGATAGGATCTTTAGAAATGTTAAACTGTGTCTTAGGTTCTCAACTAATCATTTGTTAAAGCTGAGACCTCAACTAACTTCTTAGGTTAGCAATGATCCAGCGCCGGGGGCGGGATTCGAACCCGCGCGGGGTTGGCCCCACTGGCTCTCAAGGCCAGCCCCTTAGACCGCTCGGGCACCCCGGCTCCTATTATTCAATAATTATTCTAAAGTAAATATTTTTATATTATTAAAGCTGTTGAAAAAGATCTATCTTATTATCTCAACTTCTATATATACGTTCTGTGGAACTCTTATTCTCATTATCTGTCTCATAACTCTCTCGTCTGCTGCAACGTCTATAAGTCTTTTATGGATCCTCATCTCCCATTTCTCATATACTTTTGTTCCTTCTCCATGTGGCAGTCTTAATGTTGATACCACTAATCTTTTTGTTGGCAGAGGGATCGGTCCTTTCACTTCTACTCCTGCTTTCTTTGCTATCTCTACTATCTGTCTCGAGACATAATCTATGTTCTGATGATCTGTTCCCCAGAGTCTGATCCTTACTTTCATCTTCTATCTCTCACGGATCTCTTATCTTATATTTCCTCTGATTTACTCTAGTTTAGATTTTGGCAGGAGTCACATCTATTACTTGACCTACTCCAATAGTCTTGCCCATATCTCTCATCGCGAATCTTCCTAACTGTGGGAAGTCTTGATATCTTTCTATCACCATAGGTTTGATAGGTTTGAATTTGACTATTGCAATGTCTCCAGGCTTCAGAAACTGTGGATTCTTTTCAATAACTTGTCCAGTCTTAGGATCTAGCTTAGCCTCGATCTCAACAATTCTACATGCTATTGATGCTGTGTGTGCATGAATGACTGGTGTATAGCCTACTCCAATAGCTGATGGATGCCACATTAAGAATATTCTGGCTCTAAACTCATCTACGACAGTAGGCGGATTAGTCTCGTGACCAACCACGTCTCCTCTTCTCACATCTTGTTTAGCAATACCTCTGACGTTAAAACCTATGTTGTCTCCTGGAACTGCCTGTTGCATTGGCGTATGATGCATCTCAATGCTTCTCACATCGCCTCCTTTTTTAACAGGCATTATAATCACCTTATCGCCTACTTTAAGTACTCCAGTCTCTACTCTACCGATCAAAACTGTTCCTACGCCGCTGACTGTTATAGCCTCTGTCAGAGGTATTCTAAGAGGTTTGTCAATAGGCTTGGGAGGAACTTTAAATGTGTTTAAAGCCTCAACAAATGTAGGTCCTTTATACCATTTCATATTTGGACTTGGAGATATTATGTTATCGCCTAACCACGCTGATACAGGGACGAAAGGTATTTCATCAACTTTATATCCTAATGTTCTCATAAATTTCTTCAGCTGATCCACAACTTCTTTATATCTAGCCTCGCTAAATGGAGGCTCCGTAAGATCCATTTTATTGATAGCTACAACAACCTGATCTACGCCCATAGTCTTTGCTAAAGTAAGATGCTCTCTAGTCTGACCCTCAGGACTCATGCCAGCTTCAAACTCACCTTTTTTAGCAGATACTACTAGAACAGCCACATCAGCTTGACTAGTCCCTGTGATCATGTTTTTAACAAAGTCTCTGTGTCCTGGAGCATCTATTATAGTAAAGTAGTATTTGTCAGTCTCAAACTTCACAAAACTAAGTGCTATAGTGACGCCTCTTTCTCTCTCTTCTTTCATTCTATCAAGTAGCCAGGCAAACTTCTCTGTCTCTTTACCAGCCTTCTTAGCCTGTTCCTCAACTTCTTTCTGCTGTTTCTCATCTATCTGTTTCAACAGTACTAACATATGACCTACTAAAGTACTTTTACCATGATCCACGTGACCTATTATGACCATATTTAGATGAGGTTTTTCAGGCATATCATGTCTCCCGAAATATATATCTGAAACAGCTTAAAAGCTGTTTTTATCAAAACAATTCTCAGAAAAAAGATCATGATACTTAAAGACATTTTGAAAGAAAGGGAAAATGAAAAAGTTAAAAAAAATTATTTTATTTGTCGCAACAAGTCTATTTCATATTTACTTTGCAGGACCTAGTATTCTAGCAATTCTCTTTCCAGTATATGGGCTTGTTGCAAATGCGATCCTGACTTTTCTCCCGCCTTTTGTCTCTTTAACAACTACCTCGTATTTGTCTGTCTCAAATGGTTTTTTAGCCACTATATCAAAGAACTTTATTTTCTCGGGCATTTTTTATCACGCCTCTCCAAATATATATCTTCTTTTAGGAGGTATATAAATCTCACGTAGATCATACAGATCATGTTATAATATACTATAATAATATTATAATATATTTTGTGTAAGTTTTTGATCGTGATTGAGTCTAAATACAGTTTTTATATTTATATACAACAGGTATTACCTTGAAGAAATCCTCTGATCATATCCTCTGATTTATGTGTTTTTGGAAAAGATATATATTAAAAATGATGTAAACATAAGTTTTTGTACTTTTCAAAACATTATTTTATATAAATTAGTGGTAAAAACATCTAATTTGTTGGCTAGTTAACGAGAGCTAATTTGTTGATTAAGTTCTTTATATAATGTTCTCAATCATCGGCTTAGGATCTTTTATATCAATATCTTCAAAAGCTATCTCTTTATATTTTTCAATTTTTTCAGCAAATTTAAGTCTGAGACTTCTTCTTTCATCAGCCGTTGCCCATTCTTCATATTCCTCAGGAGTATGAGGCTCGAGCGGATCTACTGGTGAAGGTCTTCCGTCTATGTCTAGCTTGACAATTGAGCAAGTCTCGCCCTTCAGGGCGAGGTGGTATTTGTATTCTTAAGCCTTTCAAGAAAATATCTGCGGTAGTGATGAGATATATAATATTTTGAGGGCTTGAGGACTGATTCATCGGATGGACACCTCGTTAGCACATCTCGATGACCCTAGGGGGAGATCCCCGAAGCATGCTCCCAGCCCAATGATCATGGAAACATTAATCCCTCATCAGAGGGCTAAAGCCCGAGACATCAGGATAAAAAAAGATGATCTATTATAGAATTGAAAGAACAATATGTTCAAAGGATTTGAGTGTCTAGGCGTTACAACTGAAAGCCTCGTCCTTTAGGGCGGGGGATGAATAAAAAGATTTATAATTTTTCTTTGTTAATTATTTTTGATGATGAGTCTATAGATGTGGTTGCTCCTAAGCCTCTTCGGGATGCGGGGTAGGCAACCACATAAACAAAATAGATACGGGGGATCTCTGGCCACCCCGACTGCTCCTCAGATGACAGATGTAGCCCCGAATAGATGAGGGGAACCAATGATCCGCCTGAAAGGGATGACGATTAATGATGACCTGAGGGCGGGCGAGGAGGTCAGAAGTCTTGATGACACCAGATATGTGTCTGAGATCGATATCTCTCGATATATATCTTTATCTTGAGCTGAGAGCAATTCTCTCAATCTCTTCTTTTCTTGAAATAGCAAAACTCTTAGGATCATTAGATGCGGCAGCTATGATCTCGTCGGCGAGACACTCTTCTATAGGCTTTGGAGATCTGAATGCGCATAATCTGGCTCCTTCGGCAATATGTCTAAGAGCAAGATCTATTCTTCTCAGAGGGGACACATCAACTGCCACGTGATATATTATGCCTCCATACATTATTCTTGTAGTCTCTTCTCGAGGACCTGCGTTTTCGATCGCTCTCACAAGTATCTGCACAGGATTTTGACCTGTCTTTAAATATATAAGGTCGAATGCTTTCATCACTATGTTGTAGGTCATATTTTTTTTCCCAGTGTTTCTGGCTTTTCTCATAAGATTATTGATAAGTCTCTCTACAATAGGCACCTCAGCTTTTCCGAATCTCTTATGTTCATGTCTGCCTCCAGTGTGGGGGACATAGACAGGTTTTAAACATATATATTTTTTCAAGCTAGGGTCTCTGACTTCAACACCTATCAGAGGCCATTTGCCGAAGATTTTTATATCTTCAAGTGACGGCACGCTTTCGACCAATGTTTTCTCAAGATCCTCCATCTAGACACCTGAGAATATTTATAATTGGAGAATAATAAGCAAATTCTGTTTTTAATTATCATAGTACATAATTTAATTGTAAGTGAGATAGATGATAGAATATGAAGATAATTTTGATGTTGAGAAAAAAGATCTTGTGAAGATAATTGATGTAAATGTTTACATGACGCCTCCGCCTTATCAGATACCTGTGTTGCAATGCGAGTTAGAGGATGGAAGAAGCTTCTCTCTTTATCAGATACCTGTGGATGTGATGTTAGGCATAATAAGATTAAAGGGCGAGGATGTTTATAATGAGCGAGAGACATTATTTGAGCTTATAACTTTATTCAGAGAGGATTTTAATGTCATAAGAAATAAAATTGAGATGATAGTTATTGATGAATTAGATAAAGAGACTAATCTGTATAATGCCAAGATAATTATAAGAGGTGATGGGTATAAGATTATGAAGAAGATGGTTCCGAGCCATGCAATATATCTAGCATATCTGCTGGAGATACCTATGTATGTAAAGAAAGAACTTGTAGATCAGCAGGAGAGACAATCAGAAAATTATTAGACACATTAATGTTCATTTATCTTCATCATCTTACAGGCTTCTGTTTCTTACCTTTGACTAAAGCATCTAATGATACTCCATTTACCATTATCACTTTATATTTTACTCCAGGAAGATCGCCCATAGACTTTCCTCTTGTACCTCCTATTCCTACTACAATTACCTCATCATGTTCTGATATAAAGTTTATTGTGCCATCTCCAGGCACAAAAGCTGTTATAGTCTTTCCATTTTTAACAAGCTGAACTCTTACACATTTTCTTAATGCTGAGTTCGGCTGTCTAGACTCTATCCCCACCTTCTCAAGAACTATACCGCGAGCCATTGGAGCTCCTTCCAAAGGATCATACTTCTCTTTTAGTTTTAACATTCTTATTCTAAAATCTCTCTGGCTCCATCTAAATTTTAGTCTTTTTCTTCTCAACTTTCTCGCTGAGTATAAACCTTTAGGTGCTTTGCTTCCGGGCATCTCTAGTCACATATATCATTAATGATAATGCTTATATATCTAAATCACTATGACATTATCAACATCATAATATCTCTTGAGTATTAGACGTGCTCTATGAATATTTCTTCCACCTCTTCCAATGGCTATTCCTTTATCCTCTGGATGTACGTTCACATATACTATTGTCTTGCCGCCTTGCTGAACTTTTCTTATAGAAGCTACTCTCGCGGGCATGAAGATGTTTTTTACAAATTGTTCAAAATTCTCTGAGTATTCAACGATCTCAATATTTTTACCAAGAATTTTTCTAGCCATCTTCACGTTAGAGCCTCCTTTACCTACTGCTAATGCTCCTTCACCTTCTTTGACGATGAATATGATCGTATTGTTAGTATCATCTATTATACAGTCTCTCACTGTGACACCTGTCAAGTCTTGGAATAATGAGATATATCTCATCTCCTCAATAGTTAGCCTGATCTCTGGCAATTTCACCCTCCAACCTATCCTTTTTGTGAAGATGCAAACTCTCTTATTTTATCAATACTTACATTTCCAGTGTCTAAAACACCTATTGTTGAGACTGGAAAAGGCTTTCCAATTAATGTCCCAAGATCTATTGAGCCTCCTCTGAACATTATAACCGGAAGATCTCCTATTTTGGCTATATATAAAATCTCTGATAACATCTCCCCGGGAATTTTTTGAGCAACTATTAAAGCCTTGACTTTTCCTATCTTGGCGTTTTTAACACTTCTTCTGAAGCCAATGACTACTTTGCCACTTCTAACAATCTCTCTGATAAGATCCTCGACTGTGCTAACTGCTGACATTAGAGACACCTTCATTTTTTCTACTTAACTTCATAAAAAGTTTTACTCTGCCAGTTCCAATCCACATATGTTGACCAACAATTACATTCTCAGCAACTCCTCTCAACAAATCTTCCTCCCCTCTTGCAGCCGCATCTAATAGATGTCGAGCTGTTATCTCAAAAGCTGCTCTTGCTAAAACACTCTCTTTCTCACCTGTCACTCCGTGTCTTCCTATCTGTCTCACAGTACCTGTGTAAGTCATCATATCTGCAACAAGTATAAGATGTCTTATATCAACATCGAGCCCCTGTTCTTTTAATACGTTGGCCATCTCTCTTATTAACGCAGCTCGGGCGGCCTCGATACCTAATACCTCTTCGATCTCTTTAATATTGTTAGTATATGTTCTATAAGGATCTATCTCTCTCAATTTTAACACAGATCTTAGGTTTGAACCATCTGTCACAATAACATACTCATCTCCTGTCCTTCTCACTATTGCTCTTTTAATCCCTTTTATACCTTTGATTCTTGTCTTCAAAATTTTGTTCTTTAGCTTCTCTAATCTGAATACATCGCTCTCATTTGTTGAGATGATCACCATATAAGGATCTTCATCAGAGATCCTTACATCACCATATTTCTTTAACACATTCGCAACCTGTTCCACAGAGACTCCCTTATCTTCTAAAAACTCTGGATCAAGCCTTATCATAATTGAGTTTGTGTAAGGATCTGTAGAGACTTCGAGCGTCACATTATCAACAGTAGTAAGCTCTATTTTTCTGGCAACTTCAAGAGCTTTCTCTCTATCATTTTTATACTCATCTTTTAGATAGATGTACATTATAGGTGTCGAAGGAGTTTTTTTAGCATCAACCAACTCAATAAATCTTGGAAGTCCTAACGTAACATTCAGCTCTCTGACACCTGCGTAATGAAATGTTCTGAGAGTCATCTGTGTGCCAGGCTCTCCAATGCTTTGCGCAGTCACTGTTCCAATAGCTTCTCCAGGCTCTATAAGACTTGATATATATTGTTGAGCAGCTAATTCAATGACTTTCTCAGCCTCTTCTAAACTCAGCCTCTTAGCAATAATCTTTGATATCAATTCTTCAACAATTTTTTTAGGTAGAAAAGAAGCTTTTTTACCAATGATCTCTAGGATCTTCTCTTTATCTAATTCGTATGAAGTCTTCATAGTCTATGCCCTGCAACTCTCTCTATTAATCTATCTATATCAACCGATTTCTCATGAATACCTTTCATAGGATCTATGCCATCTTCACCATATATTATCTGAACCATGCTACCTTCTATAGATCTTACGCTAAGATCATATTCTACATAGAGGTCTTGAAGAGCATTTATCAATCTTCTCTGCATATAACCACTCTGGGAAGTTCTCACAGCAGTGTCCACGAGACCTTCTCTTCCTCCTGCCGCATGGAAGAACATTTCAGTTGGAGTTAAGCCTTCGACAAAACTGTTCTCAACAAATCCTCTGGCTTTCGCGCCTAGATCTCCTGGCTTGAAGTGTGCTGTATATCGATCTCTGAAACCTCTGCTTATTCTGGCGCCTCTGATTGATTGCTGTCCTAATGTTGCAGCCATCTGAGTTATATTAAGTGTAGAACCTCTTGCTCCTGTCCTGGCCATTATAAATACGTTGTTAAACAGATCCATGTATTTAACCGCGATCTCTCCACTCATTTCACGAGCATTTCTCAACACATCCTCCATAATCTTTATCTCAAGAGTCTCTTCTAATGTTCTGCCAGGCTCCGGCTCAAGCTCTCCACTTCTATATCTATTGATTAGCTCATGTACTTTCTCAAAAGACTCATTCAATAATCTTTTGATCTCAGCCTTAGCCTCGTTGGGGAGAGAGATGTCCTCTAATGTCATTGTGAAACCTCTCTTCTCTAATACTTTTATAAAGATTCTGAAGACTTTATCAATAAACTCTCTTCCAACTTCATCGCCATATTCTCTCACTAAGAAATGATATAAAGACTCTGGCTCTTGAGATCCTATAGCTTTTTTATCAAGTACTCCTAAAAGAAGTTTTCCTTTCTTCACAACAATATAAGAGTCCCAGAAACATTCGTAATCATTACAAGCCAGCTTACCGCTTGAAACTTTGGCAGCTCCTCTATAGTTGAAGTCTTCTGGGAGAAACATACTTATAATCTGTTTGCCAGTCCAATACCTCTTAGGCGATAATACGGCTGGCTCAGGTATCGGACCTATGTATCCAGCAGCTGACAATAGATCTATGACCTCCTCTTTTGTTAATAAAGTTGTTTTGCTAGAGAGAACATATGCGCCACTAATATAATCTTGTATACCTCCTATTATAGGTCCTCCATATCTTGGAGATAATATCTGTTTTTGAACAAGCATGAGAACTCTAGCCTCTGTTCTAGCCTCTTCATTCTGAGGAACATGTAGATTCATTTCATCTCCATCAAAATCAGCATTATAAGGCGGACAGACAGCCAGATGAAGTCTGAATGCTCTACCCGGCAACACTCTCACTATGTGACCCATTATACTCATTCTATGTAAACTAGGCTGTCTATTAAACAAGACAATGTCTCCATTGTCTAGATGTCTTTCCACAATCCATCCAGGACCCAGCTCTTGTGCAAGCGCTTTTCTATCTTTAACAAATCTAAGGTCAAGTCTTCTGCCGTCTGGAGTTATAACATAATTTGCTCCCGGCCATTTGAATGGGCCGTTAATAACGTATTCTCTAAGTCTCTCAACATTCCATGGAGTAACTCTCTCTGGGACAGTAAGTATCTTGGCCACATCAACAGGTACTCCAACTTCGTTTATGCTTAAATAAGGATCTGGACTGATCACTGTTCTTGATGAGAAATCTACTCTTTTACCAGATAAATTGCCTCTGAACCTCCCCTCTTTACCTTTGAGCCTCTGGACAAGGCCTTTCAAAGGTCTTCCATATCTCTGTTTAGCCACTGGAACGCCAGGGGTCTCACTGTCGAAATATGTTGTTATATGATACTGAAGAAGCTCCCAAGCGTCTTCAACTATTATGTTAGGAGCTCCAGTCTCTAAAGCTTCTTTCAGCTTCTCATTTGCTCTAACTATGTCAGCCAATTTATGAGTAAGATCATCCTCAGCTCTGGCTCCGGTCTCTAGAATTATAGATGGTCTTATTGTGAGAGGAGGTATAGGCAGAACTGTTATAATCATCCACTCAGGCCTGGCCTCCTTAGGATCATAACCCATTATCTCAAGATCTTTGTCTGGAACTCTCTCTAGTCTCTGACGAATATCTATCGGCGTAAGCTTTAGATTCCCTTCCTCACTTTCTTCAAAAAATGAGGTAGGCTTTTCTAATCTAATCTTATACTGTTTAGCTCCACAGAATGGGCATTGAGAGACTTTCATAGCCTCTTTCTTGAGAGTGTTTGCAAGTCTTTTAGCTAGTAGAGGCCATCTCTTCTTCATTTTTGTATAGATCCTATAGATCTCTTCGACAGCTTTCTCAGGATCTCCATATCTCTCTATATATGATGATGGAACCTTGAATCTTCCACAATTTCTACAGGTGGCTCTGAGGATCTCATGTATATGTCTAACAAAACCTACATGGATCACTGGTCTGGCTAGTTCTAATCTGCCGAAGTGGCCTGGACATTCTCTCATAGTGTTTCCACAGATCTCACATCTCTGACCAGGCTCTATAACTCCAAGCCTAGGATCCATTATAGAGTTTTTCAGAGGTACTCCATCGTCGTCGAAAAGATCTTTTGATATTATTTGTACTACGCTCATCTTCCTAATTTCATCAGGCGATAATATTCCGAATTTTATTTTTTCTATCATATAGTCACTCATGTTCCCACCTCTCTTTATGAATATCTACTCTCTTCTTGACAATAAGTCGAGGCATGATCATCATGGACATAAGCTCTTGTAAAAGAAGTTTAAATGCGTATGAGACTTCTACAGGATATAGATTAGCCTGGTCTTTATGTATTGGACATATAGGTCTCTTCTTATTTCTATCATACCATCCAATGTGACCACACAACTCGCATACCCATATAACTGTTTTATCACTACTCTCTGTCAGTCTCTCTCTAAGCAGTGAAGAAGCTCCATATGCTATTAAAACGTCTCTCTCCATCTCACCAAATCTCAGACCTCCTTCTCTAGCTCTGCCCTCAGTAGGCTGTCTAGTTAATATCTGCACCTGTCCTCTTCCTCTCGCATGAATCTTGTCTGCAACCATGTGATGAAGTCTCTGATAAAACACTATCCCAATAAATATTGGTGATCCTATCAGCTCGCCAGTTCTTCCATCATACATAGGCTCGGTCCCATCCGCGGGATATCCTAGAAGCAGAAGTTCTCTCTTAAGATCCTCAGCTTTCTCACCATAAAATGGTGTTCCATCAACTTCTCTTCCTCTTAATGCGGCAACTTTTCCTGCTATGCTCTCGATTAATTGTCCGACAGTCATTCTAGATGGAAGAGCATGTGGATTTATGATCAGGTCAGGAGTTATGCCTTGAAATGTGTATGGCATATCCACCTGAGATATTAATATGCCTACAACTCCTTTCTGACCATGTCTTGAGGCAAATTTGTCTCCTATCTCTGGAACTCTATAATCTCTCACCTTGACTTTTATAAGTCTATATCCTTCTGCTGTAGTAGTCTCTATAACCTGATCTACTATTCCTCTCTCTCCATATCTGAGACTTACAGAGGTATCTCTTCTCTTAGCAGATATAGCTGTGAACTCTCTCATCTCCTCCATAAATCTTGAAGGAGAGGTCTTTCCAATTAGCACTTCTCCTCCTCTCACAGGAGTCTCCACAGATACTATTGCGTCATCTTCAAGCAGTCTGTAATACTGTTTTCCTTTGAACCCGTGTGAGCTTGGGTCAGGAACCTCTATTCTGTCCTCCTCTCCTCCTGGATACTTCTTCTCCTCGGTAACATATGTTCTGAAGAATGTAGATCTTGCCAGACCTCTCTCAACACTAGATCTGTTTAAGATTACGGCGTCCTCCATATTATATCCTGTATAGCTCATCACAGCAACAACCATGTTATGCCCGGCAGGTCTCTGATTGTAACCTATGATCTCTAGAGCCTTAGTCTGTACAAGAGGCTTCTCTGGATAATGTAGCACATGTCCTCTAGAATCCATTCTAAGATGGAAGTTAGCCATGTAGATCCCTACAGCCTGTTTAACCATTGCAGACTGATAAGTATTTCTCGGGCTCTGATTATGTTCTGCATAAGGTATTGTAGATGCCGCGACTCCTAATATGGCAGGCGGATAGATCTCCATATGAGTGTGCTCGGATGTGATATCCTCAGGATTCATTGCTATATAGGCATTCTCCTCCTCCTCAGGATCTAACAGCTCTACGACGCCCATCATGAGAAGATCTGAGAATCTTATCTCTTTATTTCTTAATTTCTCAATATGATCTTTCGTAAGTAGAAGTCTTCCGTTCTCAACCACTAAGACAGGTCTCATAAGTCTCCCACGATCTGTGTTGATATATATCTCGTTTAACACTTCAGTTTTTAAATGTGAGATCCCTATCTCATAACTTAATTTACCTTTTCTTCTGAGCTGTCTAAGATATCTCACAAACTTCTCTCCATCTTTCACAAAACCTATTAGACGACCATTGACATGGACTTTAGCATAGCTCAGAAGTTCTGAGATATCCTCACCTCTTCTAGCCTTTAAAAACGCTTCTGTCAATGGTATAAGTCTTAGATCTTCATCAGAGAGCTCATAAATTATCTGAAGAACCTCATTCTCATCAACACCTACAGAGACATAACTCATTAAAGCAAGATTCTTGACTAATCCACAGTTAGGGCCTTCAGGAGTCTCAAAAGGACACAGTCTGCCCCATTGTGTGCCATGAAGATCTCTTGCCTCAAAATGAGGCTGACTTCTGCTGAGAGGAGACACGACTCTTCTCAAATGACTCTGCATAGAGATCCAGTTTGTTCTATCAAGAATCTGGCTCACGCCTGTTCTTCCACCAACCCAGTTTCCAGTTGCCATTGCATGTCTTATTCTCTCAGTTATTATATCAGATCTTATGAGAGTAACAATATTTTTATCAGTAAGCTTCTTAGACCTTGTCTTAGATTTTATCAGTTGTTCTCTAAGATTTTTCAGAAATGCTTTATATGCTGCTCTAAATTGTACTGCAAGTAGGTCTCCGGCCAGTCTAAGTCTTTTATTAGCATAATGATCTTTGTCATCAAAACCTCTTCTCCCAATAACAGCCTCGAGAAGTTTAGCAGCCATCTGACCTAGGAAAAGAGCTTTCTCAAGTCTCTTCTCTCTGGAGGTTCCTATATGAGGAAGAATATATCTATCAATGATCTCTTCGGCTCTCTGTATTCTCACTTCTCTAGGCTGTCCCGCTGCTACTCTATTTCCTATGAAGAGTAGAGCATCCTCAACTGTCCTGATCTCTGAGACTTGTATAAGTGATGGAAGAAGTTCTTTCTGAATCTCTGGATCAAAAGATACCGCCAGAGTGATGTCTCTGTCTGTGACTAACCCCAGAGCTCTCATCAGTACTACAAAAGGTATCTTACCAGGTATAGGCGGCGTGGAGATGTGTAGAGAGCCGTCTTTATGTCTATCAAGGATCAGAGGAACTTTTATGTTGCTTGTTGCAGAGACTATCTTAGCTGTATGTGTAGCGCTTATGCCTTCTTTGACTTTGTCAATTATGATCCTGTTTGGAGCCATGTCTTCTTGTGCTACTAAAACTCTCTCTGAGCCGTTTATAATAAAGTATCCGCCAGGATCCTTAGGATCTTCTCCTAGCTCTCTTAATATCCTAGGATCATTTATTTTAGAAAGAGGATCTAGTACACTCTTAATCATTACAGGGATCTCTCCTATCTCAACAGTCTGAGGCTGACCTCTTACTCCATCATCTACCTGAACAAAAGTTATTCTAACAGGAGCTGCATATGTCATGTTTCTAAGTCTACACATCATTGGTGTAAGAATTCTCTCTCTACTAAAGATCTTTTCTTTATCAAATGTTAAGACACTTCCAGTAGCCTCTTTAGCGGTCGGCTCACCAATTTTCACATCTAATATCTGTATATAGTAGTTGGGAAATGGAGTAGTTATTACGCCATCTCCAAGAATTATCTCACGAATTCTGTTTTGAACAAAATCATTGTAGCTATCTATATGTTGTCTAACCAGCCCTTTCTCTTCTAGAAAAGATTTTATTAAAAGCCATCGATCATCTGGAGAAGGCTTGTAAATCTGTTCTTGACGAGCTCTTCCTCTCATAATATCACCCAGGGATCACATATCTATAGACCACTACTTCACCAGCCGTGGGACTTTTTCTTATAACTCTTATAATATCTCCAGGCTTGCCACCTATGGCTCTTACAGCAGGATCTGAAGCTCTGATCCATGGAAGATCCTCTGGCTTTACGCCTAATCTCTTCAAAATCTCTACAGCCTCATCAATAGGAACGATCTCATGTTTAGGAACAAGCTCATGTTTGAAAATATCAAATGAATATGAAGCTGATTGAGACTTGGAAGATTTTGATTTACGAGATTTAGTCTCAGACATTCTGATCCTCCTAACTACTCAAAATATTATAATCGTCAGAGGCTTATAAATAAACATCATTCTTAACAACTGAAAGCCTCGCTCTTCAGGGCGGGGATGAATAGAAAAGTTTATAATTTTTCTATAATTTTTCTTTGTTAATTATTTTTGATGATGAGTCTATAGATGTGGTTGCTCCTAAGCCTCTTCGGGATGCGGGATAGATAACCACACGAGCAAAATATATATGGGGGATCTCTGGCCACGCCGACTGCCCCTCAGATGACAAATGTAAACCCGAATAGATGAGGGGGACCAATGATCCGCTCCGAAGGGAGCTCTAGCTCTCGAGGGCGGGAGAGGAGGCCAGATATAGAAACATACAGACACTTGTTTCTCTGAAATATACTAATTTAAAAGAGAACACATAGAAAAGCAGCATATTATATGCGTAAAATCAGGACGTTAATATATTTATTTAAATTTAAATTTAGATCAAAAATCTATAGATTAAATTAGGAGAGTTTTATGAGCAAAGGATCAGGATCAGAAGAGTTAAGGGATCTAGCTGGTGTAAAG
This sequence comes from Desulfurococcales archaeon, assembly GCA_009903825.1. Classification (GTDB taxonomy): domain Archaea; phylum Thermoproteota; class Thermoprotei_A; order Sulfolobales; family AG1; genus WYEN01. The sequence goes on from WYEN01000053.1 coordinate 14,208, forward strand.
ATTAGACGAAGAGTATATGGAGAACATATTACTTCCACAGACGTTTTTAAAAAATATATTCTTCCAGAGATCAGAGAAATGATTTATCGTTACAAATGGGTTGATCTTTTCTGTGGAGAAGGAAATCTTATACTGCCTATTCTCGAGCTTGTTCCTGAAGATAAGAGGATAGAGTTTTTCAGAAGACATATATATTGTTTCGATATTCAGAGGGAGATGATTGAGAAAGCGATATTAAATGCGTCTCGATACGGAATCCCTAGAGATGTTGCTGAGAAAAATATTATTCAGCAAGACACGATCAAGAGTTACCCAGTCTACATTTTTAATGATGAGCTGCCTGTTTATCATATTACTAATCCTCCTTATCTATATAAAGGATTTATTGTTAAACATAGAGAGGCATGGAGATATCTAGAGTATTTCAGAGGAGAAAATGAGAAATACCAAGATCTTTATCAACTTGCGTTAATAAATGATCTTAGGCATGGTGTCGAGAGGATGATCTATATTATTCCATCGAATTTTTTATATGGCTACTCAGTTTCAAATCAGATTAGAAAAGATCTTTTAAAGTATTATGTCATTAAGAAGGCGATCATATTTGAGAGACAGATCTTTGAGCACACAGGGACTAACGTGATGATCGCGTTTTTTGAGAGAAAGAGATATCCCGGTGAAGAGCCTATAGTCTTTGAGGGCATAAAGATCGATAAAGATGTTAGAAGAAGAATATATACTCTTGATCCTAGGTATAATTATAGAGCTGGATATGAGTTTGAAGATTTTGTCAACAACTATAGAAGTAGAAGACCGTTGAAAATCTCTTTTTATCTTACATTAGATGAGGTCAAGAGAAACCCTGGAGAAAAACCTCTGAAGGTTATAGATGTCAACGATTTTGACGGAAAAGAGTATAAGAAGAAGATCATATATGTAAATGAAGAGCTTTATGAAAAAGTTCGTAGAAACATTCTTTTTATAAGAACATTGGACACAGGATCTTATGAGGGTAGAGCAGGACTCTATGTGATCAGAGAAGTATTTGGCGTAGATGGGATCTTAGTGTCAAAAGCTCCTTACAGAACGCATCCAATACAGATCTTTCTTACTCCACAGATATCAGCAGAAGAACAGCTTATGTTAAAAGAATATTTCAATCTTATACTAGAGTACTTCAGAGAATTGACAGACAGCGGGTTCATGACCACATATAAATACTCAGAAAGCGAGTACACCAGAAAATATCTAGGACTAACACAAGCAAAGAAGCTTATAGAGACATTCCCAATTTTCACATTAAATAAGAAAGAATTTGCAGAGCTTAAAGAATTGATCAGAAAGAGAGATCCTGTGGAACTCATTAGGTTTGTTCAATTCTCTTATCATAATAGACTTAAGGCGAATAAGTCTCTAGATTTTTGAAAATTAAGATATATATCTATCTAAGAAAAAAGCGGGCCCGCCGGGATTTGAACCCGGGATCTCCGGCTCCGGAGGC
>WYEN01000035.1 GCA_009903825.1 Desulfurococcales archaeon
AAGATTTTTTAGAGTTTCAGAAAAATTTTATCCAAAGAGTGGTTCACATGTTCAAAGAAAAGATCCTTGGATCTATATACACAGGTTTTTTCGAAGAATTCTTCATAAGACCAGGCCTCTCTGAGAAAGAGCCTTATGAGATTGATCTTAGGACAAAATTCAGTAGAAACATCATTCTCGAGATACCTATATCATCATCACCAATGGACACTGTATCAGGTTATGAGATGGCTGTTGCAATAGCATTGTTAGGTGGAATAGGAGTTGTTCATAGAAACATTTCTACAGAAGAACAGATGTCTATACTTAAAAAAGTTAAAGAGGCTCCGCCTATCAGAACAAGAGAGATCTTTCTAACACATGATCAGAGATGTCAAAACGCCATCGAGTATATGAGAAGAAATGAGGTCAGAGATCTTCCTGTTTTAAAAGGATCTGCAGTAGTTGGAAGAGCAAGATATATAGATCTTGAGAAAGAATGTGTTAACAATGATCCTGTGGAGAAATATGTTAGAGAGCCTGTGAAAATAACTTTGAAACAGATTAGAGATGCCAAAAGGATTATCATGGAGGGAGGATACGACACGATGGCAGTAACAGATGATCATGATAATTATCTGGGGACTATCGTATACAAAGATCTTTTCCAAGAGAATAGCCCCTCACTAGATGAAGAGGGCAGGCTGATTGTTGGTGCCGCAGTCTCTCCATTTGATAAAGAGAGGATCCTCAAGATAGATAAATATGCTGATGTTATTGTGACTGATGTTGCTCATTTTCATAACAGAAATGTTATAAATGCCACAAAGATGATCACAAAAGAGATATCAAAAGATCTTGTCATAGGAAATTTAGCGACAGAGGAGGCCGTGAGAGATGTTGTCTCAGAGATTGATAAGATAGACGGCTTCAGAGTAGGCCTTGGAGGCGGAAGCATATGTATAACCCCGGAGGTCACAGGAGTATATATGCCTACTTTATATGCTGTTGCTGAGGTCAGAGATGCTGTTGACAAACTAAATATGAATGTTCCCGTCATAGCTGATGGAGGGATAAGATCTTCTGCAGACATAATGAGAGCATTAGCAGCTGGAGCAAGCTCTGTCATGCTGGGATACATGTTGGCAGGCACAGAAGAGGCTTCTGCACCAAAGATTCGTGTTGGAGGATCTGTTTATAAACCTTATAGAGGAATGGCAAGCATATCAGCTATAGAGCTTAGATATGCTGTGGACAGATATAGTCGTAGAACAAAACAAGTTGCCGAAGGAATAGAAGGTCTAGTGCCATACAAAGGATCTGTATATAAAATAGTTCAAGAGATAATTGAGGCGTTAAAAGCAGGCTTTGGATACGCAGGAGCATCAAATATTGAAGAGCTTTGGAGAAAAACAGTCTTCATAAGAACAAAACCTAGAGACTCCAGAGATATAATACAGAAGATATAGATTAAACATTAATTAGGCCGAGATAAAAGATTTATATGGAGAATAGAGTGGAGACATTAACAAAAGAAGAGAAGACTAAGATATTAAAAGCTTTAGAGACTGATCTAGAGTTTAGATATGCCATGACGGCTGCATTAGGTTATAAAGAGATCCTTGATAGACTAGATAGACACGAAGAACATATTAAAAATATCCTTCAGGAGATCAAGTCGTTAAGAGAAGAACAAATAAAAATTTGGGAGGAGATAAAAAGTCTACGTAAAGAACAGATCAGTCTACGACAAGAAGTTGCTGAAATCTCTAGAAAAATTGATATGTTAAACAGATCTCTTGAGAAGCTTACTTTAAGTCTTAAGGAGGAGGCTATAGACGTGATCAAACATAGACTAAGCGATGATCTTGGGGTATCCATTGATCTTGTTAGTATTGTTGTTGATAAAAAAGAGATTGATATATACGGCGTGTCAGACGACCTCTGTGTGATTGGTGAAACAACAGTTAGATTAGGAAAATCTCTTGTTGAGAGACTTGAAAGAGTAATAGAATATATAAGAAATAGGAAGCCTAATCTATTAAGAAAACGACTGATCAAGGTTATATATACCTTTTACGCCACAGAAGATGCTAAAAAACTGGCTATTGAGAAAGGAGTTTGGGTTGTCAGAGCTAGAGGAGATATCACTCCTAGAGTTATTCACGAGATAAGATGAATAGATCAGACCTTATTTATCTTCTCTGAATCTTCTTAATTAAGGATTTAATGATAATTAGCTCCCATCTATTAAGCGGAAGATCCAGATGTTTCTTCAAAGAACCAGATGAATTAAGATGTATTACGGTTATTCAGCTTCTTTTATCTGTGAACATAGAAAGAATTTCTCTAAAGATTCTTGGGCTCTGATCTATTGCTGAGGATGTCAAAGGCTTTCTTAGAAAGCCTATCGCGGCGGGAGCCAGCATCATGATGATCTGTGGTATAGGCCATAGAATGCTTTTTGACACATATATGTATGCACTTGCTATCGATGGGATCCATAGAAGAATTGTCTCCAAAGCTATCTCGCTTGCTCTCAACTCTCTGAATATTATCATCAACCCAATCATTGAACCTATGAAGCCTGCTATAACAACCGTGTAAAGACCTAGACTACCTGCGTATGTTAACAGTATTACTAGAGATACTAGATATCCCGCCAGACTTTTAACACCTATGTCGAGTGCGTGCCATCCTCTCTCTAAAACCCATAGATAGTTTATATAGAGACTTGATAATGAGGAGGCTGTTGACAGACTTATGAGAGCAACTCCATATGGTATCGCCTTGACATAATCGCCGG
>WYEN01000040.1 GCA_009903825.1 Desulfurococcales archaeon
TCATCCAGATCTTTTTCTCAAAATCTTCTACAGAGATCTTGTCATCAAGAAACACAGTGTTTCTCAGAAACTCAATCTCTTCTCTGAATCTCTCAAAAATCCTCTCTCTGACAACCTCAGGACTTACTCCAGTGTTATAATCTTTAGTCTCAGGATCCCACAAAATATTCTTCTCAAAACTATAGTATAAAGTCCTGAGAGTCTCTGGAATGATATCTTCAGAAATCTCAAGCCATGTCGGAGACTTCAACATAGAAATCGACAACATCTCATAAAATATTTTTAATCTAAGCTCTTTCGAAGAAACGTATCTTAACACTATCTCAATATCTTTCTCAACATCTTTCGAATACCAGATCACCTCTTTATAAATGTCCCAATCTCCTCTTCCTCTTCTACTAATTATATAATCAGCCTTCGCCACTCCTCTCATAGGATCCATAGGCTCCGCCCATGATGATGCTAGATAAATTGCTTCCAAAATAGATGATTTTCCTACACTGTTTCTTCCAATGAATATATTCACATTTGTAAGCTCTTCTATCTCAGCCTCTTTTATGCCTCTGAAGTTTCTTATATACAGAGACTTAAGCATCAGATTTTACTTAAGAACTCAAAGTATCTAAAATAATTTTATTAAGATCCTTGTCAGCCTCTTATAAAAGATCTGCTGATATTAATATATCTTTAATTCTTTTAATAATTCGCTGACCTCTATAATCTCTAATGCTGTAACCTCTTTAGTATCTTCATCAGTAAATAAAGTAGCTACAGCTTCCGTTGAGAGAGGCTCTCCAACTTCAACCTTTTTAGGCTCTTTGAATCTTATAAACAAAAGGTCGCGCTCATCATCTAGGTATACTTCGATCACTTTTCTTGGTAATTTAACTCCTGTCTTTCTCTCCAAAGAATCTATCAACACTCTTAGATCTATCTGAAGAAGAGATTCAACGACCATCGTTTGACCCTATATTTATTATATTTCTCCCAATTTATAAGATAAGCTGTAACAACTTCATCATTTCTTACAATTACACATAGAAATTTATCATCTAGTTTTCGTAAATAATACTTAACGTTTCTCCGAATATCATCTTTATATACTTCATCAGGTTGAGAAATTATTTCATTAATAAATCTTCTGATCTCCTCCTTGTCTTCTAGCCCTAACATTCTTATCCAATCTTTATGTCTCTTCATAATATGTTTAATTGCATTCTCAGGAACTTTTATTTTCCACAAGCTTTCATCACCTAATATTTACTTGCGAATCTTTTCAACTAATATATTAATCGCCTCTCTATATAAAGGCATCTGCCATGCTACGTATCTGCCTACTCCTGTCTCAGGATCTCTCTCGGGAGGATGCTGATCAATCCATTCATCATATGTTCTCTCTGGGAGAGTATCTATCATAAGATTTGCTTCGACAAGTCTCTTCAAAAGCCCTAATCTTTCTCTGACGAATAATGTGTCAGGATCCTTCATAGCCTCAATAAGCCATTTCTTCTCCTCGTCGTTTAATGATGATGCTAACGCCTCTAGCTTTCTTGATGTGATGACGTCTTTGACAACGCTATTTATATCCCAATTGGTCTGATATAATCTTCTGAGGGCGTCAGGATTTCCTCCAGTGATCATCCAAAGATCATCTGTAGAAGGCTTTGTCCCAGGGATTTTTTCGAGAAGCTCTTCAAATCCTTCTCGAGACATGTTCCATATAGGTCTGAGAATAGCCCATCTATGTCTCCCGATCCTTTCTCTTGTCACTCCTTCGCTGGTTGCCACAATAACAACAATATTATCATAACTTGCCGGCGGATGTTCTATTAATCCCAGAAGCTCTTTAACATAGGTCTCAGCCTTATCTAATCCAACAGCCTGAAAAACATCGTCAATCAACACAGCAATCCTTCTTCTTCTCCATCTTGTCAAAAGCTCTCTAACAACAAATATCGCTAGACTGGCAAGCTTAAGTTGTGCAACACCGACAGCCTCCGACAAAATCTCAACAAATCTCTTTATAAGATCCTGAACATCTGTGTGGGCAATAAAATCTCTCTGCAGAGGATTTATATAGAACGTCTCGAAACCCTGCTCTCTAAATATCTCTACGGCTTGTTTAAGTAGAGATGTTTTTCCACATCCCTCCGGCCCATATATTATCAATGGATAAGATGTTCCCTTCTCAGAGACCTCATATATCTGTTTCAAAGCTTTCTCTCTATCACTAAAATCAATCTCAATATCTCTTGTGAACACAAGTTTTATTTTTCTCATGAACAGTTTATTCGCTAAACTCTCTAACTAAGGATCCTATGGTCTTTATATTTAGATATCCAATGATCTTATCCATATACTCTGTATAACGGAGGATTATTTAGATATGACAGTCCTATGATAAGTATCTTCTCAGGATCCTTCATATAATCATATATTATATTAATAAATTTCTTAAGTAGAAGAAGGATCCCATAGAACAAAGCCTTCCCACGGAGAGTAAGCAGCTCGATCTCTATAAAGATTTTTCTCAAAACATTCTTCAGAACAACAGATTTTAACAAACCTCTCCAAAACCTAACTACAAGTAGCAGAGCACGAGACTCTGGCTTAAGCATTCTCCAACTCCCATTTCTAACAGATCTTTTTATATAATACTCGACAAGATCCTTATCAAAATCATCTGGAAGAATAATCTTCTCAAGAATTTTTCTGACAAAAGAATCTTTATAAA
>WYEN01000065.1 GCA_009903825.1 Desulfurococcales archaeon
TTGGCTTAATCTTGACCTCAACAATATAGATGTTTTTATCAGATTCTACAAATAGATCAATATCGTATCCATTGATCTTTAGATTTCTTCTTCTAAAAATAACATTTTCACCACGAGACCTGAGCTCCTCCCTCAGATCCTCCCATATATATCTTGTCAAAGTGACCTCCGAGAGAGCGCCTAGCTCAAGCTCTACTCTAGAAACCCTCTTCTCAATATTATCTAGTCTCATACTGTATTCCAACAATATCTTTTCTATAACCTCAAATCTTTTGTCATGTTCTAATAGTTTTCTCTCTATCGCCTCAAATCTTTTATAAGCCTCCTCCCAACGCTTGTTATTTTCCTCCCATCTTTTGCTGTTTTCTTCCCACCTACGCCAGTTTTCCTCCCATCTTTTGTTATTCTCTTCCCATCTACGCCAGTTCTCTTCCCAACGCTTATTGTTCTCCTCCCACCGGCGCCAATTTTCTTCCCAACGTTTACTATTCTCTTCCCATAGGCGCCAATTCATCTCCCACTTCTTGTTGTTTTCTTCCCAACGTTTATTATTCTCCTCCCATCTTCTATTATTTTCTTCCCATCTCTTCTCTTGTTCTTTCATAAACATATGAAGATCTTGTCTAAGCTTTTCAATAGCCTCCCACACTCTTCTAAGCTCTTCTTCATGTCTCTCAAACCTCTTAAGAAGCTCCTCAAAACCAATCAAACCAGCAACAGCAAGTCTAAACTCTTCATCCTCTCTAAGCAGTCTAAGAAACTCTTTTTTTAACTCAGCAGTATTCAAGCTATATACCATAATCTAATTTGTTTCTTCATTTAAATCTTTCACCTATTCTTTTTGTGATTCGATGATAAATTTTAAAGATCTTTCGATCGATAGGTGTTTGATGAATAAGATGATTGTCAGGATCAACTGTTGTCGTTATAATCTTTATTAAATTGCTGAACATAATATTGATGAGGAGTATTTATTTGCCATACAAAGCTGAGATTGAAAATTTTAAAAGTATAAAGAGAATAAATTTTGAATTAGGAGATCTAACGATCTTAATCGGGCCTCCAGGGTCTGGTAAATCAAATATTCTTGACGCACTTGCCATAGCAGGGTATGTCAATAGATTCAGATTTTTAGATAAAGAATATGGTAATAATGGAACTAATCTAGAGCCTCCGTATATTATAGGGAGATACCTAGAAATTTATCAATTATTCAGATATAGTGATCTGACTAATCCTATAAAGATTCATTTCTCAGGAGATGTAGATTTTAATTACGAGATCTCTTATGTCTCAGGAGCCCCGAGAATTGTTATAAACGAGAAGATGTTAAACTGGGATCTAAAGACCTTAAGATCAGATCCTATGTCAGAGATTCAGTCGTTAGTTAAGACTCTTCCTATTCTAGAAACCAGATTATATGGTTTTGATAGATATAGTCTCTCAACAACATATTGTGCACCAAATTTTTGTGGTCTTCAGCTACGTCTCTCTAATTTATCTAATGCAAGATCTTTTCCTGCCTCTATTTTAAGTGAGATAGGGTGGAACGCTCCTTATATAATTCGTAGACATAGAGAGGTGATATCAGAGATAGATGATTTTTTGGCGAAAAATTTAGGCATGAATATAGAGATAGTCGTTCGTAAAACAGGTGAGATGCTGATACTTGACAACAAGACTGAGGTTGATGCCGTAGGCGTGTCAGAGAGCATTTTTAGAATGATCTATAATGTTCTAGCCCTAAGATCCTCATTATTTTACACTAAGCTGTATGGCCTCGAGAAAAAATTTTTTATCCTATTGGAAGAGCCTGAGGCACATATATTCCCATATTTTCTAGATATATTGACAGACGAAATCGTTAAGGCTATAGAGAATGTTAACATGATCATTACGACACACAATCCTTTGTTCGCATCAAAGTTATGTGACAAGATTAAGAATCTTAAGATATATTATGTTCATAGAAATTATGAAGGTTTTACTGACGTCAAAGAGCTGGATATAGAGAAGCTTGCTGAAGACGTTGTGAGCATCGAAGAGATAATGTTTAAAAATCCGTCAGAGATCTTAAGAAAATATGCTGTCGAGGTCTCAAAACATGAGAAAAGATCTTATGGTGCTGGCTGAGTGTTATGCGAATAGTTGTGTTGCTGAAATGATCATTGATATACTGAAGTTGAATACAAGAGTTAGACATAAATATGTCTCTGGTAGAGATAGAATACTTAAAGAGATCACATCATTATATGAGAAATCAAGAGGAGACGTTAATATCTTAGCTTTAATAGATTACGAGAGAGGTGTCATGAGAAGTTTCATAGACAAAAACTTTAGATTTGAGATGACTTTATTTGATAACACACTTCATATTGGAGTTTATAAGAGGTCTCAGAAGATAATCGCAATAATATTTGATCCGTTCGTAGAAGAGTTTTTATGCAGATCTATAAATAAATTCTGTGATGATAACGAGAGGAAAGATATTAAGAGAGGAGATATAGAAAATGTTTGTAGCAGGATCCAAACTCGCCTATTAGCTGAGAAAATAAATGTTCTTGCTGAAAAACTTCTTGAAATAATAAAAAGAAGCATTGATCAGACGGATTAATTCGATCATATTGTTACACAAAGGCCATGTGAGATCTTTTTAATCTTTTGTTCTAGGATCTATCCCTAGACCTAGAGCTTCTAAAAACATATGCTTCTAATACTTCAGCGTTGCTTCAGCAAAGACAACTATTGTCGCAACTTTCTCATTCTTATATTCTATCACAGCTCTCTCAAATATCTCCCTCGTTGAATCTTCTTTCGATTGTCTTGAAAAATCTTTTACTGACAGGTTTTAGTCTTAACCTTAATAGCTTTTCATTTTCTATCAGGTACATGTTGATCTAGTATTAATTATGAGCTCAAGATCTAGATTTTTCAGATAATTATTAGGGTGTAAAAACCTTAGCAAAACATATCTCGTCTCGATCTTCTATTTAAAGATTTCGAAGAAAAACTTTATGTATTGCTGTAGAAAACAGATTTTAATCATGTGTTGTCGTTTTTTCAATTAGAATTACTCGAGAGATCTTTAAAAATATTAACTGTCTGATCATCTGAAAGCTGTATGAAAACAAGCATTGTGTCTAGATGAGAGGTTGTTATGTTTTGTTTCTCTTAATTTCTTCTATTATATTCTCTATCTCTCTAAGCATCTTCTCTACTTTATCAAGCTCTCTCAATACGAATTCTTCATCACATAATCCGTCGTAGAAACAGTCTATATGAAGAAACTTCTCTCTGGCGGCGAATCTTTCTCTTAACAAGTCGAAATCTAGTTTTAAAAGATGATTTCTCTTCTCCTTATATGTCTCAGCCTCGACGCCGTATGTTTTTAAAAGAGCTTCAACAGCCTTGTTAACGGCTAGCCATCCTTTCTCAGCAGCATCACGAAGTATCATATGATCTTTTGTAGATCTATAGCTCTCAAGTTCTTGCCAAGCTTTTTTAAGCGTCTCCTATGCTTCTTTAAGCATGATATTCTTTTCCATCGTATCTTCTATTAATTGTTATGAAGAACATATTAAATATCACAAGCTTAACAAAATAACAAGCTCTATATCATATATTTTCATACTATTTTTATTGAGAAACCTCCTGAATCATTATCTTAATATTCATCTAACGCTTTTAAAAGTTCTCTAGATAGTTTGAGTATCTCGAGAAGAACATTAAAATTTATTTCAACAGAAATTCTAATTCCTTTCCAATTAGGATCTTTCAGCTCAATATATGTAGGATTTAATATATAATGATCTGAGGCTGTTCTATATTCATACAAAACGAACATCGCATGATCAAGTCCGTGGGAAATCATTTCTCTATGAAACTGTGAATATCTAAACATGTCTTGACAAAAATCTTCTCCACGTCCTCCTCTTATATAGATTTTCTCAGCCCAGTAATTGAAGAGCGATAGATATATCATACTGATAATTCTTTTTATCATAACCTCATTTAATGTGCCTCTGTATTTCGCTGTATAATTCTCTATCAAGCTGAGAAGCTCGTGAGGCTTGAGCCTCGGCTGATCTCTTCGAATGCATCTATACATACAATAGTCGCCTTCTCAGCTAATTCATTGAGACCTTCTTCTTTTATTATTTGTTTAACATCTTTTGCCAGAGCTCTCCACTCGTTTAAGTCGCAACCTTTCAGATAAACAGCTATGGTCAGAGGCTTGCTATACTCTACATCTCTGATCAATGAGAAACCTTTCAGTTTATATCCTCTTCTGATGCATATGTCCTCAAGCCATAACAATAGAGAGGCTAACATTTTTACATCAATATAATCAGAAAGTTCTTCAACAGCTTTCTCAAAATAATCTGTCAAAGCATATCTTCTGAGAATCTCTTTAACATCAGTATCATTAAGTAATATTCTATATAGAGATATTTTTAATGATGCAAGTGGTGATAACAACATTGAAGCTATAGGATAGATTATATGAGTGCTAAAAATATAGATGGCCTCACGATCTATTGGAGATCCTAGCTTAGCAACGTCTGAAGTTTTTATTAATATGCTCTCTCTATTCTCAGATGAGAATGCCTTCTCAATTTTTTGTGTCTCATCTGTTGAAATAAGTATTGTCTTATATATCATGTTAACCACTTTTATCAGCAATTTTTTTTATAAGATATCTTAGGAATCCATCTGACCACGTAATAAGGCATGTCGTCTGGCAGTTTATAAAGTGTGTTTTTAGCCACCATTATAGGCTCTATCTCAACTCTAATTAGATACTCTCCTAAAGTCTGGTCTTTATAAACAACTTCCTCATATGCATTGTATTTCTCTAAAATCTCAACTCTGATCCATCCCTCATCAACTGTTTTCCCAGGCTCTAACAACGGCTTACCTCTAATCTCCTCTCTGATCTTTTCAGACGGATGAACCTCCACACCAACTGTAAAATTGATATTAAACTCAGGACCGAAAGGACCTGATCTTTCTGCAGGCTTAATATCTATCACTGCTACACGAGTTACTATTAAACTATCATCTTCTGTTTTAACAAAACCTAATTCTGTCCTCTGGAAGTACAGCCGGTCTTTTAAATTTTTCATCATTAGACTTCCAACCAGTATATTTCTTATGATATAAATAACATTTGTTTAAAGAAATTAATTATAAGTTTATCTCTTATAAATAGCACATATGTTTTCATGATATTAAATATAAAATTAGCCGTACTAATGTTGCTTGCGCTAGATCTGAAAAACGTCTTTAAAGATCTTTTGAGAAATATCTTTTGAAAGAGTAAGATCATATGATTTTTATCAGATCTAAGACTATTATATATCTCAGTAAGTATCTTTATATATGGAGCGACCATGGTTGCTAGAATAGGTAGGGTCGGTCATATATATATCAGGAGGAGGAGAATTGGTCATATCAAGATGCTAAGGATCTTAGGTGCTGTACATGGCTGTGAGAGTGAGAATAAGAATAAAACCTAGATCAGGCGGCAAGATCGAGGAGGTTGTTGCTTTAGTAAACTCAGGTTTTGAGACTGAGAAGCCTCAGATTCTTATGCCGATACCTCTGGCCAGAAGACTAGATCTATGGCCTCCGCCTCCAGATTCATATCTGGTTGAGCTTGGAACTGCTGGAGGACCTGTGAGAAATTATCTTGTGCCAGATGCTCTCGATGTATATATAGTTGCTCAAGACAGAGTTAGAGGACCTGTCACATGTGATGTGATATTATCATATTTTGAAGAAGAAGTTGTTTTAAATGATAAATTAAGTGAAGAACTTGGAATAATGATTCTTGGGATTGGAAGCGGCAGATGGAGATTTGTTGACGACCCTCCTGATAAAATAAGACTCTCTGAGAAGCCTCAATACTTTTATTAAGATCCTTTTTGTTCATCTTCTTCAACAGGTATGAAAGCTACTCCTCTTCCAATATCAAGATCTATTATATGAGATCCTTCTCTAACAAATGTTGTCGCAATCTTCTCCCATCTCTTATGAAACTCCCATACAAGTCTCCAAACATCTTGTGGCATCTCTTCTATTTTCAATCCTATCTCAATGGCGTCATCTATCGTTATAATTCTTCCATGATATTTGAATCCTCTGACGAATCTCTCAGCGATCTCTCTAGCTTTTCTCTCGTCTTTTATCATTCTTAGCTTAAGAAGTGTGGTTGCAAGATCTAGTGTGTGTTCTAACAAAAGATCGTAGTCAACGATCTCTGTTAGATGAAGTTTTTCTAAAAATGCCTCTACAGTTGTCTTTGGAATATCTGGTCTCATAATCTCTTTAATTATAAGATCATGAGATTCTCTTAAGGATCTTGCAGAGACAAATCTGTCTGGAGCAATCTCTATCTGAGGATCAATAGGCGTCAAAGCTGAGACAGGGCTCATAACAATATGATCACCACTGAAAGATAGAAGAGTAGCAGCACTAGACGCAAGCCTTGGAATAACAAATGTTAGACGACCCTCAACCATTCTATGCAACATTCTGCCAATATGATAAGCAGTGTCAGGATCTCCACCTCTAGAGAACAATATGACATCAACATCTCCTTTAATCTTCTCACCAAATCTTACAAGACGATCATAGATCCTAGATACAGTCCAAGGCGCAATACTTGTCTGAAGATGAAATAACAATGGAATAACAATAGTTCTTCGTATTCTAGACAGCTCGTCGAGAATCGGCTCAGACTCCTCTTTAAATTTATAAAATATGGTTAACATAAGTCTGCTGGTCTCCACATTTTTAATTTTGTGGAAGCTTATTTATTAAAAATCATTTAGAGACTTACTTAGTCACATAATATGATATAATTTAATTATAATGATGGTAATAAGTCAGTTAGCCAATTTTTAAGTTATTATTGTTGCTGTTTTAGCTTCGGATTTAATTCCTCTTCTAATGCATATCCTAGATTCATAAATCCGAAAACTGACAATGCTATTAATGCTCCTGGCGGGACAAACCACCACCAGGCTCCATAAGTAAATCCTCCTGAGACAAAAGCCCAGTAGATTATAGTTCCCCAGCTCTTTGCCAAAGGATCTCCAAGACCTAAAAAGCTTAGTGCTGCCTCAGCGATCATGGCTTCTCCTGTGCCTAATATGCTTACAGCCATGGTAAGAGGGAGTATCTGTGGAATAATATATTTTAATAATATTCTGCCGCTACCGGCACCAATGGCTTTTGCAGCCTCTATATATTGAAGTGAGCTTATAGACAGCGTCTGAGCTCTGATCATTCTACATACAGATGGCCAACTGGTGATTACTATAACAAATATTATTATGAAAATACATCTCCCCAGAAATGCTGCTAATACTATCATCAAAGGCAACGAAGGTATTAGCAACATTATATCTGTTATAGAGGTTATTAATCTGTCTAACAAGCCTCTGAAATAACCTGCTATCACACCAAGAAATGTTCCTACAAGAGCTGATATAAGTGCTGAGAGAAAACCTATTGTGAGAGAGATTCTTGAAGCCCATATAATCTCGCTCAGTATATCCTGTCCCACATCATTTGTCCCCAGAAGATGTTTCGGATTAGGAGGCTCAAACGGTGTTCCAACTCTCTCCCAAGGGTTGTAAGGAGAAATATATGGTGCAAATATTGCTATAATGCCAAGTGTCAGTAATATTGTGAGACCTATGGCGCCAGGAGGCTTCTTAGCTAATCTTTTTAAAAAATCTATGAGTCGACGTGGTTTAAGTCTCACCACGTCTCACCCTCGGATCTATTATCGCATACAGAAGCTCTGCAATAGTTAAGGCTATTAATGTGACGCCTACTATAATAGTAAATGCTCCTAGTATCAGAGGATAATCTCTGTTTAAAACAGCCTCATATATAAGTCTGCCAACTCCAGGATATGAAAACACAGTCTCAGTAACAACAGCTCCTCCAGCAATGAAACCTATGTCAATAGAGATCAAAGTCATTATTGGCAGTATGGCGTTTTTCCCTACATAACTGATCAATATATGTCTTGAGGAAAGCCCCACCGCTTTGGCAACCCACACAAAATCTTCGCCTAACACATTTAACGATGCATTTCTCATTAAAATAACATAACGAGGTATGAACACCGATGAGATTGTTATAAGAGGCAGAGCCAGATGTCTTAAAACATCTTCTAAGTAGCTGAATATATTAGTATATACGGCACCAGGTGTTAATGCTCCACCAGAGGGTGCTATTTTAAGATAAAACGAGAATATAAGTAGAAGAACCATGCCTATCCAAAATACTGGAAAACTTCTTGCTAATAATATAAGAGATGTTAATACATATCCTGTCGATGAACCTCTTCTCCACGCTAGTAACAATCCGATCAAGATTCCCACAGGTATTGATATAACAATAGCAGAACCCATCAGAATAAGAGTCCATACAAGCCTTTCAGACACCACTTTAAGAACAGGTTCTTGATATGTAAATGAGTAGCCAAGATCAAGTCTTACAAAGAAGTTGTAAAGAAAATTAATATATTGATCTGGGAAGATAGGTTTATCCAAACCAAATTTTTTAATCAACTCAATTCTTACTTCAGGAGGCACTCTAGGATTTTCAACAAGATAATCTATCGGAGTGCCCGGCGCAAGTCTTGGTATCAAAAAAATTAGTGTAATAACAATGAAAAAAATAATAAATTTATGAACTAAACTTTTTATTACAAAACTTAAGAAAGAGGCCATAGGTGTTGCCTATGTCCTTTTTCTTCGTAGAAAGATTATGACTGCTATAACTACTATTATAATTATAATGGCTATGATTGTTCCTACTATAACATTAAATTCTAATTCTGGAGGCGGAGTAGTTATCTGTGCAGATGGAGCGGTGGGTGAGGCTGGCGTCTTGAATGGCTGAGTAGGTGAAGCAGGTGTGGGGGTAGTAGTCGGTGTCGGTGAAGGAGTTGTAGTAACTGTTGGCGTTGCTGTTACGTATTGAAGAGATATAAATGACCAGAAGTTGGCAGGCTGGAATAGTTCTGAGAGTTGCCATCCCGATACTTTATCTACTCTATATAAATATCCCTCACGAATATGAACTAGAGGTATATAAGGTATGTCTTGAGCAACCTTTTCTTGCAACTCCCATAATATTTTACGTCTCGTCTCTACATCTACGGTTTTTCTCTGTTCTTCCAAAAGTTTATCTACCACAGGATTCTTATAATCTGCTGTGTTAAATCCTCCTTTTACAGCGCTTGATGAATGAAGTAGAAGGAACCAGTCGTCAGGATCGCTAAGCCAGATTCCTATAATAATCATCTGAAATTCTCTATTAAGCAATTTTGAGACGACCGTCCTATGATCTAGTGTAGCTACATTAATTTTAATACCTACTTGTGCAAACCAGTCTCTAATCATCTCGGCAATTCTTATTCTATCAGGATAAATTGAGGATACTAACAATTCGTATTCTAATCTCGTCCCATTAGGAGTAACTCTTACGCCATCAGGACCTCGTTTAAACCCTAGAGAATCAAGGATCTCATTAGCTTTTGTTAAATTAAATGGATAAATCTTTTCTTTCTCAAGACCGGGTCTGTACCATTTCTCAGGCATGTCGCCGAAAACAGGTGGCAACGTTCCTAAGCTTCCCGGGTCTGCATAGCCTAGATAAACTCTTTCAACGATATCTGTCACATTTATAGCATATAACATGGCCTCTCTAAACTCTTTGATGCTGAAGGGATATTTCTTAAGACTGAATGTTAAATACTGGAAGTATACAGGTCTTCTAAAATGAATCCGGAGAGCTGGATTAGCTTTCACCTGATCCAATGCCTTTGATAAAAGTAATGGAGGTATAAAGAGGTTGTTCATAGCATCTATTTCTCCATTAACTGTTGCAGTATAAGCTGCGTCAGAGCTTCCATATATTTTGAAGATTACGCCTTTTATTTTAGGAGGCCCTGCCCAGTAATTTGGATTCGCCTTTAGCTGAACATAATCTCCAGCTTTTCTACTCTCCCATATGAAAGGTCCTGAGCCTATTGGATTATCAAAATTAGAGAATGTCATAGGATCTGTAATATTCTCCCATATATGTTTAGGAACTATAAATAAAGATGCTAATGCCGCTGAAAATGCTGCATAAGGATACTTAAGCTTCACATACACGTTATCTCCTTCTCTCCACACTCTCTCTATAGGCTCCCAAACATTAGATCTTGTGGGAAATCTATATTTCACAGTATAATTTAATGTGAACTCCACATCCTCAGCTGTTAGAGGCTTGCCATCATGCCAATATACATTTTTTCTAATATGAAATATCCATAAAGTGCCGTTCTCCAAAACCTTCACTTGATCTGGAAGCCATGGAATAAAGGAGCCGTTCAATGCCTGTCTATATAATGTATCATATACTAGCTCCATTACGCTAAACTCATCAATTAATGACTGCATAAATAGGTTCATAGTCAAAAGATCAGACCTTAAAGAGACTATAACATAATCTCGCGATACCTGAGCCTCAGATATAATAAATGATGGAGATAATATTACACAGCTTAACATTACTAAATATATTAGAGATGACAACATTATGTATCTTAAAAATTTTTTATAAGATCCATCTCCTTATAAAGAGTATATATAATTACTTCGTCCTCAGAATGATGATCTTTTTGACAAATTCGAAGAATCATATGGTTATGTAAGATTAGTTTTTATCACTCTAAGAGCATTTTCATGGGCTATCTTCCTCAGATCATTATCGCTTAAGCCTTTTTCTCTAAGTTTTTCTAGGAGGGTCTGTATTTTATCTATTGACTCTAGTCCCTCAGGAGCTGGAAGACCTAGTAGTCCGTGAAAATCTGTGCCTATAGCTATTATATCAGATCCGTATTTTTCGTAGAGATAAAGAAAATGTTGGACAAGATCTTCTAATGTTGGTTTTGATTTAGATGATATAATAGGTCCTATCGCTGAGAGTCCTATCACCCCTTTATTCTTGTTAAGAGCCTCGAGAATCTCGTCATCAACATTTCTCGGGGTATCAACAAATCTGCGTATATTAGCATGGCTAATTATAACAGGTTTCGAGGAGGCCTCTATCGTCTCAAGAGCTGTTCTCTTGCTTGCATGAGCTATATCAATTATTATGCCTATTTTATTAGCTGTCTTGACAAGCTCTTCACCTTCTGGCGTCAGCCCATAATCTTTCTTAGACATACAGCCAGATCCATATTTATTATTATAATTCCAAGTGATACCAATGCTTCTCAGACCTAACTTCTTCAGAAGAACAAGATCGTAAGGATCATCTATCGCCTCAGCACCTTCTAAATGTATTAAAAGACCGATCCTGTTCTCTTCATTAAAAACTTTCTCTATATCATTAACACTCTCTATTATCATCAGCTCTGGATATGTCTCTACAAGTCTATAATATATAGAGAAATGTTCTAAAATAATTGATTGAGGCACTCTATAACCTATTGCAGGAGTCCATCGGCCATATAACTTCTTGAGCCTAACAGATTCCTCGGGTCTGAAAGTCACAATACTAGGAGCAATTGATGCGAAAACTAGCTTCACATTGCCACGAATATACTTAGGTATGTCAGCATCACGACCAGCAACATCATCTCTGAAATCAGCAAGAGGCTCTCCACCACCGGCTAATAGATAATATGTAGATATGTCCTCATGAAGATCTATGACAGGTATCCTCAAAAATAGTCACCTCAAAAAGATTTAGTATCGTACAAATATAAAACCTTACGTAGAGAGAATAGATAAGATAAAGAAGAGACATTCTCAAAGTTTCTTATGCTTTCACAGACAAATTATAAAAGATCTGAATCATAGTTTCTCTGCTTAAAACATTTTTCATCATATTCTACACGTCAAACATTTCGTAAAAAGATCTTATTCTTGTTCGTGAAATGTTTTGTCCCTATTTAGATCTAAAGAATTTTTATATTCTCATAAAAGTTAGATTTTATATGGTGCACCTTTTCTAAGTATGCTGTTAATATATTTTTTGTGAGAATAAATTTGTATACTAGCAATATGGATCTTGAGGAGAGATATGATCATGATCTCAGGGTCTCTAGACATTGTTTTATCTTTCATCTCCTCAGGATCTTATCAATTATCTCGTTTGAGCAAAAAGATCTTTAGAAGAGATAATATATGGTTTATTAAAATTTTAAATCATGTTTTTAAATGGTATAAGGCTCATGGCTTAGTTAGAGCAAGAGTTCATCTACGAGGATACAAAAGATCTTATTCTTCAACAGCTCTTGTAGACATGGGTGTCAGAATGACTTTAATAGATAAATTGTTAGCTGAGGAGATAGGTGTTGAGTATACTGGAAGGATCCTTAGTTTCATCTCTCTATCTGGTCAGCCTGTGAAGGCTTCTGAGGCGGTTGTGTCGATGCTTGAGATCGAAGGGGAGATCTTGAGATATGAGATTGTTGCAGTAGCAGACATAAGTGAGAGTGTTAAAAAGGTTCTGGCTCAAAACGGTTTTGATGAGAATATAATCATAGGTCTCTTAACAATTGAGAGAGCAAATATGATGCCTGACACAACAACAGGCGTTTTAAGAAAAGTTGAAAGCTTTATATTCTGAAAATAATGTGGAAACATCTTCTATTGACAATAAAATATTTATGAATGATCTTTCGTAGTATAGAATTACACCATATCTTTTGTTTGACAACAGACGATTTGTTAATAATAAATAATATTTTTATGGCGAGATCTTTGTGCACCAACATGTATATTGCAGAGACGATATGATAGGAGGTGTTTATATATTTATGTCGTAAGAATAATTAGAGAATAGATCAGGTCTATAGGTGAAGAAGTCTTTGAGAGAAGAGACTGAGAAATCGAATGAAAGTATTAGAGAGAAGAATATGAAGAGTCTTGAGGAGAATATTAAGAAAGTCGAGATAAAGAGAATGAAAAAGATAATTGATGAAGCATTAGAAAATATGAATGTTAGTGTAGAAGAGTGGGTGGAAGATGTTAAAGAGTCTAGGTCTATGAGATAGTTTATCTTGAGAAAATAAGTAAAGATGTCTGCTGATATATCTACAACATATTCTTGATCTTAGGATTCCATGAGGAAAATTTTTCATATACAGACCCATCTATACATAGGATCTGACAGAATGAAAGATCATTATTTTTCATAATATAGGTCTAACACTGTTTATCATAATATTCTTAAGCTGGTTCATTAATCTTTAATTATCTCCTTCTCAGACTTTGGATCATGATAAAGAACTATTTCATGCTGCTAAACCTCATACTTAAATGGATCGTCTTTTCCTCTTGATTTATACTCCTCAATACTCAAAATAATATATTCTATAGTCTCATGAGACTCATGAAACTTAATACTGATCTCGAAGACAGACTCTGCAACAATATTCTTAACATCATCCGAGACTCTCTCAACTACAACAAGAAGATCCACGTCACTATCAACATCACAAAGGCCTTTAGCAGCACTGCCAAACAAAACAACTTTAAACAATCTTTCTCTTAATCTCTCAGCCAAGATCTTAGCAAATTCTCTGACACACTAGATCTTCTTTTCAACAGGCTTCATAAATCAAATGACCGTCAAATATTATTAGAGACACTTATTAATTAATGAAAGAAGACTTTATTCTCAACGTGAGAAGACGATCTCATATAGGCTAGTACTTTATTTAAACATATCTATGGGCCCGATCATCTTTAATTTGAATTAGAAAATATATCTCTCTAATCTCCTCCCCATTTCCATCAAAACTCGAGTCTTCTCTGTTTTATATGTCCTATTCTATATCTTTTTCTAGGCACAATACGACCTATCCTATATCTCTTGCGTGTCTCAACAATATTATTGCTCACAGCTAATGCTCCATTAAAATTGTTAATTGAATAAGCATATAAACCATCTAATCAGTTAATCCCAAGATCTTTTATAACTATCTAATAATTAAACATCTGTTGTTTCACTAGTGCAAAATTATATTAAGCTGAATTACTCATCAAAGGATTGCTAGATCTTCTCTTGATGTGATTAAAATATTTATCATAATGTGTGAGAACTGTTTTTCAAGATAATAAACTAGGTTTTTATTTAACAAACTTTTCATCTTAATAATCTCATTCTAGAGGCTCTAAAACGTCAGACTTCGAAGATAATTTTCAAACTATATTCATTTTATCTCTCAACTTTTTTCTTAGGTTCTTCAGATCTTATTTTGTCTCTCTTTATTCTCTAGAGAATGTTCTAGCATAAAGTTTATAAACTATTTGTTTCGCCTCGTCTAGAAGTTGTAATGTTTTGCTCCAGAATATATTGAAAGTCTCTTTATCTAGATCTTCTTCATAGAAATATCTGTGCAGAACCTCTCCAGATGTCAGAAGATTATAAAATAGATCTCTATGTACTCTCTCAATACTGTTAGTGACATAGTTATAAAGCTTCCCATGATCCCACGCAGCAATAAAGACTCTCTTAAGAGATGCGTGAAGCTTTATCAATGCCGCTACAGCTCCCCAAAGTTTCTCAGCTACCTGCTGAGGATCTTTTTTAATCAGATTTATTGCGTTTTCATAATATTTTTCAAACATATTTTTATATCTATCGACTCTATCTAAAGGATCTCTCCATATATTTCTCAATTCTTCTGAGATGTCTTCAATACTCCAGCCAACAGCATTAGCAAGATCATTTAGATTAAACCTGTCAATATCATCAAGAGGCTTCTCTTCGATAAGCTTTCTCACTAAAGGAATTAACTCTGGAAACTCTCGGAGATATGTATATGACGAAACTGAATTAGATTCAGGGTTTGTATTCATTTTCTTAATAAAGTTTATATATGAGATTTATTAAAGTGTTAGACTGATTATTTTTATTAACAATTCTATGATCATGATCATAAGTTTTGTTTTAAGACTTGTTTATATGTGGCTTCTTCTGATCTTATCTTCTCCTTTAAATCTCCAGTATCCAGTCTTAGGTGATAAAATTTCTATCTCAAGCTCTTCTATCACTGCATCTGATAACAAAACCTCTTCCTCGTGTAATGTTATAACGGCGTTACATATTAACGTCTTAGACTCTCTATCGTCTTCTACAACTTTTAATCTAATAGATCTAGGGACTACATAGCTGAGGATGTTTCCACCGACTGTATCCATGATCTCTAATATCGAGTTCTGTGGCGGAGGCCATAAAGATAATTTCTCAGCTAAATTCTTTGGAATATGAACATCAAGCTCTTCAGATGTGAAGCCTGTGTTTAGCAACGCCAAAGTATTAATTCTTTTATTACTCAGAATGCTTTCGATAAAAACTTTAACTCTCACTGGCACGTTTATCAACACTCTCAGGAATTATAACGCCGAGTCTCTGAATTCTACGCATCTTACCAAATCTTCTCTTAGAAATCTTGATATTGCTAGCAACATTCAATACTTAATCTCACCTAATATT
>WYEN01000109.1 GCA_009903825.1 Desulfurococcales archaeon
TATTCACAGGTATATGAAAACATGAATATAGACATTCGAGACAGAATTTGTACAAATAGACTATGTATTTATAAGCTTTTTTTTTTTAAAAAAAGAGAGACAAAATGAGTGGAAACAATCTTATCGTAAATAATGATGGCAGAAAAAGAAGAATAACAACACCATTAATAGCATTGTTAATTGCAGTCGTTATATCAATAGCATTCGCATCAGTTGTCTACTATCCGATGACAGTTACAGTCTCGGCAGTAAACCCGCCTATAATGATTGGCTATGGCAGTAACTCTAATCAAAGTGATCTTGGATACAGTAATACTATTCAAGTATCAGTAGGAAGTAATAATGCATCACTTAGCATAACAATTCATCCAACATATGGAGTATCGTATTACAAGAACATCTCAATAATTACGAACACGGAGCCCGATGGTGGTAAGGCGTATAACATTTATATCCGTGTAGTGACTCCTATAACTCTACCCACCGGCTCAATAGCTAAGCTTTATATATATAGCAAAGGAGCTTCAAGAAGCTTGTCTCGATTCCCGACACCATCTCCAGCCTCAGGCAGCTACGTAAAGGTTGTTGATCTAACAACATCAGGAACAACAGAAATAGGGTCTTTAGATGCTGGTCAAGGATATGAGATAGATCTTTACATCTATATACCAGAAGGAGCAAGTCTGCCGAGCACACAAACAGTACAACTGTATCTGATATACACGCCATCTGGCGAGACTCCGCCGTAGACCTAGGGTAAGAGTTGTGAGAAATGAATTATTTAAACAATGATTTTTTTTTGAGATATATTCTTATTCTATTTCTATTCATATTTTTATTTAATCTTGTTTATGGATCTGTCTTTGATTATTATCCCTCGAGTATTTCTCTTTCTCCTGTTTCACCACCTATTATTCTTCAATCTAGTGATTATCCTTTCTCGTGTATCGGTCTCTCAAGAACTTATAGAGGAGCTGTCACCTACACAGATTTCGAGGCTTTACCAAGTGGCTGGACAAGTTATGGCGGCACGTGGAGTATTGTCTCATCAGGATATAAAGGAAATGCTCTTCAAGGAACAGATGATAATAAGGGGTTAGGTTCTGCCTCACAATATTATTATAACACTGATTTATCCAGCTACACATCTCTATGGGTCTCTGTAAAAACTCGGCTAGTGAGCGGATCAGGTTATTACGGCATTTCATTAATAAATAGTAGAATAAACAGAATGTACACTATCGAGATTTATACTGGAGGTTATTTAGTAGTAAGAAGTTATAATGTTGAGAAAAAAGATGCCTGGTATACTCTAAGCAGTACATCAATACAATATTACAGCTCTTCAAACTGGTATATTATTGTGGTTAATTACACCGTTACCTCATCAGCTGTAAATTTTTATGTGTGGGTTTATGATGTCAGTGGTAATCAAGTTGCTTCTCTAACTGCGTCAAGCACTGTAAGAGAACGATTTACCCCCTCGTATATTGGAGTAGATGTTAATGATGTTACAGCTTTGTTTGACGATTTCATGATATCAAATACGGATCCTAGGATCATAACGATCTCTAATCTGCCCGGCTCAGGATATGTTGTTGAAGTATATGATAATCTTAATAATCTTGTCTCCACAGCCACATCAACAGGATCAACTGTTTCTGTTAATATTGTCTCAGACATTGTAGTTGGCACAGGATATGACGGAAGCTTCACAATAAGATATCCAAACGGCTTTCCATGTCTAGGCTATAACGTGTCGACAACTGATGCTATCTTAGGCGGAGACTCATATAGATTAAGCTACAGCTCTGTCACAACAAACATAGGATCAAACGGCACATCTGCTGTGATCTCCACATATATCTCAGGATCCAGCTCTTCTAAAAGCCATGTGCTTACACTAAAGATATATAATAATGATGTCAAGCCATATTATATAAGACTGATCCTTGACGCATCCTCATCAATATCTTCATATCTCACTCTCAACATCACTATAACAACGTCTCCGTCTGTCACGGCTGATCCTATAAGAATTGTCGGTGGAAGTGTTGTGGCAGGATCCTCAGGCTGGATAAGTCTTTCAGGAGGATCTTATGCATATATCTATGTCTCAGGATACTACACGTCTTCTGGACAGAGCTCTACGCTGAATCTCTATTTAGAGTATTGTTCTCTCTCTAATGAGAATGGTGTCTGTGTCTTTTATCCTATTCAGATGGTGATAAAATCGTGAGAAAAATAGATCTTATGATCTATTTGTTATCTCTTTTCCTCATAATAATTCTTGTTCTCACAAGATTCATCCCGATCCCATTTGGATTATTCACTGTGGCATCAGGATCTATGGAGCCCAGCATAAGACCTTTAGATCTTGCGATCGTCTTCGGGAGAGATTATAAGATTGGAGACGTCGTAGTATGGTGTTCAAGTCCTTTCTATTGTGTTCTTCATAGAATTGTTAACATCTCTGAGAACTATATAATAACGAAAGGCGATGCAAATCCTGTGTCAGACCCTCCTGTCTCAAAAGATCTTGTTAGAGGAAGAGTTGTTCTTGTGATCCCTAGAGAGATTTGGATACTTCTTACATCAATCTTAATAGGGATCCTCATATTTTATTATAGAAGAAGAGTTTCCGAGATGGCGATCATTTTTGCACCTTTTGTAGCCCCCATGATCATTTATTCGCTTGTTGTAGGGATCGTTA
>WYEN01000124.1 GCA_009903825.1 Desulfurococcales archaeon
CATTGCATGTGTTAATGCCAGAAGTCCTCCTTTTGATGCTGAGTAGGGTTCTGTGTTTGGCTCAGACTGGATTGCTCTTGTCGATGAGATATTTATTATTACTCCGCCGCTTTTCTTCATATATTTTATCACGTGTTTGCTACACAGCCAAGGGCCTGTGAGATTAGTATTAATAACTCTCATTCATTCTTCAAAAGTCTGTTCCTCAAGACTCTTCCCTGAGAAACCTCTTCCAGCATTATTGATCAACACATTTATCTTTTTATATCTCCTATACACATCTTCAACAGCTGATGAGACCTCGTCTTCTCTAGAAACATCTACTTTATAGAAGACAGCTTTGATGCCTTTCTCAGAAAACTCTCTCACTCTATATTCTCCAGCGTATTGATCAATATCAAATATGACTGTTAAACAGCCTTCAACACCTAGTCTCATAGCGATCGCAGCTCCTATGCCTTTTGCGCCGCCTGTTACTATACAGACTTTATCTTTGAATCTATGTGAAACAACGTTCATATATATCGCCATATAAATAAGCTCATAATTATAATATCTATAATCTTCTCTAGATCTATATATATTAATAAGATCTATGAGTTATCTTATTTTTAACACTGGAGAACCTTTTGTTCTGGCAGCCTTCAGATCTTTGAGAGCTCTGTTGACATCTTCTAATCTATAGATCTGTATGTGCGTCTCTATTCTGTTTTTAACATAAAAATCTATGAAGTTTCTCACATCATCTCTAGTGACGTTTGCAACACTTTTAATCTCTTTCTCCTCCCATAGATGTCTTGTATAGTCTAGTAGGACAGGAGTCTGTTTTCTTATCGCATTGATCACGAGTCTTCCGCCTCTATCCATAAGCTCTAAAGCTCTTGAGATTGTTTCTCCAACAGGTGTGAAGTCTATGGCGACATTAATTTTTTTAGGAGGATCTTCTGATGGATGACCTGTCCAGTCAGCCCCCAATTTTTTCGCAAGATCTCTATGTTCAGCTCCTCTGCTGAAGACATAGATCTCTGTTGAAGGATGTAGTCTTCTGATGATCTGTATGACTATGTGAGCTGAAGATCCAAAGCCGAACAATCCTACTCTAGATCCTTCGGAGATATTAGCCAGTTTATAAGCTCTGTAGCCTATTGATCCTGCGCACATAAGAGGAGCAAGCTTTACGCCATCAACATCTTTAGGAAGTCTATATATATAATCAACATATGCAGTTGTATACTCAGCATATCCACCGTCAAAATCACATCCAGTAGCCTTATAGCTTCTACATAGATTCTCAAGACCTCTTCTACAATACTCACATGAGCCACATGACCAGCCTATCCATGCAACACCAACTCTCTCACCAACAAGATCCTCATGACCTCTCCATGTATCAACTATTCTACCAACAATCTGATGCCCAAGAACAAGAGGAAGTTTACATCTCACTCTGCCCTCTATAATATCGATATCAGTATAACATACTCCACAGGCCTCTATCTCGATAAGAATCTTATTTTTCTCGAGGGTTGGAAGAGGCATATCAATGATCTCTAGAGGATCTTCTTTCAAAGGAAGATCCGGATATCTTCTAGATAAGCCTTCGACAAAAATCTCTGCATGCTCCTTCAAAACAGCAGCTTTCATAAAGAAATCCCAGACTTCAAAAAATAATTTGATAACAAATATATATAATAAAATGAAATGATGCTTATAAAGGATGCACACAATAGAGATTAGAAGCGTAATCTCTTATATCTATGAGGAGACAAGCAATCTAGAGAAGTTGATGAGAGAAGAAATAGATGATATTATAAGAGAAAATGCTCTTAGATGGCTGAGCTATTCGATATCACAGAGCATCTTAGATCTTTTCTCGACATTAGTAGCTGAGCTAGGTCTTAGAAAGCCTCCGACTTATGCTGAGATTGCGAAATCTCTCCTGGAGAAAGGATTGATAGACAATCTTTTATATAATGATATCGCTAGGATCACCAGATTCCGAAATAGGATAGCTCATACATATAGAAAGATGTCTTTAAAAGAACTTTTAGAAGAGACTAGATGGCTTATGAGAAAAACCCCTGAGATCCTTAACAAGATTATTTATGTAATAGAGTCTGAAAATATTGATCCTGCAGAGAGTGTTATAGAAGATTTGAGACAGATCTTAAGAAATATAGGAGATGAAAAAGATTTTATTATAGCATTCATATTATTCGGATCTAGAGCTCGAGGAGATCATAGAGAGGATAGCGATCTTGATATCGCAGTATTATCCAAAAGATCTTTAGATGAAGATGAGATTTTTAAATTATCTAAAGAGATCTCAGACAAGCTGAATTTCCCTATAGACAAGATAGATCTTGTCGATCTCTCGAGAGCATCTAACGAGCTGATATATAAGATTTTGAGAGACGGGATCCCTCTATATGTGAGAGATTATGAAAGCTATAGAAGATGGGTTGTACACGAGTATATCAGGATATTAGATGAAGAGGAGGGTTTTTTAGAGACATATTACAGAAGAATAAAAAGAAAAATCTCTTCGAAATAATTAAAATAAAAGATCCATAGATCAGTTTTATAAAAAACAACGTATGACTATAAAAACCATATCTCAAAAGATGAACAAAAGATCTTTGAATAACATGTGTGACAAGGAGACAAGCCACGCCCTATAGGATGGAGAGAAGGTCGGAAGT
>WYEN01000049.1 GCA_009903825.1 Desulfurococcales archaeon
GAGGTTGCAACGGCATATCCAGGCACTCCATCGTCAGAGATCATAGGATCTTTGATGGAAGTCGCTGATCTTCTGAATATATATGTGGAGTGGTCTGTCAACGAGAAAGTGGCCTTCGAGCTTGCTTGGGCAGCAGCTCTCTCTAATAAAAAGTCTATTACTGCAATGAAACATGTGGGTCTTAATGTTGCTGCAGACGCTCTAATGAGTAGCGCTTATACTGGTGTGTCAGAAAGTTTTGTCATTGTTTCAGCGGATGATCCTTCTATGTGGAGCAGTCAGAACGAACAAGACAACAGATTGTATAGCCATATATCTTATATACCTGTTTTTGAACCGAGCGATCCTGGGGAGGCTAAGGATCTTACTGTTAAACTTTTTGATCTTAGCTCTATGATCAAACATCCAATGATGCTTAGAATGACTACGAGACTGAGCCATGTGAGAGGTCCCGTGAGACTGGGTCGTGTAGAGAGAAAGACTTCTA
The DNA here is from genome assembly GCA_009903825.1 of Desulfurococcales archaeon. Classification (GTDB taxonomy): domain Archaea; phylum Thermoproteota; class Thermoprotei_A; order Sulfolobales; family AG1; genus WYEN01. Next base: position 488 of record WYEN01000049.1, read on the forward strand.
AAGCATTATTCAGGCCTGAGCCTCGATATGTTCTTGTCCCGAGTAATGCCAGAGTTAACAGAATAGATCTTTTGAAGAGATGGGAGAAGATCAAGGATGTAATCAATGATCTAGAGTTTAACAAAGTATTTGGTGATGGAAAGATCCTTATAATAGCTCCTGGACTAGCGTTTTCATATGTCTACGAGATTGTCTCAAAACATGACCTTTTGAACAAGACGAGAGTTTTGAAACTCTCATCTATAAATCCTCTGCCTGAGAAGATAGTTATTGAAGAGGCTGTCAAATCAGAGAAGATAATAGTTGTTGAAGAGCTTGAGCCTGTGGTTGAAAACGAGATCAGGATCTTATTAAACAGAGAGAAAATAAACGTTGAGGTTCTTGGAAAAAATTTTGTTGACAGAGCCTATGAGCTTACTCTAGAACGTGTTGAGAAGATTATAGAAGAGCTCACAGGTCTAATAAAGATCTCTGTTAATATCGATAAAGAGATTAAGAAGCCATATATACCTCCGAGACCGCCAGTATTCTGCCCAGGATGTCCTTATAGGCCTCTCTTCTACGAGATGAGAAAGATCATATCTCGAGAGAGATTAAAGACTGTTATAAGCGGAGACATAGGATGCTACTCATTATCCTACTATCCTCCTTACAAGATTCAGGATACTATAGTTGAGATGGGAGGCAGCATAGGACTTGGAAACGGCTTCAGCACTGTTCTCAAAGATCATGTGATCATATCAGTTATAGGAGACTCAACATTCTTTCACGCAGGAATTCCCGCGTTGATAAACTCTATATATAATGATCATCCTCAGATAGTAATTATATTAGACAACATGTCTACAGCAATGACAGGCCATCAGCCTAGCCCATCGACTCCTAGAGATGGAAGAAAGATCTTGATAGAGGATCTTGTGAAAGGCATTGGAGTCAAAAACGTTTTCGTCATAGATCCTTTTGATGTAGATAGTTTTAACAAAGCGTTTCATGAAGCCATTAAAAACTTAAGAGAGAAACATGAGACCTCGGTGATTATAGCAAGAAGAAAATGTGCTTTGATAGCATATGCAGATATGATCAGAGATGGAGTAGAGATATATCCATACTATGTGGATCCTGAGATATGTGTAGGATGCGGCCTCTGCTACAATCTTTTTGCATGCCCGGCTATAACTCCTCTTGAGAATAGAAAGGCTTTTATAGATCCAGAGCTGTGTATAGGATGCGGATCTTGTGTAGTCTCATGTCCTTATAACGCTATTAAACCTCTGAAACCTTTTGATAGAAAAGCTTTGGATAAATACTGGTTCTGAGATGATCTTTTATGAGAGATCTTAAGGAGCTTAACATCGTGGTCTCAGGAGTGGGAGGACAAGGACAGCTTTTCCTCTCAAGAATAGTCGGTGAGATCTTTATGAGCAGAGGCATACCAGCATATATAGCAGAGACGCATGGTCTAAGTCAGAGAGGAGGCAGTGTCATTGTACATATAAGAATAGGCAGATCAGTGAGAGCTCCTCTTATACCTATGAACAGAGCTCATATAATGATAAGTCTGGAGATTTTAGAGGCTGCACGTTATATCGACTATCTTATGAGTAATGGAGTAGCTATCATCAACAGAAAATTCATTAGACCTCCATCAACACCTAAAGCTCCACATGAGGATGAGCTGATCAGTTTTATCAAATCTAGGATCTATAGAACATATCTTCTCCCAGCCTCTAAAACAGCTGTAGAGATGGGGATGCCTATCTCAGCAAACATATATATGATAGGCTCATTAATTAAATTATTAGATTATATGAATATTCTCAGTGAGACATACGTAGATCATTTGATCAAAGATCTTCTTCCAGAACGAGGAAGAGACGTCAACATGAAGATCTATGAGAGAGGTAAAAAAGATCTTTATGAGATGATATATGGAGAGAATTTTAAAGATCTTGAGAAGACAATCTTTGGTGAACATTAGTTGAGTATTTTAGATCATATGTTTAATCCTGTTAATATAGCTATAATAGGAGCAAGTAGTAGAGAAGGATCTTTAGGAAGAGGGTTGGCAGAAAATGTTTTAGAAAGTTTTCGAGGAAGAGTTTATCTAGTTAATAAGAGAGGAGGAGAGCTTCACGGTTTAAAAATGTATAGAGAGATCAGTGAGATACCAGATCAAATAGATCTGGCTTTAATAATTGTGCCTGCAGAATCTGTGCCTGAGACAATTGAACAACTTGGTGAAAAAAAGACTAAAATAGCAGTTGTATACAGCGGAGGTTTTAGAGAGGCTGGAAGAAAAGATCTTGAGGAGAGACTTATTGATACAGCAAAGAGATATGGAATAAGAATTTTAGGTCCTAACTGCGTAGGCTTTATAGACAGCTGGACTCCTATCAACGCCACATTTATATCACGAGAGAGACAAGGGATCCCTGAGAAAGGTTTTATCTCTATAATATCACAGTCTGGAGCATTAGGATCATTATTTCTAGACTTGTTATCTTATAGAAGAATAGGTCTCAGAAGATTCGTCAGTATTGGAAACGCGTCTGACATAGATTTGAGTGAGATATTAGAGTATTTATCTCATGATCCTTATACCAGAGTCTTAGGAATTTACATAGAGAACATAGGAGAAGGAAGAAGACTTATAGACATCATCAGAATGATATCTAAATATAAGTCTGTGGTGATCTTGAGAGGAGGTAGGAGCGTGAGAGGATCTAGAGCAGCTCAGTCTCATGTTGGAGCATTAGCTTCTCCTGGGAAATTATTTGATGATATTCTTAGATTCTCAGGAGTTTATATAGCAGATTCTTTGAGAAGTTTTATAGCATCATTAGAAGCATATGAGAGATTAGATAGATCTGATTATAAAAAAGATGTTGTCATAGTGACTAACACGGGCGGTCTAGGAGTTCTTACAGTAGACTCTTTAGAAGATAAGATGATATCTCTCAAAGAATTTGACGAGATCGAGATGAAGATCCTGAGAGAGATAATACCTAGCTATATGGCAGTTGGAAATCCGATAGATCTTTCTGGAGATGCTCCCACAAAAAGATTTAAAGATGTCATTGAGAATCTTCTTAACATCACGAGACCCAGGCTTCTCGTTATTATTAATCAGCCTCAGACATATGCTATGGACACAGAAAACTTTATCAGTTTTATCAATGAGTTGAGAAATAAAGATCCAAATACAAATATGATCCTATTGATCTCAGGGGGAGAATTTGCCATAGAATTTGCCAGAAAAATAAGAAGATTAGGAATAGCTGTTGCAGAAGATCCTGAGGAGCTTTCATCAATGATCCAGGCTCTCTCAATGACCCCGATCCATGGGGAGCCTATGATATCGAGATTAGAAAATAGAAGAGAGAAGGGTATCAAGATAATAGAGAAGGCTCTGAAAGAAGGTCGCCACATACTTTATGAACATGAGACTAAAGAGCTTCTCAATATTTATGATATAGATACTCCTAAAAGATTTTTTGCAAAAGATCTTAAGGATATAGAGAAAAGTAAAGATCTTTTAAGATATCCAGTGGTGATTAAAATTGTCTCGCCCGAGATCATACATAAGAGTGATGTCGGCGGAATCGTCTTAAACATAAGAAATTATGAAGAGCTTCTAGAAAGTTATAGAAGAATGTTAGATAAATTAGGTAAATACAGGATCGAGGGAGTATTAATTGAAGAGATGATTGAAGAATCTTTAGATGTTTTTGTTGCAGGCATGAGAGACAAGATCTTGGGTCCTGTTATATCATTCGGCTCAGGGGGAATATTAGTAGAGTTTATAAAAGATGTGGCGTTTGGTCTACACGATTATTCTGAGAAAGAATTTGAATACATGATCCGAAGCACCAAGATCTCAGAGATATTATCAAAAGGATACAGAAAATATAGACCAATAGATATATCTAAGATCGTAAGTGTCTTAGCTAAAATCTCAAAAATATTAGAAGATTATCCAGAGATCAAAGAAATAGAGATTAATCCTCTCAGGATCTTAGATGAAAAAATGATCGCTTTGGATGCCAGAGCAATATTGAATTAGATCGGCTGTAAATAATTATATTTTTGATTTTTAAAATATTCTTTCAACTGATCCTCCACCTTATTTATATACTCGCTGACGTTATCATTAATAATTGCATTAAGAAAATCTCTGTCTCCAGATAAATAATCTATCACTCTCCTATGGACTCTCTCTGTAAATATAATTTTATCGCTGAAACGTCTATATAATGTGCCAAGGATCTTGAAAGCATTTTCTAGAGACTCATATTCATGAGATGATGTTAAATATATATAAAAGTCTTTACAACTGAAAACTTCGCTCTTTAAGGCGGAGATGAATATATAAGTTTAAGTTTATAATTTTTCTTGTTCTAATCATCATGATGATAAGTCTTTAGATGTGGTTGCTCCTAAGCCTCCTCGGGATGCGGGGGCCGAAGCTTATCTCCAGCCCGACGATTATGATGAAAACATTAATCTCTTGCCAGAGGCTGACGCCCGAGATATTAAGATAGAAAAAGATGATCTATTATAAAATTGAAAGGGAATGGGAGCATTATGATCACTTGAGTATGTTATTCAGAGTCTTGTTCATAATATTTATATGTTTTTAAAGCCTCGTATGCTCTAGCGATCTCAAAACCTAAGTAAAAAGCGTGCTCTGGATCATCTATTTCTGCAAGTTGAAGAGCTTTCCTCCCCAGACTTCTAGGATCTCTCCCCTTCAAAAGATATTTTGCCTTCATATCATCTTTAATAAATATGTACACCTCGATCAGGTCTTCATCATAATTAGGTTGTACAACGAAAAATTTCTCTCTATCAATTCTCTTCGGAGGGATCTTTTGAAAGATCTCTTGAATATTCTCATAAGGGATATTAATATGAGCAGATCCTCTCTTACTTTTAGCAACAAAAACATCTACACCAACATCTATTGGAGGAGATCTTTTTTTAACAGCTCTATGAACAAGCTCAACAGATCTAGATGCATAATCAAAAGATCCTTTGCTCTTCCAGCTCTCCTCAGTCAAGAGCATTAGAGAAGCGCCTGTCTCGATGGCCATCGCAGTTAGAAAAGTTATTATTCCCACAGGGTCAGCATCTATTAACTCGTAAATGTTTGAGGCTCCCAATAATGTTGGTACATTCTCTAATCTCCTCTTGATTAATGATATAGAATATAAAGCTTCTATACTTCCAAACAAAGGCGGCGGAATAACAGGGTCTAAAATAATTTTTCTCAGTCCTTTACCATAGAAATAATCATACTCTTTAACGCAGGCCTCGGCTCTCTCTATAGCAGTCCCTCCTCCAACGTTCTCAGGCACAACTATATAAGCAAGATCACTATTGATCATGTTTAATCTATCTATCCAATTCTCAAAGCTTCTGCTTAGATTCATAACTAGAGAGGCTTCTTCAGATACTGCAGTCTCGATCTCTTTTATATTAAGAGAATCTATGGCCAAAGGCTTATCAGTTATCTTGATTATCTCTCTAAAAATTTTTCTTATATATTCAGGTCTGTCGCTACCTACTTCTGTGCCTACAACAATTATATCTATATATCTCTTATCATATAACTTGTTAAACATCTTAAGATCTTTATCAAGATCTCCTTTAATCACAATCTCATGAGCAAGAAGAAGAGGAGGAGATCTTTTAGGTATCTTAAGGTTTTTTATATAAAAAGCCTCTAAAGATCTTTCTTCAAAAAATCTTCTTGAAACGTCCTCTTCGTCTCGTAATAAAATGTTATCAGCAGGCTCACGAGTCGAGAGCTCAACGCCATTTAACAATGCCTCAATAACTTTATGAAGATCACCTGCATATTTACTTCCTTTATAACATCTCCTTAGATCATATTTTTTACATACGATCTCAATGTCGCCTATTAAAAGTCCCGGGACCAGAACCGCGTCATAAAGTTTTAATCTATCTCTGAGACCATCCATAAGATCATCAAGATCTTTTGTAGTCATAAGAGCTGCCACAGGAACTTTGGAGGCCACAACATCAATCATCAGATCTTTATTATGAAAACTTTCTTTAATCTCTTTAACAACTTCATTTATAAGAGGCTCAGCCATTCTGGAGGTGACTATCAGTATTCTCATTTTTCTACATTATAAACTAGTTAAACAAGAGATATATATGAGGTTTTTCATTAAAGCTTTAAATCATTGAATCATAAAAAGATCATGTTGAAAACAAATTAAAACGTACTTTGGATATTATAGCTGGTTTTCTCGAAAATATTCTGGGTAATATTGTCTTAATACTCTGTTTATATCAGCGTCTTTCGAGAAAGTTTTTAGAGTATTGATCATTATCTCTAGATAGTAATCAAAATTATTCTCATATACATCAATAATCTTTTTAAAGCTATCATATAGAGAGACATAATCTCTCTGATCAATTTCAGAGGCCGTGTTTGAATAAAGATCTATAGGATATCTTATGTCTGAGCCGAAGAGCCATCCGTTAAATCCGTCAGAGATCATTTCAATAGCAGCTCCGTCTCTAGAGGCGAGAGTAGGCACACCATTTACGCCAGCTTTCATAAAACTTGTTCCAGAGGCCTCCCACCCTGGGAAAGGCGTGAACAACAATAGGTCTGATCCTGCTAAGATAGTCTTAGCTTTTTCCACATCATAATCATATATGTAGACAACGTTTGGATATTCTCTATGAAGCTCATAAAAGATCTTCATGTAGCCAACTCCTTCTCCATCTCTAGGATGAGCTTTTCCTCCTAAGATGAACAAGACATTCATTTTATCAGCAAGATCTTCTATTAATCTTATCATGAAATAAGGTCTTTTATATCTTGTGACCCTTCTAGCCCATGAGGCTATAAAAACACGATCTTTTATATCAAGATCTTTTTTATAAGATCTTGCCAGCTCGAGAAGTCTCTTCTTAATTTTGTTATGAGCCTCTATAAATTGAGAAGGATCTATTCTTTCATCTCTGTATATATTTTTAATCTCTTCACTCATCCATCTTCTGAGGCTGACCCCATTAGTCACATAAGATAGTTTTATATCAAACTCTGGAAAAGTTGCTCTTGTGATCTCATAATGTTTCTCAGATACTGTAAAGATCTTGTCTACACGTGATGAAGATATTTTTGTGATAATCTCTTCTCCACCTGTATATCCAAGCTCTCTAGCCAGAACTTCTCTAGAGATCTTCGGATGACCCCACGGTCCTGGGGTGTGTATCACAAGTCTTTTTCTGAATGTATGTGGCAACAATATTGAGATTAATGATGCTAAAGATTCTTGCATATCTATAGTAGATATATTTTCAAAACCTATTCTCTTGTCTATATATTCATATGATGCTTTTGCAAGTATAATATATTTAGCCTCAAACCAATATTTATCGTCTTCTACATATAATCTGCTTAACTTCTCCTCAAAATCTTTTGGAGCAGAGATCTTTAGATAAACTATTTTAGCTTTATTTCTTACGAAGACGAGAGGCGTTATAATGATCTCTTTGTTATCAAAATATATTTTAAAAGGATCTTCTCTAGACAGCTTCACCTCATATTCGCTGAAGTCTCTCGCCTCTTCAACAAGACCTTTCTCAGGATCAAAATTATAATATACGTATCCTCTTCTATAAAATAACGTAATTACAACATATTCAAGACCTTTCTCAGAAGCTTCTATAAACTTATCTCCTTCTAAGACTCCTAATCCTCCTGCGTATATAGGTATCTCATCAATTCCTATCTCAGGCGTTATGCTAACGATCAATTTATTATCTACCTAAGTTATTTGCTTTTAAAAATATTTAAGATAAAAAATTTTTTATCAAGAGTTTATAGGTACTCCCAGACGCCTGCTCCTTTATAGTTATATACTATAGATTTGTAGGCGGTGACATACTCTAGTGAATAGCCGATGCCCTCTCTACCAATCCCAGAATCTTTTCTACCACCGAATGGATAATAACCTATTCCATGTCTAGGATAGTCGTTTATGTATACAGCGCCCACCTCTAAAAATCTGATCAATTTTCTTATCTTATTAATATCTTTTCCAAAGATCGCTGCGTCAAGCCCGTATCTTCTTCCATTGCTAAGCTCAATAGCCTCGTCAACATTATCTATAGATGTTATCACAGCTATTGATGCAAAAATCTCTTTCTGATAAGCCTTCAGACTCTTTACTATAGATTTGTCGGCTTCTATAAGTGTAGGCTCAATATATGTTCTTCCAATTCTTCTTCCTCCAAAAAGAATCTTTCCTCCTTTAGACTCTGCATCTCTCACAGCGTCTATAACTTCATCAACTACATCTGCGCTTATCACAGGACCCATGTCTACGCTAGGGTCTCTAGGATCTCCTATTTTAACTTTTTTCAGCTCATTGATCAAAAGCTCTTTAAATCTCTCATAAACAGATCTCTCAACAAGAATTAATTTTATAGCATCACATCTCTGACCGCTGTAGGTGTATATTCCTCTGGCAACTCTCTGAGCAGCCCACTCAAGATCTGCATCTGATAAAATGATCGCAGGATCTCCTCCACCAAGCTCCATAACAAACTGTTTAACACCAGCCGTCTTAAGAACTTTCTCTCCAGTCTCAGTGCTGCCTGTCAAAGATATGGCGGCAATTCTTTTGTCAGATACTATCTTATCCATCTCTCTTCCAGATACTGTTATGATTGCGAAAGAGTCTTTAGGCATTCCAGCCTGCTCAAGGATCTTAGCTAACAATATCACTGGAACAGGATCTGCTGATGCAGGTTTAACAATGAATGCGTTGCCTACTATAAATGAATAAACTATCTTGTTCACAGTGTCGAAGAGAGGATAGTTAAATGGTGTTATTATGAGGACGATCCCTACAGGCTCTCTTCTCACAATGCTCTCAGTCTCTAAAGTCTCGTCGCTCCAGTCTCCAGGTATGTAGTCTCCTAAGACTTTCCTCAGATCCATGTCAGCTCTCTCCAAACGATCTATTGAAGCTTTCACTTCTCCTCTGGCAGCTGATATAGTTTTTCCAGCGTTTATAATCAGAGAGTCTACAAGAACATCTTCATATTCTCTCAAAAGTTCGGCGGCTCTAAATAATATTCTCAGTCTCTTATGTCCAGGTGTGTTTCTGGCACTCCATCTACCACTACTATAGATCTTATCAATAGTCCGATTGATATCTTCATAACTTAGTCTAGGCATTTTTGCTATAACACTTTCATCAATAGGACTATACACATCTGAATACTCTTTTGTTGATACCCATTCACCGGCTAAATAAGTCTTGAACCAGTATATACCTTCAGAATCTCTTTTAACAATATCTTTAAATAACATCTCTAATTTATCAGTTAGCCTGACCATTGTCTCACCTTTATAGTACTGCTGATAATACTTATAAAAATTTCTCTTCACAAGTTTTTACTGATTATGTTTCGAGATCTTTTGATAAATATTATTATAATTAAGAGAGATCTTATAGAATCTTTTGATCTTTTGATAGTCTTAAAGAGCATGGTTTCTCTTAAAAATAATTTTATGTCTACTTAGTAATAACAGTAGGAGGTGTTTATATGAGCGGTAGAAGGCCTAAGGTGTTTATATCTAGAGAACTTTTTGATGAAGCTATAAACAGAATTAAACAATATTATGATGTCGAGATCTGGGACAAATACTATGAGCCTCCCAGAGAGGTCATAATTGAGAAAGCCAGTAAATATGATGCTCTTGTGACTTTGCTTGCTGATAAAATTGATTGTCAAGTAATTGAGAATGCGAAAAGCCTGAGAATAATAGCTCAATATGCTGTAGGCTTTGACAATATAGACATAGAATGTGCAACTAGACATGGCATCTATGTAACTAATACTCCTGGGGTGTTGACAGAGGCCACTGCAGAACTTACGTGGGCACTGATCCTTGCTGCTGCCAGAAGAATTGTCGAGGCAGATAAATTCGTTAGATCAGGCGGCTGGAGAGATACTAAGACTGCTTGGCATCCGAAGATGATGCTAGGGATCGAGCTTAAAGACAAGATCCTTGGAGTGATAGGATTGGGCAGAATAGGATCTAGAGTTGCTGAGATAGGAAAAGCCTTTGGAATGAAGATCGTTTATTATGATATTGTAAGAAATGAAGAGTTCGAACGTAAATATCAGGCTGAATATATGGATCTATATAAATTAGCAGAGGTCTCAGATGTGGTCACGATACATACTCCACTCACTAAAGAGACTTATCATTTGATTGATGAGAGATTTCTTAATAAAATGAAGAAGACAGCTATATTGGTAAATACAGCCAGAGGAGCTGTAGTTGATACAGAAGCTCTATTAAAAGCTCTTAGAGAGAAAAGAATTTTTGCGGCAGGCTTAGACGTCTTTGAGCAAGAGCCTCTTCCACCAGATCATCCTTTGACAAGTCTTGACAATGTTGTTTTGGCTCCACATATTGGAAGCGCCACTTATGAGGCTAGACTTGGAATGGCTAATCTAGTCGCTGATAATCTTATAGCATTTTATAATAAACAGATCCCGCCTACACTAGTTAATAAAGAAGTTGTGAAGATAAGACCTCCAGGTTTTGATTGAAAATATGATCCGAAACACGAGCCTTCATCACATCTCAGAGTTCACGGCATTCTTCATCACATTATAATTTTTTTTAAAACAATATATTTTTGAGACATATGGAGAACATCGATCCCAGCAAGATCATATATAGAAGAGCTTCTACTAAAGACGTAGAAGGGATCTTTAGATTATATGAATCTCTCTCAACAGAAGATCTTTATATGAGATTTCTATATATAAAGAGACCTAGCATGGAAGAGATAGAGAGATATATAAAAGATCCTAACATAATAGTCTATGTTGCAGAATATGATGGCAAGATAATTGCTGAAGGAGTTCTGCATAGATCAGGTGAAGTGGCTGTTGTTGTACATCCTAGTTATCGTAGAAAAGGTGTTGGAAAGACTATCACGAGGATCTTGTATGAGGAGGCTAAGAATATGAAGATCAGATCAATATTTTTCTATACTTCTCCCGATAATTACCCCATAATAAAAATATCAAGATCCTTAGGATGTAGACTTAGAATGGTCGAGGGACTTTATATGGGAATAATAGATATATGTATAGATGAGAATAAAGATGCTTAATAGCTTATGCAAGTATTGCTACAGATGTCTATATAGATAGTGTTAGGAAGCTTCTCTTCAACTTAGATAACATTATCAGCGCGTTGATAGATTTAGGAGAGAGTCCTAGGTTTATTGATCTGGGCTTATGCTTCCCTGAGAAGCTAATACTTAATGTTAGCAAGACAACAATTATTAATTACTATGGGCATGGAATCTATCAGAAGATTTGTAATGACATACTCAGATAAATTTATATACTCTACTTATCTATTTTAAATCTATGAACCTCTATTATAATAAATAAATATAGAGGGTAACCTTATGACACAGAAAAATTATAAAGGGTGATGGACTGTTCCCTCAAGAGCTTGTAAAAAGCGTGTAATGATATGAGTGAAGATTCTTGGATTATTAGGAACTTTATAATATTACATCTCTGTGGATTTATTAAAGGTATTATTAATGGTTTCCTGACCTGGTTTCTCCCTATCATGACAATGGAGTATGGTATCACTGTCTTTACCTTAAGCTTTATAACAGCTACGCTGTTGAACGTTATAGCCTCTGTTGCCGGAGGTTTCTTAGCTGAAAAAAGCGGTAAGTATACGCTTCTAGTATCAGATCTTACATTTCTTTTTTCAATCTTACTTCTCTACTTAGCACTGCTACAACATGATGTGGCGTACACCTTCTCAATCATATTTATAGCCTCTTCAGTGATACTGAATAGTGTAGCTGATGCTTTGCCTACAGCAGCATCATTAGTAATGCGTATTGAAAGTGTACCTAAGGTATGGAGAGGAAAAATCCTGTCTCTAGGATCTCTCTTATCTCCTGCATCATATGCACTAGGCTCAGCGCTTTTAGGCTACATGTATGGTCATCTAGGGAAGAACATTTTCATCATCACATCAATAGTGATGTTTATAACAGCATTGCTTAGGCTGTTGTTGATTGAGACTTCCTCTATGAAAAGTCATCTGGTCTCTGGTAGCAAGATGAGTAGAAACCTTATTGAGGGACTTAGGATCCTTATAAAGAATCGCTATCTAGTCATGCTTGCAACAGCATTTCTACTAGGTGTCTCAGGAATCTTTTCAAGATTTCTTTCACCTTTTCTAAGAGACATTGTAGGTTTAAGCATAGCTGAAATATCCATTCTATACTCAATGTTTAATATAGTACAGCTAGTTTCTTCAATACCACTTGGACACCTAATAGATGTCTACACCAAGAGACATTCCATATCTCTACTGCTAGGCGCATCCATGCTACTCAACGCATCAATCATTACCATGGTAGCAATCTTAGCACCTCTTAACAGAAGCTTTGCATTATTATTAATACTCTTACCAGCATTAAACTTACTCATAAATATAGGGCTTAGAGTCTTCACAGTCTCATACTTTGGAGCATTAAGAAGTTTCGCAGTAGCAGGAGTACATGCGACAACTTCTATGGGAGCACTGATAATGCCGTTGATAGGTCTAATATGGATTTTAAACCCAGTACTAGCCCTGGTGATATCAGGATCTGTTCCAAACATACTTGCAGCTTCAATACTAATGAGAATCGCTTCAAGAATCGAAATAGATAAGAAAGAAAACATGACATCTTCTTAGATAAATAATCACAAAAGAAAGCTGGACAAACATAGCTGACCTCCTCCCCGCCCTGAAGGGCGAAGGCTCCCTTCGGAGCGGATCATAGGTTCCCCTCATCTATTCGGGTTTACATCTGTCATCTGAGAGGCAGTCGGGGTGGCCAGAGATCCCCCACGAGGATATATGCCTAGTTTTTTCAGCATTTTGGAAAAGAGAGAAAGTGGCTAGATATTAACCTATCTTCATGTTTTACTACCTCTTTTGACTCTCTTGAAGCGCCACATAATGTGAGTGTGAATCATTGCTACACAACTTTTTCACGATTAATTTTGAGGAATGATATAGTAAAGAATAATATAGTAATTTAAGCTTTTGACAAAGCGTGTATTCTTGAGATAGGTATGGTGTTAAGATAATTATCATTGAATATGCTAGATATAGAGAGATATTGCAAGATATTAAAGAGAATAGATATGTCACTAGAATAAGTCTCAACGCTCTGACCTTCTCCCAGCTCTAAAGGACAAGACTTTCAGTTATAAAATGGATAATAGTTATATGTTTAGATGAGAATAAAGAGTCTGAGGCTGAGAAGAATGAGCACGAAACATCTGTATAGAGATGATTCTTATCAAAAAGTTTTTAAAGCTAAGATCCTTGATATAACTGATAGAGGAGTTCTCCTGGATCAGACTATTTTTCATCCTGAGAGCGGTGGAGTAGCAACTGATACAGGAATATTAAGATGTTGTGGAAGAGTTTATAAAGTTTTGAAGGCTCTACATGATAAAGACACTGACGATGTTTATCATGTATTAGACACTTACGAAGGTCTTGTCAAAGGATCTGAGGTTGAAGGCGAGATTGACTGGGAGAGAAGATATAGACTTATGAGACTTCACACAACAGCTCATATTCTCTCAGCTATAATGTATAAAGATTATAATGCTCTTATAACAGGTGGCCAGGTCGAACCTGATTATGCTCGAGATGATTTCTCACTTGAGAGATTCGATAGAGAAGTTTTTGAGAATGCCGTGGCTAAGGCTAATGAGATTGTTAGAAGAGGAATTGAAGTAAAGATCTATTATCTAAGTAGAGATGAGGCTCTGAAGATACCTGGGATAACAAAACTTGCTGAGAAAATGCCTCCTAATTATAATATTTTGAGAATTGTAGAGATCCCTGGAGTAGATCTTCAGGCGGACGGAGGTCCTCATGTGAGAAATACTTCAGAAATTGGTGAGATAGTTCTATTAAAAGTTGAGAATAGAGGTAGAAACAAGAGAAGAATATATTATACTGTGAGACCCTAGATGATATTAAAAAGATCTATTAGTCTCCTAAGATCGTTAATTAGATAAGCTTTTGATCCAAGTCTTAAAATAGGCGTCTCAACATCTCTCCTAATCAATATGCCTAAAACTCCATTTAATACTGCTCCAGCAAGGTCGTGCTCAACAGAGTCTCCCACATGAGCCATCTCATCGAGTCTCACATTAAGTGATGAAGCTATATATTCAAAAATCTCTTTATCAGGCTTCATAACATTGATCTCGTCAGAAAAAATTGTCACATCAAAATAATCGAGAATATTGTTTCTATAAAGAATATATCTATTGACCATTCCAGGCCAGAACATTACGTTTCCAATTATAGCAAGTTTTAATTCTTTTTCTCTAAGTCTCTCAAGCGTCTCTACAACATCATCATACAAAAGATCTTTTATATCTTCATCTGAGAGAGCTTTAACCAAAGATTTAAACAAAAGATCTTTTTCAACGCCTATTTTCTTCGCAAAATAATCAGCTGAGTCAATTATGATTCTTTTGAATCTTCCTTCTAATCTCTCTCTCAAAGCCTCTTTATAAGCCTCTCTCATAAGACTATAGATCTCTTCAAAATCTCTCTTAGTCAAAACACTTATCTTCACAGCAATTATACGATAAAACTTGTCTATATCTAATAAAGTATTCCATACGTCAAACGACACAACTTTAATACTCAATATATACACCATTTGAGATTTTAAATATATATGTAACTAATATAAAGATTTCTTGAATACTATATATGAAGGAGAAAATTTTAAATGGATTCTTTTCAGACGACAATAGCAATAATATTGATCCTGATCATTTTTATATTAGCTAGAGTAAATATTGCTTTGAGCCTCTTCTCGACTATAGTCATAGGATCACTTTTATATGAAGGACCTTTACA
>WYEN01000077.1 GCA_009903825.1 Desulfurococcales archaeon
CGAGATTTAGAGCAAGATATATTGTTGTTCCAGCTCTACTTGGATCAATCTTAATCTCATTCCAAGGAGCTCTCTTATTAAGATATTGATTTCCAACTCTTCCTATATAAAGGATCTTTTCAACAGCTTGTTTAGGTTTGAAATCTAACATATATCTTATATACTCCTCATAATATTCTCCAGCTTCTCTCCACGTGGATACGTCTATATCATCAAACTCTCCCGGCTTAGGCACTGTAGAATCAAAGAATCTTCTGGTGAAACTGAGAACTCTATACACGAAGTTTCCTATGTTATCATTCAACTCTGCATTAACAATTCTCTGAAACTCTCTCCAGCTGAAGTTTGTATCTCTCTCCTCAGGTCTGATCCTTATCAAGACAAATCTCCAATAATCAGGATCTTTAATTATTTCTAAGGCCTCATCAATCCACAGACCGACTCTTCGGCTCTTACTAAACTTCTGGCCCTCATAAAGCAGATACTCTGTGGAAACTATCTGATAAGGCAGTATATATCCTTCTCCAGATGCTATAAGCATTGCCGGTAGAATAACCGCGTGAAAAGGAATATTATCTTTGCCCATGAAATACACAGTCTTTGTCTCAGGATCTTTCCAAAACTCCTCAAAACTTCTCCCATTACTCTCCAGATATTCTTTAGAAGCAGATAGATATCCTAATAAAGCATCAAACCACACATAAATAGTCTTTCCCTCAGCATCTTTGAAAGGAGCTTTGATACCCCACTGAACATCTCTAGTAATAGCTCTAGGTCTCAGACCTTCTTTAACCCATGAAAGAGCATACCTCTTGATCTTCTCATCTAGAAGACTATGATTCTGTAGCCAATCTCTCAAAAGATCTTCTGTTTTTCTCAGATCGAAAAACCAGTGAATAGTAGTCTTATACACTGGTCTTCTGCCACATAATGCACATCTAGGATTAATAAGATCTGTAGGATCTAGAAGAGCTCCACAGTTCTCACATTGATCTCCTCTAGCCTCGGGATAGCCACAATATGGACACGTGCCGATCACATATCTATCTGGCAAGAAAATCTTGTCATACTCACAATATGGGAGAGTCTGTTCTTTAGGATATATAAATCCTCTCTCCTCAAGCTTTCTCATAAAATCTTGAACAAATTTTTTATGAATCTCGCTTTCAGTTCTCGAGTAATTGCTCAGCCTAATATTCCATCTTTCAAGTAGTTTAACAACATATTCATGAGCTTGATCAGTAATAATCTTAGGATCAACAGATCTTTTTCTAGCCTCAAGCTCTATAGGAGTTCCATGCTCGTCAGACCCGCTTACAGATATAACATCCTCACCCAGCTGTCTAAGAAATCTAGTGTAGACATCTGCTGTCAAAAGATGTATTATAGTACCTAGATGAGGAACACTATTTATATAAGGCCATGCAGCTGCGATAACCCATTTGCCCATTTTACTCACTAAATACTTTTTTATACCCTGAGATTTTAAGCGTCTTACAAAATATTACTACTCAGAGATGGATATAAACAAGACTCTTCTAGAGATCAAAAGTTTAAATAAAGATATCGATGAGATTGTGAGAGAGAAGATAGGTCTCAACTTAGATAGTTTTTTAGATCCTGAGATATCAAGATCATTATTTGAAAAAACATTAAAAAGAATCTATAGCAACGTAGGGCTTGAACATTTAGATCTTGACAAATTAGATGATTTTGATAGAATAATGACATTTCATCTAATGATGATATTTATAAATCTATTAGAAGATCAAAGCATAAAAGAGAAAATTATTGAGAAAGAGATTAACAAAATATCACAAACGCTACAAAAATTATTAGAGAGAAAAGAGATAAAAACAATAATTGAGTTAGCAAAATCATTAGATATAGAAGCATCATTAATAGAAGAGCCTCAGATCATATATATAGCAATTGATGATAGATATAGAACTCGTGTTATAGTTAATGAAGTAAAGATCGATTTTCTAAACTTTGTTAACATACTAAAAATACTTAAGACACAAAACGTTGAAAAATATGATCTTATGAATCTATCTGTCTCAAAAGGATACGTCTATATGCCCTTATACTCAGATAATGATTATCCATCACTCTATAGTCTTCTAACAGATCTTGTTAAAATAAAGATTAAAGATAAGATCAAGAGATACTCTTATTTAATCGAAACATTGGTCTTAGAGGATTATAGAAAGAGATTAAAAGAGTTAGAAGAAAAGGTCAGAGGAGTTAAAAAAGATCTTTACATAAGATCTATGGTGAAAATAGTAAAGAAAATAGAGTCTTTAGAAGTAAGTGAAAGAGAAGATCTTTTTCCAAAATGTATTAAAAATATTATTGAAAAAATTAAAAACTATGAAGAGTTCAGACCTGAAGAACTTTATTTATTAACAGTTTTTCTGGCCTATACAAAGATTAGTGAGGAGAACATATCAAAGATCTTTGGAGAAAATCATAAACATCTGAATCTGATCAAAAATATTGTAAAGAGAATAAATGAACATAAAAATAGAGAGATCTATTATCCTATTCCGTCATGTTCATATATAAAAAATGTCTTGAAAATAGTAGACGAGGAATGCGAATATAAGAATCCTCTGAGACATTATCTCAGACTTTTACATAAAGAACTAGAGAAATCGTATGATGAAGAAGAAACCTAGATCTTGTT
>WYEN01000011.1 GCA_009903825.1 Desulfurococcales archaeon
TCTTCTCTAAGACCTCATTGAAGTCTACTCCAGCAATGACTGTTTCAGCTTTCTCAACCAAATACACGGCTAGTGCTATGGGGTTTGAGTTGTCATCTTTAATGCAGATGAGGGGGTTGAGGGCTACGTGAAGCCCTGATAGCCCGGGCTATGATGAGATGAAAACTCGAACAAAACCCGGTAACCCTGGGGCTAAATTGCCTCGGGGAAATCCTTGGTCTAAGAAATGGCGAATGCACGCCTAGTATGCATGGCGCGTGGTTAGACTCTAAGGCTTCTAGACGAAGTAGAGCAGACGTTCTCGAGCTCTACTCTAAAGCATTATAAGTTTCTTAGCTTGTTCATGTAAGTCTAAGGTTTGTTGTGTTGGTGTTTGAGTTTCTTCAAGATCTTGTCGATGAGGTCTATGTATTCTCTGGCTCTCTCCATTAATGGTCTGTGTTCTTCTTCCTCGTATATTAGCCCGTAGAAGCAGTCTCCATGAAGACTCTTCCTAACATCTATGAAGTAGGAGGCCCACTCAGATGCCTCTTTCTCACTAAGACCAGCCTTCATAAACGCCTCTTTAACAAACGACCTCCACGAAACCCCCTTCGGGGGTGCAGCCTCATTTAAGACGGCGACGGTTAGAGCTGTTGTAGAATGTTTGACAGCCGCCCAGATCTTCTCAGCGGCATCGAAAGGGTCTCCACGCTCAAGAAGCTTGTAAGCCTCAGCAAGGTAATGTCTAGCCATAGCCAAATGATCTAAGGCGTTGCTCACAATCCACATCTCTGCCAAGAGTCAATACTATACGATGTTTTTAAGCATTTCCCAGCCCCTCATCAAATACGTTAACGAGAATTTACAACTGAAAGCCTCGCCCTTCAGGGCGAGGTATATTTTATAAGTTTTTATAATATTTTTGAGGGTCGGGTCTTTGGCGGACAGAAAATTCAGGATGTCCGGCGGGGGGAATCCCCGAGGTGTGTCCGCCGAAGGCTCCGACCCTCTTCAGTCTTTTAGAGAGCTTATTGAGAAAAGAAAGAAAAATAGTAAAAGAACTGTCAGGCTGAGATTGCTTCCAGAGAAACATGAGGAGGAGATGTTGTTTAACATAGGATTGACATCTGTGAGATTGTGGAATGAGCTTAATTATGAGAAGAGAAAGCTGTTCTTTAAGAACGATCTGACGCTTGAGAAGAGAATTGAGATCAACAGAAAATATTATCATAAATATAAGAATTTTCTAGGCGTTAATGCCGGTCAAGTAATTAATAAAAATGAGGAGACATGGGAATCATTTTTTGAGCTTTTGAAAATGAAGAAACATGGAAAATTACCGCCACATATCAGAAAAATTTCTCCACCAGGATATTGGAAAGATAAGATCACAGGTAAAAAGAAGATCCGTATTTTGATTAGAAACGATAGATATTATTTAGAGCCTACTAATGAGGGTGAGGGCCGTCTGATTCTCAAAGATTTTAAACTAAGTATAAGATATGTCGGCAGGATCAAGTGGGAGGGCAAACAGGGGAGGCTTGAGATTATATATGAGGCTGGCAGATGGTTTGCTTATATACCTATAGAAGTTGGTGTCGAGCCATCTAAATCAAATCCAAAGGGATATATAAAGCCTAATTATAAAGATAAGAAAAATAGAATTTTTAATCCTAGATCTATTAAACAGAGAGATCCTGTTGGAGATAAAAAGGCCTTCATAGATATGGGTTTGAATAATCTATTCGCAGTAGTAGTCTCAGACGGATCAGCATTACTCATCAAAGGTGGAGTAATCAAGTCTGAGTATTACTGGTGGAAAAGAGAGATCTCTACATATCGGTCTGTAAGAGATCTGCTTAAAAACGCTGGGTTCTTAACATGGATAGATTATCATGAGAAATATTTGCATGCTATATATAAGAGAGATGAGAGACTTAGACATCTCTATAGAACGGCTGTTAGGTTTCTAGCTGAGATGTTATGGAGCAGAGGAGTTGAGAAGATATATATTGGATACCCTATCATGCTTAATCAAGATAATGGCAATGAATACAACACTAACATATGGTGGTATAGAAAGATAGTTCTTTGGATCGTGGATACATTTATTGAATATGGTATAGATGTGGAGATTGTTTCTGAGGATTATACAAGTATGAAATGTTCTATATGTGGTGAGATACATAAAAATGGAAGAATATATAGAGGACTATACATATGTAGAAAGACTAATAAAAAGATTAATGCTGATATAAATGGAGCATTAAACATAGCAAGAAGAGCAGGATACAAAATAACAATAACAAGAAAAATAGAGAGCTATTTGGTATCACATAACGGCGTGAAATCATTAATCCCCCGCCAGAGGGCTAACACCCGAGACCCAGAGATTCGAAACCTCGCCCTTAAGGGCGGGGAGGGGTCATATGTTGTTTTGAGTGGCTATTTCAAATGCTTTATCTAGTTATCTAGATATTTTAACTCGTTTTCTAGCCTCACCAGCTCTTCATCAATGATCTTTTTAAGTAATTGAAATCTTTTAATTGCTACATCAAGTGAGCATGTCTTGTATACAGAGTAATGCTTCCATATGACGTTGGCAACCTCTTTAACCACATGATCTACTGAGACAACCTCTGTAGACAATATCTCGTAAACTTTCTCCCAGTTCTCCTCTCTCA
>WYEN01000004.1 GCA_009903825.1 Desulfurococcales archaeon
CTTTAATAAGATCTTTGAAATAACCTACTACAACACCAATATCTCTGACTCCAGAAGAGACAAGATCATCAATAGCATAACGTATCATAGGTTTGCCGAGTAGAGGAATAAGATGTTTAGGCCTGGAGAAAGTGAAAGGCCTAAGTCTAGAACCTTCTCCAGCAGCCAACACAAGACCTTTCAAAACCGTATAAAACACCTAAATAATAATTGAGAATAAATATTTAAAAAAGAATCATAGATAACCTTTTCATAAAGCATCCTTGAGCTTGGAATCCGGCAGATCAAGATCTCTTCTGACCGAGTTAAGCCTGATCCTATAACTTTCTATATTAAGAGTCTCTCGATCTCTTTATCATCGATCTCGAAAATAAGATCGTAGGAAGATTTACAAAAAGATCTTATCGCCGTCAGAAGCTATAATCTCTCTAGGAATAATACGCTTCCTATGAGTATAAAGTTTGTTTTCAACATTACTTCTAATAAAAGATCTATACTCAAGAATATCGGATAAAACCAGAAATCTCCTACCTCTTTTATTGCCTTTCACGAAAGGTTCTTATCTTGTATTAGTAATCTTCTTAAAATTCTTCTTAATAGATACTTAGTCGCTTGTTGATAATACCTCTCTCTTATATAATGTTAAGAATTCTCTTCTAAATCTTATTGTTTAAATATTAATACAGGCCTTCAAATCATCACTATAATGAATATTGATAAGTTTTTTATATTCTTGCTATTGTGAATCTATTGATATTTTTTGAAATTATCTGATTCACATATGATACTAAAGTTCTTCTTAATAATATTGTTGAAAACTCTTTCATTGGAGATATTTTTATCAACGGCATTTCCTCAGACAATTTTTGTCTCCCATATTTATCTAAAAGTTTTTTCATTAATTTATCAGAATCTATATATGCTTTAAACAATAAATTTATTGCTTTAGGATTATTATAAGAGCCTCTGAGAAATGTGAGAGTACGAATAAATTGTTTTCTTACACCAGAGAACATTTTTGTCATTGCAAGAAAATTTCTTGCTGAATAATATAATGCTTCAGAAGATCTCCATGTAGCACCTCTCTTATGTTTAGCAACTGGTCTTGATATAAAAGCAATTTTATAACCAGCTCTCCACAGCCGAATGCTTGTGAATATATCTTCACCAAATCCATAAAATGATTCCTCAAATATTTTTTCTGAAGCAAAAGCCTTTGACAATGCATTGATCCTAAAGATAGGACATGTTCCTTCGACGGCACTACAGATAACTACTCTATCTCTATAAAGATCTAGGACATGCTCATAAAATGGCACAGGCATCATTATATCAGTAAGATAAAGACCAGAAGAATCTATGCCACTCTCATTAAGTCTCAAGATAACACCTTGAAGAGCCCCGAGCTCAGAGAAAGATTCTAACACATCTATATAAACTCTGAGACTCTCATTAAACATTATACAATCATTATTAACAATAGCAACATATTTACTATCTTTATCTCTGGCTTTAAAACCGATGTTAATTCCGCCAGTAAAACCCAGATTATGTTTTAGTCTGATAATTTTTTTCTTAACACCTTCTCTTCTCTCTATATAACTTCTGATCTTTTCAAAACTGCCGTCAGTAGATCCGTTGTCGATTATTATAAGCTCATATCTATCTCTAGGATAATCAAGCTCAACGATTGATTCTAAAGATCTTAAGACTAATGAAATGATCTTTGACGAGTTATAATTAAGCCATATAATCGAGACTTTAGGATAAACTATTTTGACATCACCTGCTTAATATCGTGATAATCTCATTTTCATTCCTCTATGACCTTTAATCATCATTTTATAAAAACATATGATTGTTGATAATGATCTCTATACAAGATGTTTTGCGAAGATCTGAGTTTATTTGCAAGTCTCTGAATATATATTAAGTATCTGAGTATCATTTAGACAGAGCTATGTTCTAGTAATTTTATAAGCCCATGTTCTGATATGATTTTGCTCTGTTCTGTTCTTTTTCTTCCTCTGAATCTAATTAGTGTGTGAACAAGGATCTCATAGTAGGAGAATAAATCTATTGTTCTGATAATTGTGCATATATTAAGAGAAGGATTATGTTTCAGCAATATCTCTTTCAAGATAATATACAGTGTTAATAGAGATGCTGAAAATAGCGAGATGTTCGAAATATTCAATGCTCTCTAAATACGCATAGAAAACAAGTTTATATCTAGATAAACTTCCATAGTGAATAATATAATAGTCGTTTGACAGCTTCTTTCACTGATCCATAGACAATAGGATGCTCATGAACAATTCCACGATACAAGACTTTATCTTTTCTATAGATCCTTATTTGTCTATCAGGATAAACCGGACCAAAAATAATTTGTCTACATTTCAAATCATAATTCACTCTTACAATGCTAAACGCATCAATCATCTCTTTATCAGCTTTCTCTATTAGATCTCTCAGATCATTCTTTAATTTTCTTCCCAACAACTCATCATCATCTAAATAAAGAATCCAGTTATAGCTTGCTTTACTTAAAGCAAACATTCTATCAGGCTCTACATGACCCCAAGGCTTTCACTGAAAAACTTTCGCACCATAGCTCCTCGCGATCTCAAC
>WYEN01000028.1 GCA_009903825.1 Desulfurococcales archaeon
CCGCTCAGATTAAGAACAGTCTTTACTTCAGCTATTATCTCAACAAGATCTATGCTCATAAAACAATACACCAGATACTATTAACATAAAAAAGTAAAAACATTAAAAGATACATTATAAATAGAGGGTCCGTGGCCTAGTCAGGATAAGGCGCCGGCCTCCGGAGCCGGAGATCCCGGGTTCAAATCCCGGCGGGCCCGCTGAGTTAAGCTTATTAACCCCCGAGGTTCACGATTCTACTTGGGAGGTGTGAACTCATGAGTGAGCTCACAAATGAACTCAAAGTTTCTCCTGAATGGATTCATAAGGTTAATGTGAGAGGTCTTAGTGATGATGTGAGAAGAGAGATCCTTAGAAGAGTGAAGGAGAAGCTCGGCTTCAACAAAACTGTAGAGGTTTTAGATATAGCAAAAGGATCCCTCCATAACTATCTGAATGGTCTCAGAAAGATCCCTGATGATGTGATCTCTAAGGCGCTTCAATATCTTGATGAAAAAGAGTTTAACGAGATAGTGGCAGGCTTAGACAGGTTAAAAGCTGTGGGGATTATTCGTGAAGATGGATCTATAGACTACTCATTGATCCTACAGGCTGTGGCGTTAGCCTCTAAGGATGAATATTTGAAACAGGCTATACTGAGGTTTACGGTAGAGAATTTCAGAGAAGATCTTAGAAAGATGCTTGGCATAAGTCTCTCTCAAATAGTATTCACATGGAGCCAAGGATTTGAAGAATTTCTACGAGAGAGAAAGAAGAGGAGAAAAGTATTAGATCCTGAGACGATAGCTTATTATCGTAATCTCTTTAAGAAACATCTTGAAGGAAAAACTCTTAGTGAGGATCTTATTAATTACGTTATTAATCATAAGAATAAGTGGCTTAGAAATGTGTTTAGACATTACATCCAGTATCTCTATTATCTTAGGAGAATATCGCCTGAGACATATGGATGGATAATGGAGATAGTTCCTAGCAGAAGTTATAAGATGGACGTGAGATCCTACCCGATAAATATTGAGGATCTTGTCAAAACCTTATCCGTCTTGAGAGAAAATCATGAGCTATATTATTTGGTCTATAGGCTTATGCTTGAGGGAGGCCTCAGATTATCACACGCTATATATGTTATTGAGAGTTTCAATCCTGATGATATTATTGAGATAAACGGCTTGGATGTTGAGACGTCTAGACTAGTGTGTTTCAATGATGAAGGCTTCTGTAGATATTATGTTGGCTTAAGAGAGAGTGTTAAGCCTTGTGAGTGGGCTTATTTCTCATTAAATACTTTGAGGCTGCTTAAGGAATATGCAGGGATCAGCGTTAGTAGAAGAGCTTTAACAAAATATGTTAAAAGACGCAATCTGTTGCTCCCTAAATATGTTAGAAAAATCTCTTGGAGACTGATGATCAAAGTCATGTCTAGAGAGATAGCAAGATTTATTCAAAGCAGATTTGGAGAACTTAAAATCTCTGAGGCTAGATATGAGGATCTTCTTGGAGAAGCTGATGAAAACTACTCTAAATACCTAGGCTATTTAAAAGAGCTTGTCACCTCACTTTTTTGAGAATGATTTCTCTCATACGCAAAACGTAATTTATTATGAAGACTTTTTATGATCTTTATTATCGCCTTGTTTAAACCATTTAGTGAGAGGAGTCACCTTTCCTTCTGAGCTTCTCTTTCTTCTTTTTCTACCTTTTCTTATTTCACTTTCCTTCTCTTCTTTAATTTCTATCTCTATCTCAGCTCCAGGCCTGACTTTTCTGCCAGCACCTTCAACTCTTCTTCTCATCATCTCCCAAGCAGAGTTCCACAACTCATCTACATTAACATTGATCTTTAGTATTTCAGCAATTTTAGAATCTATCTCTCTAAATATTAATCTGAGCATCCTAAACATTTCAAGTTTTCCAACACCTTTCTCCTCCTCAGATACAGATTCATTACTGCTATCACCTATTATAGATCGTGCGGAAAATTCAAGCTTCTCAAAAAGTTGAGCAAGATCTTCTATCTGTTTTCTATCGATCTTCTTAACATTTAATATAGGCATTTCCTCAGCGATATTAACTTCAAGAGCTAATATACCACCACCAGTTCTTCTACCGCTCTGTTCGAGCCATGCCCAATTGAACGTCGAATTAAGATATGCCAGAAGAGCTTTAATCTCAATCTCATCAAGCTCTATACTAGGCTTTATATTATCTAAAACATTGCCATAAACTCTATTGTATTCGATAGGATCAAATATTTTGTTAGCCACTTTCATCTTTACTCTTGGCACAAACGTTATAATAGCATCGTAGGTAACCAGAGGCATTGTAACTAAGAAGAACTGTGGATGATATCCGGCCTGTCTAATTGCCATTATTGGCGTCGGTATATATCCTCCCAAATCGTACCATCCATAGAAATAAGCTTTAGCTTTCTCTCTGGCCTTACATGCTTCGGCCTTGCTACATATTTTGCCTCCTCCTCTGGTAGCTCTAATCTGTGTTTTACACTCAGTCTCTCCCCATTTGATATACTCCTGTAATTGTTGAGGTGTATTGTTTCTATCTTCATGTAATACTAAGATCCATACGTCAGAATAAGAATATTTCGACTTCTCTCTCTCCTCTTTTTTCCTATCTCTTATCTTCATCCAGTCTCTTTCTGTAAATATAAATGTCTTGACATATCTAGATGCTGTTATGGCTGGCACTAGATACTTCGTTACAGCTTCTTTAAATCCCTTAACCTTAGCATCCCAATCATCTATTTTATCTCTACTAAAGTAGAAGAAATCTTTAGCTCCAAGATCAGGCCTTCTACCGTGATCGAGAGCCCAAATAGAGTATATGCTATTACCTCTACTTGGCTTAAACCATTCACTAGCTTTTATCATTAATGGATGCGTCTCAAGCGCCTCTACAACGTCCTCTACGCGTTCAAAGAATAGACTAATCCATTTCTTATCTCTTGGAATCTCAGATTGTTTCACGAAATTATACCAAATCCCATGGTTTTGCACACATTTATCAAGCCCATCTTTACTGAATCCATAATCAGGTGTTATAGCCTCCTCAATACATTTTAAAGCTTCATCTAGTTTTACCTCAACTTCTTTATCACTAAGCCTGCTATCTATTGGAGGTATTCTAATAAGCAGAACCTCATTATCTTTTCGAGCATTTTCATTAGGCTCTTTCTCAGCTAATATTATGACTGTTGATATCAGAGCTTCAAAAAGTCTATAAGAGATATCTATCAATGCCTTGATCTTGAAGTTATCAAGTAAAAATCTGCCAAAATCCACTCCATAATCTGTCTGCAGCCACATGTTTGATATTATCATTCCAAGTCTGCCACCAGCCTTAAGAAGATTCTTTGATGCGTGAAGTATCCAATAAACATAAATCCCCGGCTCTCTTCCTCTCATAACATCAGCAAACAGATCATATTTACTCATTAAGTCTTTAACTCTCTCTTTAATAAGATCCTTTGTTGTATCAGGGATCTCAACCCATCTAGTATATGGTGGATTGCCAATCACCGCATCAAACGGCTTGACAATCTTAACATTTTTATCTTCTCTTCTACTACTAAGTGTGAAAAAGTCTCTTGTCTCAACATTAAGTCTTGAGAAAGGACATCGAGGCTCCATAAGCATTAGATGTAAAGATGATAACTGTGTTGCAAATGCGTTTATATCTACACCATATAATCTCTCGAGAATTTCTTGATGTTCATTAACACCAGTCTCACAAGAAGGATAACTAATATTATAATCTTTATTAAACTTTAAATATAGGATCCTTTTGTAAGCTTCTATGAGAAATGTACCTGATCCACATCCACCATCAAGGACTATGTCATCATCAGATCTTATCGCCCATCTAGTTATAAGTCTTGCTATAGCAGGAGGAGTATAGAATTGACCAAGCTGATGTCTCTCTCGAGGAGGTATAAAACCTTCATATACATAACCTATTACGCCAGGGAGATATCTGAGAGCTTCTTTGATCGCATCTGCAATCTCTATTAATTCGTTAACTCTCTCAATAGCTTTAAGTCCTTTAAAAGCTATTTTGTCATAAAGTCCTGTGTTGAAAAGCGGTCTAAAATCTTTTATATTAAGGATCCTTTCTAACGTTTTTGAGGCTGATTCAAAAAATATGTTTAAAACATTAACAATATCATCTGAACTTCTTATCTCTATTCTCTCTCCATTAATTTCGACAATATTCCTCAGAGGTCTAAGCTCAGGTATCTTGTGATGAAACTCAAGAATCTTATATGCTAATATTTTCATAGCAAATGCATAAGTCATAAGACTCGATAGGTTCTTAAAAGAGATCACATCTTTAATCTTTTTACCACAGACAGGCGGAGGGATCTTTCCGCTTTTACTGATTTCTTTACAATATTCTACTAACTCTTCAACTTTTTTATCTGCTAATTCTTTTAATACTGAGAATATGTTCTGAGCAGTTTTGGCTTTTGAGAAAGCTTCTGATATCTTATCTGCTAATGGTCTACACACGTTTTCTTTAATGCTTTTCTCTTCATAAATACATAATGAAAAGAGACCTGGGCTTAAAATTCCTTTAGGATAGCCTTGTTCAATAGCTAAGTTATATAGCTCTTCAAAATACTGAGGATCTTCAAGTATTTTTGTTTTCACAGCATCTTCTACATATTCTTCATGAAGTTTCTCAACATCTTCTCTAAGCTGATCTACTAGTACTCTATAGAGATGTACTGGTGTTATGGGGGTCTTACTTATCCATTTCTCAACATATTCATCAAAAAGTCTTTTGATAGTATCTTCTTTAAGAGGACTCTCTAATCTTCCCAGAAGATATCCCTGACTAATAAGCTTAATATATCCACCAGGTTTTAAAGCTCTCTCCCAATCCTCTGAAGTAGGATGTCTATCTTTACACACATTGATGTCTACAAGATCTTTAAGCTCCTCTTTCTCAACGCCTTTGAAGATAAATATGACATCTCTATTTGCTGTAGAGAATAGAGGTGTTCTCTCCATACTATAATGTTCCATAGCAAGAGACGCATAACATAATGCCTGAGCTATAGGGGCTTTTCCTAACGGGTCATAAAGATCTTCACGACCTGCGTCATGTTTTCTTTTAGTCTCTATAATGAGCTGAGGAAAACCTCTTTCATCAGTTATAACTATATCAGGGATCTTACCATAATATGATGTTCTGCCAAGAGGTTCAACCTTAAATTTATGACCTCCAACACGATATTTATCAAGATATTCGCCAAGTCTTTTCCAAAACTCTGATGTAAATGGAAGCTCTTGACTCATATTTTTCAGACCTCGATACTATAATGAGAAGAATCTGAGCCTAACAATGAAGTTTTTCTCTTCTTACAACCATAATATAAATATTTGATCATTTTCCTTCACCTTTTTCTGATTTAGAAGACGTTCTTGGGATCGTAAAACTTTTTCTTTTTCCACTAGGATCTATATAAAACATAAATTTTCTGCCACATGCAGGACACTTAAGATGATACGCATTCCACGATCTATATTTCCATGTTTTTAATATACTAAATCTGTTTAATCTATCTTCATGACCACAGTAGGGACATCTGATTCTTACCCTAGGCTGAATCTCTAAAGAAGATAATGCTTCTTTTCTCCCGAAATCACTTGTATTAGCAATAATCTGTGCCTTCTTAGCAATTTCTCTAGGACTTTCACTAAGGATACTCCATTTTTCTACCAATGCATTTAATAATGGTTTAGAAGTATCATATAGCTGCCATGTATCGCCATCAGTAACTATAACATAACTGGCCTTTACATTTCTTGCGTAGTCAATGGCTTGAGACACACCTTCTCTGGCTTTTCCTAAAGCTTTTACTTCAATAACAGCATGCTCGGCCTTGCCTCTTCTTCTGATAATCAGATAATAATCAAGCTTTTTTCTTTTTCTCTCTCCAATAGGATATTCAGGGATGATCTGATCTGGATCTTCAATATTCCATTTAAGCATTCTTAAAAATGGACTGACAATTTGTTCTCTCACAGCTCCTTCATTATGTGAATAAAGTTTTTCATATTTTCTTAGTTTTCTTTTAAGTCTTCTAATGAATCTTATGAGATCCTCAGAATCCACTATTTCACCTTCTTCTCATATTCAGAACTTAACTGTTTTACTTCAAAACCTAATTTTGTTAATATTCTATAAGCATGTGATGCTGTAAATGCTATCCTTGGTAATCCAGTCACAGCTGAGATAACTTGTTTAATAGGATATCTCTTGCCCTTATATTCTATATAATATTTAGCACGACCACGAAGAGGCTCAGGATCAAGATTTTCTAACACTTTCTCAATATCTTCACGAAAAATATCATAACTTTTATCTCTAATAATGAACACCACCAACAACACCACCAACTATTTATATTGTTTAAGAAATAATATATAACAGCCATCCATATAAAACGTTAGATGATTAAAAAGATCCGGCCAACATTTATTGTCTTAAAAATTATCATAGAGAACTATATTTGGTTGAAATTTATGTTAACTATCAGGTTTCTTAAGCTAGATGTAAAATTTCCATATCCAGATACTGAGGGTTTGAGATTAACTTTTGATATTGAGATAATGAGTCATGTCTCTGAAGAGATTAAAATATGGGATATAGAAGGTTCAGTCTATGTATCAAGCGCTCAACATCCTAAAAGATATTATATAGGTCGTGCTAAATCTATCACTCCACTCAGTATTCCTCCTAAGGGATCTGTTATAACAGGGATCTCATTAGATCTTACATACAAACAGCTTGAAAAGATCGAAAAGATCAGAGCTGGAGGTAAATTACGTTTCGAAATAACACCTTCTCTTCTACTTACCACACGCTTAAGGCAACCGATAAAGATCGAGCCTGTCGAAGGTTCTCCGGAGTATATACCTATAGTACAGTATAATGATGGTAGCTCTTTATATCTAATCAAATATATTTCCTTAGTGGTAGATGCGAGAAGCGGTTCTTCATTAATCGAGATTGGAGTTGATGAATGGTTAGAAATACTTTCGAAATTAGGTTTTAAATATGTGAGAATAATTGAGATCCCTATGATCAAACAGGTTTCAAATAAACATTTAGAAAACTCTCTTGATCATCTTGATAGAGCTATGAAACTTATGTTTGAAAATATAGAGGAGAGTCTGAATGCTTGTAGAAAAGCTCTTGAAGAGCTGAGAGAATATCTAAAAGATCTTGGATTAGTTATAAAAGTAGAAGAAGAAAAAGGTAAAGAAAAAATAGATTTTAAAAAGATTTATGGAGGAGATCAATATGGCGAAGCTATGGAAAAGATATTCATAGGACTATGGAATCTTACATCAATAGGATCTCACACAGGAAGATCTAAAATAACTAAAAGAGCAGATATAGAATTCATCATAACAACAATATACTTGATGTTAAGAAGCATCATAGAAAATGTCTCATTAGCAACATGATACAGCTCTTGAAATATTAAGGATCTTTATAAAGTGAAAAGTTGTTGAGAAAATATAATAGTATGTTTCACGACAGATATCTAAGGATCTCTTCAGAAAATCTTTCTCTTCTAAGGTATATATAGATGGTATGTATGACGCCTATAATTAAAGAGATGATCATGATAATGTATATTATTATCGCGATCTGAGACGCATACAACAGGTCGTGATAAATATTATAAAATTGTGATGGCATTAACGGATTTTTAATTATTATTTGTCTGATTAATGATACAAATGAAATCATCTCGGCTACTAAGAAGCCGTATACTATGAGAATTGCTACCGACATAACATATATAAATATAATAGTATAAGTCAGATCTTTAGTTAATGATGTTACGCTGATGATTCTTGTCTTGTTTTCATAAGGTATTAATGTGAAAGTTATTCTCTTCTCAATACTCTTAGAAGTCATTCCGAAAACTGATCCATGCTCGACCACGATAGTTTTTGAAGGCTCTTCTCTAACTATTCTACAATCATTTCTCATAAGAAGATTTTTTAATTCTTCATAAGCCTTCTGAGGATCTAAAGAAACAATCCTCTCAATCAAAAAATGACTCCCCAAATAAACTTTTTATTTAATATTTTTATTTTTCAAAATATTTATGTAATATCATAGGACGGTAATAAAAATCTCTAAGGTGTTTTTATTTGTCAAATGATCCAAATGAGCTTATGATCATTGAGGAATTTAATAGACTTCTCTCCGAGAGAATGCTATATTTATCGGGCAAACCGATTATGTTGAAAAAATATCAATCTTATGTTGCTCAAGAGATCCTTAGAAATTTGAGGAGTAATAGATTTATCATAGTCTCTATGCCTACAGGCAGTGGTAAGACTTTACTTGAAGAGTTCACAGCTTATTATGCTATTAAATATGGTGGTTATAACAGAGTTCTAGTTGTTGAGCCAACAAGATTTCTATGTGATCAAATGTTTAAAAAACAATGGTCTAAAACTTTTGATAACGTCGGAAAAGAATATGAAGGTGAATGTGGCGATTTTCTTGATCCATATAAAAAGATTGTTATAGCAACACCAATGACATCATTAAAATGTGTTGAAAATATTGATGAGAAAAGATCTTTTGATTTCATAATTATAGACGAGGTGCATCACGCATTTGGAAACAAATATTATCAAGAGCTTCTTAAACATTTGAATCCAAAGATCTTAATAGGATTCACAGCTCTATTACCTAGCGAAAAAATTCTTAGAGGAGAAGAACTTATAAAGATTATTGGAACACCTATTCTACTTCATTATGATTTTAAAAAGTTGAAAGATATAGATCCTGATTTTGATCCTCCATTAGCTATAGCAGATATATATGAATCATATTTCTCTGATGATGAAATCAAGATCTATGACGAATTATTAAAGGGAAATATAACTAAAGATCCTAAGATAGATGCCTTTTTGGAAAGAACTTTTGTAAAATATGGTAGAAAAGCCTTATGTGAGAGTTATGAAAATCTTTTAGCAAGAGGCAAGATCGTTAGAAATGATGTTCTAGAGAGATTTTGTAGAGAGCCTATCAACTCTCATAAAGTGAGAACTTTAATAGAAGAAGTTGTAAATTCTTATGATATACCTCAAGAAGGAAAATTAACTCTTATATACACAGGCAGAATTGTCTCTGCTGAAGAGGTAAGAGATGTTTTAAGTAAAAGAATGCATAAAGAGACAATGTATGTACTCACTGGTCAAGTTAGTAAAGATGAAAGAATCAAGTTAATTGATAAACTTAAGAAAGGCGAGATCTCAGTATTAATCTCAACTAAAGTTGGCAATGAAGGTATCGACATACCTGAGGCCTGGCTTCTTGTGATATTTGATGTGTCAAAAAGTCCGTTAGAATTTTATCAACGTATAGGAAGACTTATCAGAGTAGGAAGTCCTGAGAAAATTAAACATTTAGTACTGATCTTAACTCCAGGAACGTTTGAATATGATGATCTTGGGGAGGTTTTTGGGAGATTATATGAAGAAGGAGTAGATATAAGCTACATCATAACAGAAACTGATCTGACTGGCAAGACGACAATTGATCATGTCATCAATTCTATCGCTAAGATCCAAGAAAAGATCTCGATTAGACCTTCGATATCATATCTAATACTTGGGAGAGAAGCTGAGAATAAGAATATTATTAAGAATATTGAAGATCTGATTAAATCTAAAGATGAAGAGACACAGAAGATTCTTGAGAACATCAAATTATGTCTAGGTGAAAGCACGCTGTCTGATAAAGATCTTCAGGATCTGATTTTTATTGTTTCAGCCTTAAATCTCATTTGTTCAAACGAGTTTAAACCAAAGATCTTAGAGAAAATAGGTATATCAAAAATTGAGAAGATCAAGAAGTATAAACTTATTAATAATGCTTTCAGAGAAGGCAAATTATATCACATTTATGATGAAAATTTCTTAGCAGATATTGTGAGATATGAGATCAATAGAATGTATAATAAATGTATTCCTTATCATCCATTCTTCATATTAAACACTAAAGATTTGTTAAGATATTTCACACAACCCGTTCTTCCAAAAGAATTATCTGAGATCCTTAATGAGATGAACGATAAGTTAAATAAATACAGGAATAGACTTGAAGAGCTAAAAAGTATAATCGGAGTAGATAAGGACAATATATATGCTGAAGTATATTCTAATCCACAGACAGTTGAAAAACTCAAAACATTGATCTATGAGGGATGGATAGCTCTAGAGATCAAGAGATGTCCTATTCATCTGCCAATAAAGATCTATTATTATGATATAGATCTAGATAAAATTAAAGATAAAGAGAAAATTAAAGAACTATTCAAATTAAATATTGAGATCGCATTATACAAAGCTTTAACAAACTTTCTCGAGGATTTTATAACTAGCAACATTGAATCAACTATTTAACACAAAAAACTTCAATTTATTTACAAATGTTTTCGAGAGATCTTTTCTCATCGGATCCTTCTCAGGTGCTACACATGAAAACATTTTTGATCCGTCTCTAGTAGCATCGTCTATTGAAACAAGATCTTTTCTCTTCTTTTTTATTAAGCTTTTTATACATCTCCTTATCTTGGTTTACTATTTTCCTCTTTTAGTCATAGGGATCGCTCCGGTATAGTGAATGAGAACATTTGTTAACAAATTTGTTAACAAACTTTTACGATATAGCATCTGAGAAAGATCTTTATAAACACGCCCGTGTGTTTTGTTAAAGAGTTTTTACATGTAATCCTTACTATCTTAACATTATGTGAATATAAAATAAATAATAGAAAACTTACATGACTAAAAGTCTTTAAACTATCAGATAACTTTCAATTTTTTATAGACAAAAAATTCGATAAGATCTTGTCTGTGAACAAAATCGCAGAACAAGTTAGATGATAGACAAATTACTTTGTCTGCAATTTGTTTTTGTCATAAAGAAGAGATCAAAATATTTTTATGATAAATCAGTTTGTTAACAAATTTGTTAACAAATGTTTCAGGTGCTACACCTGATAAAGATCCTATGAAAAAGGATCCATCGTAAAACGTTTGTAGACAGATTTATCTACAAAAGGATCATTATTTTTCTGCTATTATTAGAATCATACTATGTCATGTCCATAATAATCTCACATTTTTATCATCACCTGAGGTTTGAAAAATCTTTTTATGATAAGGTTATATTATTAAAATATTCTTAGAAAATATTCTTAGTTTAGTAACTGTTTTTATAAAGTATTATAAGCATAATGTTTAAGAAGATACTTTTAATTCATAAATTACAGATTAAGAAGAAAAAATCAATAGGATCTTGCTAACACTGATATGGATCAAAAAAGATCTTTTTTACAACAATCTTTGGCAGATAAAGTAGATAAAGAATCCCCGAATTCTAAGGTTATAAAGCTATCATATTTCTGATCCGATATAAAAACAAAATAATAATTTCATACGGGATCTTGGTTATAACAATTAAGATATTCAAGAATCGAACCTTCAAGAAGAGGTTCTCATATTCTCCTTTCTAACCTCGTAAGGGCTAGCGCTTGTATAGATCTTTAAATGCATCTTTGGCAACGTTATGCCCTTCGGAACAATGACATCGATACCAATTTCCCGCAGAGAAACCATTCTTTCAACATGAGAAACAGGGATCAAAGCCTTCTGAGTGCCACCTCCATATAGACCATGGCCTCCGATTATGAAATCTCCTTTTGACATAGACACAGCTAATCTCTTTGCCGTAGACTCTATACCGCTGAGAAACCTCTTTGAAAAACCAGCTTTTCGCAAGTGGCCACGCAAACCTTCAACAACGAGAGGAAGTATTTCTTTCACTAAGGCGATCTGAAAGAACAGTTCTAGAAAACTTTCTGCTCCAATACTATGGATCCTCATAACACCATCATAGATCCATCTACTAACAATATTGCTAAAGATCTTTCGGCCCTTTTTAAACTCTTTTTCCGCGACCTTCTCGATCAGACTCTCAAGATCTTTTAAAGAAAGATCTACATGTTGATTCAATTCGTAAAAGCCTCTTTTAATCTTTTTTACTATACCTCGTTTAACAAGACGTGTCAGAGCATCATGGATGCGACGCTGATACCTTTGTTTGTCTAAGCCAAAGTAGGGTATTATCTCGCCGGGCGTAAATTTATCTGCAACGTGTAGTGCATAGTAGAGAATTAGTAATTGTAAGTACCCGAAGTTTCCTCGGCCATTATTTTTGACGCTACCAATAATAAATTCCTTGACCTTAAAAGGATCATTTATCGGATCTTTTTTGGAAAAATTATTAGACATAAATTTTGATCCTTGTTATCTATCAACTATTCAATCACGATCTTTAGCCTGAATTATATATTTAGACTCTCGAGGGATCTCTATAAATACTCTTACTTTTACGCCTTTCTCGTAGAGAGTTCTCCACAAGTAATTTCGATTCATAGGAAGATTGATCAAATATCTATCTCCTGATCTTTTCTTACCTAAGCTCGATTTCGTGATTTTGAGTTCTCCGATATCGATCAAGCCTTGATCCAACATTTTTAATATCATTCTCTCACCGTTAGGTTATATATTGCGTCACCTGTTAGTTAAATATTGGTGCTGACAATGGTAAATGAGAGAGTTATAGATCCAGTAGAAATTTTGAGAATACTAGATCAATCGTCAGCCAGAACCGTCAGCCTGTCATATATAGCTAAACATTTCGGTGTTAGAAAACAGAGTGTTCATAAACATATGAAGAGACTTTTTGAAAAAGGTTTTGTGATAAAAGATGAGAGAGGTCGTTATATATTAACTGAGAAAGGTAAGGCGTATTTAGAACATAGCGTGATAGTTAATAAAATGATTGATGAATATATTAAAAAATTAAAAGAAGATCTGGGGTTCACATACGATGATGTAAAAAAATTATTTGAAGACATATATATAAAAAGCCTGATGTCACACTCAGCTTTTATATTTTATCTATTATCGCTTATAGAATTGATCCTTGGCGAAATATATAATATACCTTTAAAGATCAGTGAGAGAAATAAAGATAAAATAGCTGAGACTTTATTTGAAGGATGGAGTAGTGACGTAATAGAGTCTGCTAAAAAGTTATTTGCCGTCTTAATATATGGCGATGCAAATGTTTGGAGAACATTTTCAGCATATATGCTCAGTTTCTATCATCTAATGCTTTTCGAGATTACATTAATAAAGAGAAGTGCTGAAGAGTATAAAACAAGATCTTTAAAAACAGATGAAACCTAACAGATAAATATACTCTTTTTCAATCTCTATCTTCTTTTTTACCAAGCTTCTCTAGATATTCAAGAAGCTGTTTAAGAAACATACCCGCCTCTTTATCTTTAAACGATTGTTCAACTTCTTCTCTGGAACATATTGCTATTCCAATCTTTTTAGAATACATATTTAATCCCAAAGATATGACAACTCTCAAAAATAAAAACATATCATATCGTTAAATAAGAACTGTTATAACATGATCTTATTCGCGTCCTAACAATCATAAACTATGATCGCTTGGAGGCGGATCCTCCCTCCCATCTAATAGATCGCTTGGGGAAAATCGCTTGGACAAGATCTATTGGGCAAAATCGTTTGCCCCATCATTATGATCGCTGGGAGGGAGTGGGGCAGGACAAAATGTCTAACATATATTCATGTAACATATCCCCCGGGGAGACTACAAAGTATTATATCTTTCTCATAGATCTTTTTTAGGAGTCTAAAACAATTTTTTCTTATCTCCATCCTATTCTCCCCAATTAATATGATCTGATTGAACAGACGATCTTGTCCTATAGATATTGCCCCGGCGATCTATTTATCAAATCATTATGATGAACATAATGATCTATATTTCTAGTGATCATAATGATACTTAGATGAGTCAGATATAAGAAAAGATCTTTGTTTATAGTGATATCTCAACAATTGGAAACTCAATTTAGCTGGGAATACCATTCAAAAGATCTCTACATATGATCCATATGATCTATTGGGGTTCCCAATAGATCTTTATAAAAGAGCTTTTGCTCATATATACATGTTTAAGTTGTGATTCATATTTATAAGTTCTTGTTAAGATCTTTATTATGATAGAGATGTCTCAGGAGTTAGAATATATAGAAAAGATCATAAGGGATGCTAAGAGTAGTGTGAAAATATCTAAAGAAGGTAGAAAAATAAGAATTGATGTTGATAGAAGAACAATTAGGATTCCCTATGATGAAGATGTCTTGAGAAGATTAAGAGTTGTTGCTGAAGAAGTTAAGTCTAGAATTGAGAGAGAACGTGAAGAGGCTTTGAAGAATTTTTATGAGATGATTAAGAAGATTACTGAGGAAAAAGAGGTTTTGGAGAAAGAGATCATGATGTTAGATGATGTTCTTCGTGATATTCTTTTATATATTAGACTGGTAAATCCTGATATTCTCAGAAGTATTTTAACGTTGATACCTGTAGAGAGGATCTCATCATACACACCTCAATATTCAACAGCTCTGAAAATATTGAAAAAGCTCTCTCAAACTACTAAAGATCATTACTTACCTATTTTCTAAAACATAAAAGATCTGTGAGAATTTTCTTCTGATCAAGAAATTTGGAGACAAACTTATCTACGAAATCTCTATTAAAAACAAAATATCGATTCTTCACAAAGATCCATCGGGTTCTTGAAAAAAATTTTCAGATGATCCATGTGAAAAATCTTTTCTTATGATCTTAAAAAATTTTTAAAATTTTTCTTCGATATTCGTGATTCTCGGATTTCACGAACAGTACAAAGTATTACTTTGTTAAACAAAAATTTTAAATTTTTTGAAAACAAAAATCATTTAGCTTCAACAAAAGTTTTGAAAACGAAAAGATGAAGAAAAATGATCAATGGTCATCGGAGGTTCATGAAAACGAAAGAAAAACTCTTTATTGAGCTCATATGTGAGTTAAAGTTCACGTTTTCACATATCGATCGTGAACTGATTTTCATCAGAGTCAAGCCTCCGGAGCCGGAGATCCCGGGTTCAAATCCCGGCGGGCCCGCTTTTTTCTTAGATAGATATATATCTTAATTTTCAAAAATCTAGAGACTTATTCGCCTTAAGTCTATTATGATAAGA
>WYEN01000033.1 GCA_009903825.1 Desulfurococcales archaeon
TCTCAACAAGTCTTTTAAAAGGAACAACAGTCAAAAGATCATCAGAATTTCTCAGAACAAGCTCAACAAACCTAGGATCTAGACCTGTCCTTCTGGCAAGATCAACAGCTTTTTTAGAAGGCTTAACATCAAAGATCTTAACAATCTTCTTAAAACATTTAGAAACAATCTTATCAGTCAAAACAATGATGTCTCCATCAAGAATCTCAACGCCAGATCCAGATATCGACGTCAAGATCTCTTTAACAAGATCACACCCATCTTCATATAAAGACATTCGTAAGCCTATGATCTCGATTTTACTCATTTATCTAGTCCTTGTATATAACTATCTAAAAACACTATATTGAATTCTATGATCAGAAGATTTTTACATATTTATAATAAAGAGTTTTCCGGAGGATCTCTTCAAATAAGAATGAAAGAAGCTAAAAATTTGAGAAGCCCTAAAATTTTATAGAATACCAAACTGGAGAAACCAAGATCATGATAAGACAAGGTTTCATATAATCTTAGATGATTGGCAGATTATATCAGCCTTTCATAAAGAAAAGAACAGATCTTGTTTAATCTTCTAAAATA
This sequence comes from Desulfurococcales archaeon, assembly GCA_009903825.1. GTDB lineage: Archaea > Thermoproteota > Thermoprotei_A > Sulfolobales > AG1 > WYEN01. The sequence continues at coordinate 583 of WYEN01000033.1, forward strand.
TTAACTTTTTTGATAAATCTATTTAAGGTATCTAGCTTGAGTATGAAATATTCTGAGTATCTCATCTGTTTTTTATCTTCAGAGGATTACTACTCTTCGAAAGATTTGATCCCTGTGATTCTTTCTCCTGACGAGAGTGAGAGACATGGTTCTGAGACTGAGAGTTAGAATATGTTTTAGAGGCAGATGTGTTGAGACGTTGGGTATTGCCGCGACAGGCTTCTCAGGTTCTGAGCCTGAGATAACTCTTCCACAAGATCTTGCCAAAAACTTTGTTTCTGAATCTCTTGTTTTAACTCTTTCTGAGAAGATCCTTGCTGATGGTAGTAGAGGCGTCTTCGCCAAGACGATGGATCGTATGGATCTTTATTTGTTGACTGAGGACGGCGTCAGAGGTCCTGTTAAAGTTGTTGGATACATAACGAGAGAAGGTCCTGTTCTTCTTAATGATGTTCTCTTAAGCTCTCTGAGGATAGTTATTATAGATCCTAAGGAGGGGATATATTGTTTCAGAGAAGAGCTGGGGTCTAGAGAGAGAAGAGGAGCGTGATGTTAAAATCTTACAAAGATCTTTTTAATCCTCTGATCTTCTCCGAAGGATCTTTATAATGTCTCCACAAGCCTCTTCTAAAGCTTAACACAATTATTCCAAGCTCGTCACTCAGATAATCACTTATCAAAACCTCATCTAAATAAGGATCTATCAATATATTACATCTAGATCTTGACAATATCTCTTCATCATCAACAAGCTCTACATGACAAGAAGGATCCTCTATACGATGCACAGAAGCCTCTCCACCAGCTGTCGAGAAGGTCTCAAGTTTAAACTCCTTAGGAGGCCAGAGACTTTTTTTGCGACATCAATTGATACCGCCAGATCAGGCTGATCAGACTCAAACCCAGAGTTGACCAGCGCCAAAGTCTCGATATGTTTATCACCACATATTATTCTTATGCCTATATCATTCAACCTTCACATATCTACCCAAAATCTCTTTTCTCTTCATATAACCTATTCTCCTTCTAAATCTTCTGATCTCATGCCCAAAAACTTCAGATTTTTCTCACTCAAGACAATTCCCTTAAAATATTATCTTTATGAAAATATATCAATTCTATTAAACTCTGTATTATGAAAAATCAAGATAATCTAAATGCTTTACTAAACTGTTGAATACCTCTCTAGTTTTTCATCTTATATTTACGCCTATGTGTTATGCTAAGCATGATATTTGTATCGATTCCTTCCTTGTTTATGTCATATATGTTTCTCATATATACTATTTTACGTATGATCCATATGTTGAGGCTCTTTAGCCAGTGTGTTCCTGAGAGGCTGTTTCTATGTCTACACCATGATCTTTTTTAACGTCGACTTTGACTCAGGTGGTGGAGGAGTATGTATCTCGAGACTATATAGGCTGATCTTATTTGAGAGTGGAGGTGAGAAGGCTTTTAAGAAGAAAGATATACGTGTTATCCTCTCAAAAGGCTGTGATCCTGTGATAATGTAAAACTTCTTTTTCTTTTTAATATATTGTTTCATTAGCTTATCAAGATCCAAAAAATTTATTAAAATGTTTCATCAAACCACTTTATTATCTATATGAAGAATCTTACTAATCTATATGCTGTCATAAACACTATTAATATTCCAAAGATCTTTTTTAATAGATCTCCTGGTATGAATCTGGCGGTGACTCTCGCGCCTATGTATGCGGCTATTGAGCCTATGGCCACTATATAGATCGTCATGATCGTAGAGATCTTCATAGTATAAATATGTGGAGCAAATGCTGAGAATGATGGCGGACATACCGCCACAGCATTTATCCCAGCAGCTAGCTTAGGCTCGTATCCTAACAATATTAATGTTGGCATTAGAAGAAATCCCGGCCCTACTCCTAAGAATCCTGCCAAGACTGATATAGGGATCGCCAGAAGAATCGCAAGTCTAAGATCAG
>WYEN01000070.1 GCA_009903825.1 Desulfurococcales archaeon
CTTAGACACGGAGTGATATGGGATCTGATCAATAAGCTGATTAAAAACCCTAGAGAACTAGAGATCCTTGGAGACGGAAGACAGATAAGAAGCTACATATATATAGACGACGCAATAGAAGCAACGATAAACGCATGGAGAAAAACAGATGCAGACTACGAAGTTTATAACATAGGCAATGAGGACTGGATAACTGTGGATGAAGTCGCAGACGAGATAATAAAGATCATGAGATTAAAAGATGTTAAAAAGATCTATAAACCGATGCTACATGGGATAGGATGGCTAGGAGATGTAAAGAGAATAGCATTAAAAATAGAGAAGACGAAGAGATTAGGATTCAAACCTTCAATGAGCTCAAGAGAAGCCGTGGAAACAACGGCTAGAAAACTTCTTGAGGAAACTAAGGAGATAAATAAGTAATATATCTTAATATCTTGGCGGCCCTGACCTCTTAATATCTATATCAGAAAGTTTCTTGAAACGATATACAAGGATCATGTATATAAATGAATTGAATCGATCTAGAATAGTGTTGAATGAGATTGCAAAATATGTAGCCTTAGAAATAATATCAAAATCATATCGCAGAGAAAAATAATCTGAAGAATTCGGGAAAAGATGATATAAACTAGCTCAAGACTTGATCAAGGCATGACATATAAGGATGCTAGAAGCCTTTAGATAGCAGATTTTTCGACTTATCGTAAGACTTATTTTATCGTAAAAATGTTCAACATCTTCAATAAAGTAAAAATGTTTAAAAAGGTTGTACTCTTAATTTTAATACTTATTTCATCTGTAAGCTTAATATTTTCAATAATGTCACTTCCTGATATAGATATATCTAATATAAACTCAGCATTATATATATTAATTAGACTGCCCACTACTTACTGGTTAGGAATTACTACACTAGTTTTAGGTTTATTCCTAAATCCCTCGCTGAAGAGCGTACAGATAACTATCTTATCAGCTATGTTGTCTGTAGCATACATAGAGTTGCCAAGACTTATGTATGAAAACGTCTTTCAGATAGAGTATTTCCATCAAGCCCAGGTTTTTCACGCATTAAATTATGGATTGGTGACTGACCCTAAGTATCCGTTTCCTGTATCAGATGTAGCTCACGCGATTTTATCAGCTATTTTTATAAATGTGACTGATCTAGAGGCTGTTTATGTTGTCAGTCATTTATTACCTATTATCTTAAGGCTGATACTTGCCATTTCTATGTTATGTATAGTTGCAGGTTTTAGAACATCAAAATATTATCTTTATCTCTTAACTATAGCACCTCTTTACGTAGTCATTAGTGACACTGAGCCTAGTTTTACTAATCACTACATCTTTGTGCTTCCTCTCTATGGAGTACTTATTTATTTACTTACTAGATTAGATGATGAAGAACGATTCGAATTATATATATTATTAATAATAGTTGTTTCTGCTATAACTATTTCTCACATATATTTTGCTACGTTAATTATAATCTCGTTATTTACATATCTTCTCTTTAATAATATAGTCAAGAAAGTAGCTAGTTTAAAAATGACATATATTTTAGCATCTATAACTATATTTCTGATATGGCATGGTTATGCATCAGATTGGTCAATACAAAAGTTTTATGCAGAATTAAATTACGCATTACTACCAGCTATAGACAGATTTCTATCTTTTGAGATTAATCCATTAATTTATGTTTATAAAGCTCAAGAGAGATATGGATCAATACCGATTAAGATTGATTATTCAAACATTTTATTTCTCAAAAATATTATGGTACTCTCTATTAATCTTATAATTCTGTTCATAACGTTTTTCTCTCTATTATACCTCTTTTACAGACAAAAGTTCAGAAAAGTGATACAAGAGCTTTTAATTAAGCGTACTATTTATATATGGAGCTTGTCAGCTATTTTTCTAGCAATTTACGGAGCAACAGGAACAGCTCACCCTCAACGAGTTCTTGAATCCTTCATTATTCCTAATTACGGAGTATTATTACTTCTTCTAAGAATCTCAGAGAGAAGACCTAATACATTCAAGATAGAAAGTATTAAGACAGAGAAAGTGTTTAAGAATAAAACGTTTTTATCACTAATAAAAATAATGATCTTAATTGCTATTTTAGCAAGCGTTTTGTTCATACCTTTTAAAATAATAACATATTGGGGCACCAGCCTTACTTACATAGGTTTCTCACAAAAATATATTCATGAAGCTATGTTCATAGCAACTTATGGAGATCCTAGGACGCCTATTCATTATGTAGGATCTACACCATATTGGTTTTTAACTGAGATAATAAGCAAATGGCCAGGTTTACGTGTATACGATTTGAATGGGCCTGAAGGAGAGATGTATTTTACTGAAACACTCATAAATATAAGGCATAGCTTAAATATATCAGAGTCACATTATATATATAATTCTTTATCATCTTTATATGCTATGAGAGCAAAATACTTCATAGAGCCTTTACTCAGTGATTTCATTGAAAACTATGAAGAATTAATAAATAAGATTAATGTTATTTACACAAACTCTTTAACAGAGTTTATAATTTACGTATCATAGAGGCTTTGAAATGATCCCAATTAGATTAAAACGATGCAAATACATCCTCGGCCTTAGTCAAAAGCTGAGATATAGTGTTGCAACAATATTATCTTATGTTGAGCCTTATGTCGGGTTTTACGGTAGTTTGATTAACAAAATTAGTCGGGATTTGATTATTGCCTATCAAGATAGTGTATTTCTTGTCCCAGATTATTGGTCTATAAGATACTTTGATCCGTTAGATGAAGCTTTTGTATGGAGATATATGAATATAGATAGAGGAGTTTTTATAGATATAGGTGCTCATGTTGGAAAGTATACTGTGATCATGGCGAAGAAATTAAAAAATGCTGGTACAGCTTTAGCTTTTGAGCCTCATCCAGTAAACTTTAGATATCTGATTATTAATCTAAGTCTTAATAAGGTAAGCAATGTTTTACCATTTAATATGGCTTGTTATAGTAGTGATGGATATTTGGATCTATATATTGCTCGAGAGAGCGGTTTACATAGTTTAGTTCGGCCAAGGTCTGGAAATAAGATCAGAGTTAAGACATGCACTTTGGACTCTATAATTGAGAAGCTTCACATAGATAATGTCAAACTTATTAAAATAGATGTTGAAGGGGCTGAAATCGAGGTCATCAAAGGTGCTATCAAAACTATTGTTAAACATCGCCCAACAATAATAGTTGAGGTGTGGTTTTCTAATATTGCTGAGTTTGTTAAATTAATGTCTAAATTAAACTACAGGATCAAAGTTTTAAGCACCGGCCCAGATATAACGTACATAGTCGCATTCCCCAGGTGTTGATATGAGAAGAGCTTTAAAAATATGTTTCTTAGGCGGATACAGACCATATAATTTACGTGGATTGAGAGGAGGAGGTGGGCCTAATGCTGTTTCTGCACCACTTATAGATGCATTTGCTAAGATGGATCTAAATAGTATTAGGATGATCGTGTTATCAACACCTTTCAGAGAGTTAGGCGTGCCAGTGTTAAGACCTAGAAAACTTATTCTCTCCGAGAATGTAGAAGTACGTTATATCCCACTACTTAATCCTCTCTCAGTTATTATAGAGTTGGCAAAATGCGATCTTGTACATATATTTGCTTTAGAGCCTCAAAATATAATTATCGCACTTCTATCAAAGATCTTACGTAAAAAGACCATAACTACAAGTCATGGATATCCTCCGATAGAGAGATCGATCAGACCTAAGGGTTTAAAGTTTAGAATTTATAATATTTTGATCCGTAAAATAATAGAGCTCTCCGACGTGGTCACCACAGTCTCGTATATATTGCGAAGCGTACTTGTTCAAGTACTCTCTATTCCAAAGGCTTTGCTTAATAAGTTCGTCGTCATACATAATGGGACAGACATAACTCCCATATTAATGAATAAAGATGAAGATCAGCTTAAGATATTAAGCGTACTTGGCAGAAATTATCTGAATAAAGGTCTTTTGGTCATACTTGAAGCATTAAATAATCTTACTCCTTCGATAAAAAAGAGGATTCTTTTCATCTTAATAGGTGATATACCTCAAAACCTTCTACGAAAAATTCCTCACGGTACTAAATTAATAAGGTTGAGAAAAGTTCCTCATGAAAAACTTGCAGAGCTATATACCAAAGCTCATGTGATCTTACAGCCATCATTCTTTGAATCATTCAATCTTCCAGCATTAGAAGCAGCTGGTAGAGGATGTATACCGATTATAATAACAAGAATAGGTGTTGCAGAGATCTTTGAAAATGAGAAAAACGCATTCATAGTCAAGCCTGGAGACCCGGAAAGCATTGCCAAGATACTCACACTCTATGCTACAAACAATGATTTAAGAGAGAAAATGTCTAAAGAAGCTTATAAGATAAGCCTTAACTACACATATGATAAAGTAGCTAAAAAATACCTCTCTTTATACCTGAGCATCTTAAAGAAGGATTAGATAATTATAAGAAGGCGAAATGCCGTTCTCTATCCTAATAATATCTCATTATTTCGCTTGGAGCTTTAAAGATGTCAGAGAAGGTCTTACTCACAGATATTTCGGTCTTTACTCTAATATTGCTAGATATGTCTTAACTCATGGCGAAGCTGTATATTGGTATAGCGTTAGAGAGCAGAAGTTATTAAGAATTTTCGAAGGCAAAATTTATTCTTCTAGATACCTAGTAATGCCCATGGCAGTAATAAGGTCTTTAAGAGAGCTACATATCCGTAGAAAACCTATAATCATAATCTTAGATTACCCTCATAGTTTTCTTGGTATAAAACATTTTCCATTGTATGTTATTACATTAATTACGCTACATATCTTTCGACTATTTAAGCTTGCTTTTATCATTGTTGACAATATGGACCCACCCGTTGAACATGCTCTTGAGCTTAAGAAAAAGATAAGTATATTAGAGAAAATATTATGGATTTTTCTTAACAATATAGTTTTTGGCTTCGATTTTATAATATTTCTCTCTCAGAGCTATAGAGTTTACCATAAATTATACTATAAACTTGATTATACAAAAACTGATGTATGCCCGCTTGGAAGCTTTCCTAGTAAAATTCCTTATAAGGAAGTATCTTTAAAACCTCCACTGAAGGTCTTAATATTAGGAAGGATAGAGGAGTGGATAGGTCTTAAAAATCTTAGTGTACTCATTAACGATCTTGAGCACGAGGGCATTAAAGTAAAATTAATAGTTATTGATAAATCAGCACCGAACAGCTTAAAGGAGAACAGCATTGAAGTAATAAATACTTACATCGATTACTCCGATCTTGTAAAGCTCCTGGCAGGAGCACACGTATTATTATTATTAAGACCAAGATCTTTACATCACTTGCTTACCGTAAGAGCTACTTTGCTTGATTATATGATGACTGGTAGACCTATATTATATTTACGCTCTTTAGGATCTAAAGAAAAAATAGTAGATGATTTAAAAGGTTGCTACTCATTCGTTTCGTTAAAAGAGGTATCCTCTATCTTGAAGCAACTATATACGAATATGTCAGTAATAAATGAGCTCGGCAAAAAAATTAGAGAATATGCTGAAAAACATTTTAATTATGAAGTATTAGCTTTGAATCTTCTAAAGAAAATAGTTTGTCGATTAAGATCCAGGTATATCAGAGGGTAAAATGCACATGACAAGACCCGTCGTGTTTATTACTGGTGATATACATCATCCCCCAGATCTTATTAAAAGACTATCGTATGGAGAATTAAGGATTCCCGAGGACTATGAATTAAGAGCCGGGCTAGAATACATTAAAGTCCTACATGAATATAATGTTCCGTGTACATTATTTATAACAGGCAAACTGGTAGACACTTCTTCGGAAACAATTAAGAGTCTTATCTCATCATACGATAATGTTGAAATCGGTGCACATACTTATTACGCTTTTCGAGGACTACTATATGGCTATACGCTATTTATACAGCCATATAGAAAGCTCTTCGGAACTCCTTATGGGCCCAAACATTTAATACATTACGATGTTCTTAAAACTGTAAAAGCCTTTTTAAAGCTAGGTGTTAGACCTATAGCTTGGAGAACTCATGGGTATGAAGGAGACGATTACTTATATTCTCTCTTAGCTAAATTAGGCTTTAAAATAATATCTGACTGCAGATCTGAGAGATTTACGGTTTTTAAACGAAATAATATACTTCATGTTTGTATTAACATGCCCGTTGATGATAATCTACCTAACATGTCTCCTTCTGAGAGAGCAAGTTGGTATGAAAATTATATCAGGCTACTTAATATAAAAGTTAGGCAGGAGAAAGCTCTTGTACTTCAGTTGCATCCGGTTAATATGGCGCTAGATAATTTTGATTTTCTATTAAAAATTATTAAGGTACTGCTAAAAGTTAATTCACAGTTCCATAGATTAAGTTTTCTTATAGATCTATGATGAGAGACACTAAGCAGGAAGAAACTATCAAAGTGCTAACTTCATTATGGAAAAAGCTCTTCATATCATCCTTAAGGCTTAAAAAATATTTAGATTTAGGATGTGGCGATGGATCTTTTACTTTACGAACTGCTGATGTTCTCGGCGTAGAGGAGATTTATGGAGTTGACATAAATGACGAATTGCTCGCTAAGGCAAGCATGAGAGGGATTAGGGTCTATAAAGCTAATTTAAATACTGATAAATTACCATTTGCTGATAACGAATTCGATGTTGTAGGAGCATTTGAGGTCATAGAACATCTTTGGAATACCGATAATATGATAAGTGAGGTTCATAGAGTTTTAAAGCAGGGAGGTCTTTTCATATTAACAACTCCAAACCTAGCTAGTTGGGTAAATAGATTACTTCTTTTATTTGGCTATCTTCCATTTCACTATGAATGTTCAATAAAATATTCACTTGAAAAAAGACCTCTACAAAGGACGACGGGTGTATCAGGACATATAAGACTTTACACATTTAAAACATTAGAGAAACATCTTGAATCTTACGGTTTCAGAATATTACATTCTATTGGCTACTCTATGGCTTAGTGATTTTGTAACAAGGCTGCTTGATGTATTATTTAGCATCAGGAAGACTTTGAGAGCGGGCATATTAATTATAGCAGTGAAGAAGTGAGCTTATATTTCTAGGCATTTTATAGCGAGCAATATCTTTGCATAGGATCTCCAAGGTTCTAGATTCATGCACACAGTTATTGTGACTAAGGATCCCATAGACGTTGAAAACTATATATCAGGACAGGAGTTCTTTCTTAATATGCTAATAAGGATCCTTTTAAAACATGGCGTAAACTTAGAAATAACGAGTATGGATAAGCTAATAAAAAGTCGTGAATGTCGGATCAGCAACTCTATACATTTATACTATACAGGATTTAAAGACATTCTAACGATTAGAAAGATATGTAAGGACATTAGGATAATTTATCATGTATACCATATAGAAGATGTTTCATGGAGAAAATTACATGAATGGTCATGGAAAGCTTTCTTAATAACTATTCAGCCCTTAATTTATGCTTATCTTGCCTCGTCAGAAAGTATTTATAAATGGTTAAAACGCAAAACTTTTCTAGCTAAAAGCATTCTAGTAGAACCATACTATGAGTGCTCCTGTAACACTTTTCACTCTAGTAAGTATATAGATGCTATATATGAGAAACTTCATGATCATGAAGTAAAGATACTTTATATAGGAAGGCTAAGCCCGTATAGATCTCCTCCACAAATGCTTTTAGAAGTAGCTAGAGGAATAAATAAAAAGCTGAGAAGACCTGTGGAGCTTACGATCGTGACAAAATCTAAGAATCTTCCTACTAGAATAACTCTTAAATCTATAGACTTAAAAGTTAATCTTATAAACGAGAGAATCAAAGATCATGAGAAATGCGAACTTTATAGAAAATCACATTTCTTTATATACTTTGCCCCATGGGGAAATGTTGCAATGAATCCTCCGATAACCGTTTTGGAAGCAGTTTATCATGGTGTAATTCCCATAGTCTCAAGAAATCTTCTTAAAGATCTTGAGATACCAACTATTTTTGTGGCAGATAACGTAGAGGAGATCTCTAACAAAATAAAGTTGTTATATGATGATCTAGAGAAAACACTTCGATATATTATGATCCTTAAAAAATTATTTAAGAGGTTTTATGATGAAACTAGATTCTTCAGAGTTCTTAAAAGCGTTATTTAATTCTATAGATAGGATCTCAGCCAGCATTAAAGATCCTATGGCGACGAAAGTATTTCAGATTATAAAGAGAGGAGAATACGAACTTCTAAGTGAACATCGAGATCTCCTCGTATATATGTATATAAACAAGGTATTAGGGCTTCTTTTATTGCAGGAACGATCTTCATATAATAAACTTGGAGCTTTTATAGAGAAAATATTACAACAAAGGAGAAACTTTCTTATGCATCTTGAAGGCATCGTACAGCTACTTAATAAATGCGATGTTAGTTTCATCATCTACAAGACGTTGAGGCCTGTGCCTGACACTCCCGTTGATATCGATGTTCTTGTAGAGAGTGACCATGAGACTCTTAGAGCATTAAACTGTCTTAAACGAAGATTTAATATAGAAATTTGGGGCGTTGATCGATATTCAATTGGAATAAGGGTTCCAGAACTGAAAGAGTTTATAGACCTATATGTAAAACCTCATATAGCAGATCTTGTATATATGGACTCTAATTTTATAATAAGAAATGCTACTTACCTCTATGTTAAGGAATTTGATATAGATATGATAGTGCCCGTACCTAGTCCTGAGGTCGAGTTTTGTAATATATTAGCGCATTCAATAATTAAAGAGAGGCTTATAACACTTAACGACATATTATCATTATTTTCTTACGAATATATTTCGAAAAAAGATCAAATACTTAAATTCATTTCAGAAAACTCTTTAAATATCAGCTATGCAATATTCTTAAATATCTTAGATAAACCTTTACCCGCAAAAATAAGTTATAAGGAATGGATCCAAACATTAGCTCCATTAATGAGGAGGAGTTATACATTGGAATCATTGCCATATTTTATAGCAGGAGTACATAAACGCGTCAGAAGAATTGTAGAGTATGATAAGAGAGTATCCTATATGAGAGGATTCAATAGATAGGTAAATAAAATTATTGAGAGATCTTATGATTATTAGCTGTCTTTAATGGAATAAACCATTGCTCATTGGCTAACGGTGATCAAGATCGTTTCCACTGTTGCAATTTTTGTAAATACTCTCTGGCCTCTAGGGGGTGGTGGAGAGCTTGCTACGTATCTTTATGCTAAGTTGATGCAAGACATAGGTGTCAAACCCATCTTTATAGTTAATGAACTACTAAATGGGATGGCACATCAACATAAATTTAAGGTTGTAAGCCTTAGACGTGTAGGAAGGGGAAAGTACTCGATTTCATTGGATTTCAAGGCCTTAGTTAAGATCTTACGTAATGTAGATGTGACATATTTTGTTGCAAGCGATCTTGAGTTAATTCCTTTTGTTAAAATATTTATTAATAAGCCTGTTGTCGTTCATATTCATTCATATTATCCGCTTTGTCCTATTGGACATATGTATAATTTCTACGGGAATAAGGTCTGTGATGGCAGTTGGAGTGATTGTGCCAGATGTATATGGAAATATGAGGCTCAGAGAAGAAATTTCTCAGAAGCTTTTTTATCAACTACTTTAAACTCAACTATTGGAGGTTTTTTCTTAAGAACTTTAAGATTGGCAGATGCAATTATTTTTGTTTCAGAAACTCAGAGAAGAATTTTTCTAGAATTATCTTCAAAAAAAGGTGTGTATATTAGTCCTGAGAAGACATATGTAATTTATAATCCGCTTCCAGATCTAAAGCCTGTTGAAATGGAAGGCGACGATATAGGTTTTCTAGGAGGTTTCGACCCGATAAAAGGCTTCAAGATTCTTTATGAAGCATGGAAAAAGATATTTCCTAAACATCCACAAAATAGGCTTTATGTAACTAAAGGTAAGCCCTCAAAAGTTCTTGAGAAATTCGGCATCATAGTCTACCGTCGTCTAATGCCTCCCATAGAGATCTTAAGAGTTATCAGAGTAGTTAGAGCCTTAGCAGTACCTTCACTCTCACCCGAGCCTGCCCCTTATGTATGTGTTGAGACTCTTCTCTATGGAAGACTGCTTGTCGCCTCAAATATCGGCGGGATCCCTGAAATTGTAGGAGGTCTGCCAGGAGTTAGATTGACTCCTCCTGGAGATGAAGATAAATTAGCTGATGCTCTAGAATGGATCTTATCATTAAAACGTGAGGAAGCTGTTGAACTGGGCTTGAGAAATCGTGAAGGAATAATTAAGCGGTTTGATAATTCTAAATCTGTTAAACAGCTGATAGAAATTTTCGTGAAACTCTCGAGTCGATAATGTATGAAGAAAAGTGATTAAAGAGCAAGAGATTGTCATGATCGAATTTTTGATTAATTTATCCTTTATATTAAAATGTATGGTGAGGATTGTCAGAACCTTATTTATGTAATAATGAGGAAGATAAAGTGATGTATAAGGTTGTTATTATATCAGGTATTGATGGTTCTGGTAAAACTACACAAATTAAATTACTCGAGAGGTATTTGAGGTATAAAGGTTTTAAAGTTAAGAGAATATGGTTTCGCTGGGTTGCCTTTATCTCTTATCCAATACTTGCTTTATGTCGTATCCTGGGTTATACTAAGTGGAGAGTTATTGAGAGAAGTGGTGTAAGATATGCTGAACGTAGATTCTATTTGAATAAGGCATTAGCAAGAATTTGGCCATGGTTTTACGCTGTCGATGTTTTTATTCATATAATCTTTAAAATTTTTATTTGGATATTTCTAGGCTATATTATTTTAATTGATAGATTTATTCCTGACATACTTATAGATCTAATGTATGAAACTAGAGACTATCAGATCCCCAGACGATTAGTTGGCAGATTATTTATATCATTAATTCCTAAAAAATCTAGGCTGATAATAATAGATGTTAATGAAAATACTGCATACAATAGAAAACATGATATCCCGAACATTAACTATCTCAAAGAGAGACGAAGACTTTACCTATATATAGCTAAAACATTAAGTATACCAGTTATTAATGGAGAGAAAAACGTGCTTGAGGTTTACAAAAACATCTTAGGACATCTAAAGATCTAAAAATCTTAAAACGATAAAAAAGATCTGATACTTAGCTTTTAGCTAATTGTTAAACTATTATGATGACATTCTGATACAAACAAGGAAGACTAATAAATATAGTTTGAACATATAAGCTAAGGCTTTTATCACGCTATTAAGACTGCTAACGCATCTCTGCATAAAAATATTAATATTATAATATTCTGATGTGGACTGTAACTCATGTTGCAACTGCTTTAATCGTATGTTCTTTTCTAGGATCTAAAGTTTCTCGTAGAGATAAAATTTTGTTTGTATTAGGATCTCTTCTTCCTGATCTAGATCATATTTATGAACCTTATCACAGATATCTTTTTCATAATATATTTTTTCTTATTTTTATCATCATAATCTTCAGAAGCTGGGCTATCACATCTGGTGTTATTCTTCATTTTTCAGAAGATTTTCTAGCTTCTAATCTAAACACATTATTATATCCTGTAGCAGTTGTTGATATAGGATTTAAATGGAGCTGGCTATATTCAGCACAATTCAACATTCTAATCGGCATAATATATCTTATAACATTAATATTTAAAGAAGATCTGTTGAGAAATAAAGATATATACGCATGGCTCAGACTTTTTCTAGCAATAATAGGCATATTAAGTTTTGGTATTCCAAAGATATCGGAGCTGCTATTCAGCATCAAAGATCTTATGATAATTCAAATAGCAAGATTTCTAGGCTCAATAGTGTTAATCTTAAGCTATTTTCCACCAAACTTTGAAATAATCAAAAAAATTTTTGCTCAAAAGATCTGAAACAAAATCATAAGTTAAAATACGATCTTTTTAACCTAAAAGAGCCGAATCACTACACATAGATTTCTAACCTCTTAATCTTACACCTCCTTTTTTATCAAGAATATTATATAACTAATTTTCTCAAAACTTTACTAAGAAAGATCTGAGGATGAAAAGTTTTGATTAGAAAGGTGGCTATCTCCATCTATTTCAGAGGCTGAGGTTTTATGGTATTGTCGTTTAACGGTATTATGGTAAATGTCTATAGATGTTGTAAAAATATTTTGTAGGCTTTTTCTTGCAATATTTTTTATCGCAACTTTACAGAGACATGAATTTGTTTATGTATCTTTTTATTACCATATTATCTTTTTAATATGATATCTTTTTTCCGAGACTGTATCTTCTCTTTTTTATGGTATCATATTTCTATCTTCGGCTTAAATATTTAATACCTTTCTCTGGTATAATATGGTATTAGAGAGGTGATGTATAGGCATGTCATATAATTTTAATTCTCTTGTCTCGAAGATAAGAATATTTTTAAAAAGCATGGGCAGTGAAGAGATCAAAAGTCTGTCACGTGAGAACTTTGCGAAAGCCATAGGGATCAATCCATTATATATTCGTTCTGAACATAAAAAGGTTCTCGCCAGAATTCTTCATCAAGAGTTCGGAGTAACATACAAGAAGATTGCTGAGCTTTTAGCAATGAGTATGCGTGATATTCATAAAGCTGTTAGAGAGGAGATTGATAAAAAGATTGTTGAAGAAGCTGAGAGAGAGGCTGTCTCTATCGAGATCCAGGCTAAAGCTATTGAGTTGTTAAGATCTGGTGAAATTAAGAATCCTAATGATCTTGTTTTGAAACTAGGTGTTTCATTAGATGTTGCAGAAAATCTTTTTGAAAGGATCCTTAGTAATGAGAGGATTATAGCTTCTTCTGTGACAAAAGTTGTTGATAAACTTAAGAGATTGTTAGATGATGTTAAAGAATATTCAGAGTATCTAGAGAAAAAGACTTTAGAAATCACTAAACTTATAGCTGAAATTGATGATAAAATTGTAGAATTGATAAGATATCAGAGTTATGCTGAGAAAAGTTTTCAAGAGCTTAAAGAAAAACTCATTAGATTAGGAGCAGACGCTGAGAAATATAATGCGTTATCGGAGATTATTAAGAGTCTCGAGAAAAAATATAAAGATCTTAAGGAGTATATAGATAAAGATCTTAAAAGATATATTGAATCATTGTTTACAAAAAATGAAAATGAAATCAAAAGCCTCATAGAGAAAATAATAAATCAGGAGAAGATCTTTAATAACATGAAAGCAGATATAGAACGTTTGAAAATATTGATGACCGAAATAGACATAGGCCTAGGATATAGATTTGATTTTAAAGAGAATACCTGTATATATATGGATGAAGAAGGCTATTGTAAAGGATTTGCTTATTTAAAACCTATACAAGGTTTATATATGAAATCTGTCATAGAATATGACAGAATCAAATATTTTATCAATGTATACAGACATAGATATGTATGTCTTGCATGTCCCTATTATACGCCTAGATATAAAGTATCTAGTCCTCAAAAGACTTCTTAAACAAATTTTTCACTAAATATCACATGCGATCATCATATGAAGATCTTTAGAGCTTCGTTCATAAAATCCTATAGTCCATAAATTTATGGATAACCAGATGATTGCTTATTCTTAACATATGATGCTAAACATAAGAAACGTGTTTTTAATAGCGATTGTTTTATTGAGAGAATATTTTTAAACTTTGGAAGTCCATAAATTTATGGACTGAAAAATGTCTCGCGAAACACAAAAAATCTGTCCTAGATGTGGAGAGCCTTATAGATGGATTTATCGAGAGAATATTCACGGAAGATCTTATCTATATGCTGTTCATGAATATGTTGATGAAAACGGTAGAAAGAGAAGAAGAAAATGTTATTTAGGTCCTGAAGGAAATTATGAGTATGTTTCTGCTACTCATGATCTAGAGTTTTATGGATTAACAAAAGAGGATCGTTATATAAGATATCTTGAGGAAATTATTGATCTATTTGATGTTGACGAGCCTGTATCCACAGATCCTGAGGAGTTTAAAAAAGAGTTTGAAAATATTATGAAAACAAGATCTTTGGTCAAAAAGATCAGTTATAAAATTGATGAGAGAATTAGAAAAATCATCGAGACAATAATCAGCGACATAAAAGCATCTATAGACTTGTTGAAAAAAGATTATTCAGATGATCCTCAGGCCCAAGATATTGTTAAAGAACTTGAGGCTTTTGACAAGAAGATCGATAGAATGATTCTTGATAAAAACTATGTAAATGAAGAGACCATAAGATCTTATGTAGAAAGATATCTACAACTTAAACATAAACTTAAACAGTTCAACCTGTGATTTATCCATAAAATATTTCTCCTAGTTAATCACAGTGTTCTCCAAATGATTATGAATATGTTCATAACAATGATCTATGATCATATGTATGCACGCCATATATTTTTAATAAAAAACTCAAAGTTTAACAGTTTATTTCTGTTAATAGAGATCCTAAAACATCTATGATAAAAACATATAAAATACCCCTCGGATCGTCAAGATCCTTTCCATGAAAATTTTTAAAAATAGGTGAGAATACCTACTCTCTTTCTCAGACATAGATCTGTAACTCATTGTCCTATACATATTTTTATTGATAAGATCGTTTCTAAGAAAAATTTTAGAGATAAAAACATGTTGAAAATCTATGGCCATCATGATCAGAGGAAACAATCTTATATATTTAATTGGTGATCCTATAGTTGGTGTCTGCTTTGGTCAGCTCTAAAGTTGTTGCTGTCGTGTTCGTCGTCATTATTATAGTCTCTGGACTTCTCTATTTCCAGGCTACTAGAGAGAAAGAGGCTATTCAGAGGTTGGAGATGAAAATTGTTGATGTCTCAGTGTCTAGACTTGGACTATCTAGTAGCGATATCACTATTAGACTTAAATTTGTTAATCCCTCTGACTA
>WYEN01000048.1 GCA_009903825.1 Desulfurococcales archaeon
AAGATATACATTGGATACCCTATTATGCTTTCACAAAATAATGGTAATGAGTATAATACTAACATATGGTGGTACAGAAAGATAGTATTATGGATGATAGATGTGTTTATGGAGTACGGGATAGATGTTGAGATTGTTTCTGAGGATCATACAAGTATAGAATGTTCTATATGTGGAGAGATACATAAAAACGGAAGAATATACAGAGGATTGTATATATGTAGAAAGACTGGGAAGAAGATTAATGCAGATATAAATTCAGCATTAAACATGGCAAGAAGAGCAGGATACAGGATAACAATAACAAGAAAAATAGAGAGCTATCTGGTGACACATAACGGCGTGAAACCATTAATCCCTCACCAGAGGGCTAACACTCGAGACCCAGAGATTCGAAACCCCGCCCTTAAGGGCGGGGAGGGGTCATAAAGATATTATATCCGAGATTCAGAGAGTGTTATTAAATAGAAGATGCACAGATCTTGTTGTAGAAGCTTTGAGAAAAGAGGTGCCTATATCTTTAGTAAAAGATCTTTATGAGATCTCTAGAACATTAGATATTGAAGAAATTATACAAAAAATATCTCCTGTTCAAATGAGAGCTCCTAAACTTGGAGAACATAATGATCTGTTTAAAAATTCAGGATAGCCTCTATAAAGTCTGATATCTTTTAGATTTTTCTAAAAATCTTTTGTACTCGGAAGGATCCATTCTAAAACTTTCTTTCTCTGAAGGAAAAAGACCTTGTCTTACATCATTAACGTAATGTTTTAATGCTTCTAAAAAGATCTCTTTCGCATTAGCATATTTTCTTACGAAAGGTGGTGGAGATGGCGTCAAGCCTACTAAATCGTGAAAAACTAAGATCTGACCATCACATTCTACTCCAGATCCTATGCATATAGTAGGTATCTTCAGCATCTTAGTTATTTCAGAGGCTATCTCAGAGGTTGTGAATTCTATGACTATTGAGAAAACTCCAGCCTCTTGAAGAGCTTTGGCATCTTCAATAATTTTCTCAGCATCTTCAGCTGTGGAACCTCTAAGTCTCAACCCATAGATCAGATATCTCTGAGGATTCAATCCTATGTGTCCCATCACAGGAATACCGATTTTTGTCATAGCCTCTATCTTATCAATGATCTCGATGCCGCCTTCCACTTTAACTGCGTCAGCACCGATCTTGATAAGTTTACCTGCGTTTCTGACAGCATCTTCTCTGCTTATCTCATATGATAGAAAAGGCATGTCAGCGACAACCAAAGATCTTGGAGAGGCATTCAATACTGCTCTAAGATGATGTTCAATCATATTCATAGTGACTGGAAGCGTGGATCTATATCCGAAGATGACCATACCAAGAGAATCTCCTATAAGAAGACCGTCTACACCTGCTTCATCAGCAAGTTGTGCATGCATATATTCATATGCTGTGATCATAACAAGTTTCTTCCCCTCTTTCTTAGCTTTAATAAAATATCTAGGAGTAATTTTCTCTCGCATGACACATCATCTCTCGACTCTTAACCAAATAATATAATGTCTCATTGACATAAGTTTTTAATCCTATCTTTCTCCCAAATTCAACCACTGCGCCATTTATATAATCAATCTCAGTCTTTCTACAATTTATTAAATCTTTCAACATTGACGAGACGTTATCCCCGGTCTCTCTAGCGACTCTCAAAGTCTCTTCATAAGGATCCTTGGGAAGAACTATGCCAAGTCTCTCAGCAACTTCTTTAACTTCTTCACAAACTCTCTTCGCCAAATAATCTCTTATATATATGTTCTCAACAACAACTTTATTTCTCTCTCTCAAAAGAGCTGTCATAGGATTTATAACAGAGTTTACAGCAAGCTTAAGCCATCTATAAGGCTGTATATCATCCACAAGTATTATACCAAGATCTTTAAACAGATCATATATATAGCCTAAGAGAGTATTTGAATAATTTTTTAACATCCCGAGATAGCTGATCCCACCTCCATTCCATTTAAATCTGTTTTTATCAACTCTCTCTATACCATGATTTAATACTATCTGTGCAACTTTGTCAGGCCCAAAGAATTCTGTGGCCAATTCAAATATTTTCAGACCGTTCTGAACCAACAATATTAGATCTGGCTTTATGTTTAGACTCCTTAGATCAATCAAGATCTTTTCTGCGTCATAAGCTTTAGATGTGATAATTATAATCTTTGAATCAACCCAATCTCTATTATTGTAGAGAGAAGGTCTGTATCTAAGCTTCACAGTTTTCTCCTCACGAAGATCAATATATATCTCATTTGAAACAACTTCTCTAAAGACTAGCACAGGTTCTACATCAGATCTATTCAAAATATATGTTAGAAAGCTGCCCACACTTCCAGGACCTATGATCGTGATGTCTCTTCTATTCATATTTCTCTAATTTAAAAACTATAAGTGTCTCAAAAAATTTTCTAATCCATTTCACAGTCTTGATCTTAAAGTTGTATTCTAATGATCTTTTTAAAAACCTCTTTAGATCACCTAAACTACTTAATAATATAAGAAGAGAACCTCCTCTTCTAAGTATTCTATGAGAATTAAACATTATCTCTTCAGCAATCTCAACTCCTGATAAACCTCCGCTCCACCTATGATCTTCATAACCTGGAAGATAGGGAGGATTTGAAAAAACAACATCTATAGAATGATCTCTTATGCATAAACCAGATCTACATATGATCACATCATAATTTACACATCCACATAGATCAAGAAGATTTTTAGTGCATTTTATGGCGTAAGGATCTATGTCTGTCGAGATCAGATATATATTTTCTCTACAGACTTTGCAACTTAGATAGCCGCTTCCACTACCGATCTCTAATATATTTATATTATTTATAGAGGCAGTCTCTCTCAAAAGAGCTTCTTCGAGTAGATAAGTGTCATCAGATGGCATATAGATCTTTTCTTCATCACAAGCTCTAAAGATCTTTTCTAAAACATATAATGTCTCTACTGTCATCTTCTCACTTCTAAAGAAAGCTGTCTTTTTATTTTCTAAGATGAAATTTATAATTCTGAGTCTATTAAGCTTTTAATAAGAAGTATTAATTAAAAATGCGGTATCTAAAGATCTTCTCTAAAATTTTTAATATATTATTTGAAGATATCTTGGGCAATAATGTTGGACAGGATGATTCTTCCATCTCATGATGTGTTTCTGAATGTTTTTCTACTGATCATAGGATTATTGTTTATCTTTTTCGGAACTGGAATTCTTAGGATCCTTTCATCAATATTATTTGCTATTATATTAGGATATTTATTCTTCATAGAATCTATAAAGATCTTTAATAGTCAGATACTTGCTCTTTTGATTGCTTTCATAGGAATGATCATCGGAGGCTTGATAGGATTTCTGATTCTTAGATTAAGTATTGCATTGATCGGAGGGATCATAATATCAGAATATCTCTCAAAGATCTTAGATCTTAACGTTCTACAGACTTTCATAATATTCATTCTGATATCAATCGTATTATATATTGTCTCTAGAGAGATACTGGTCTTAGCGACAGTCTTTCTAGGAGGTTTCATGATTTTCTACAGCTTAATAGGTCTAGGCTTCAACATGTTTATAAGTGCTGTCATAAGTCTCATATTATTCATACTTGGACTAGTTTTTCAGTTGAAGAGATGATAAACAAGAAATCTTTATAATATCTTTCATTTTTTCGCTGAGACAATTTTTATCACATCATTATGATTCAATATGTAGTCAGCACCAACTCTATTTTTGTTTTTAGCGTTTACAGCATATATAAAGCCTTCGCCAAGATCTGTATGAATCATATATGCAAACTCTCTAGCAGTTGTGCCTCTTCTGACTAATAAGGCGTCAGGCAATATAGCGCCTGAAGAATCAGTGTATTTATTCGGATCTTCAACTGGATATACTACAATCATGTCTAACATTTGAAAGACTGCTGTATCTAAAAGTCTCTGAACTCCTGTGCCATGATTCTCTCTCATAAATTCTCTTATCATCTCTAAAGCTCTGATCTGTTGAGAAGTCAGTCTATTTCTATCAATTATCTCAAAACTCTCGTCTCCAGAAATATACTTGATGAGCCCTTGTTTAGATGCTTTTCTTAACGCAAGCTCATATTCTGCTGAAACAGGTATTATAATACGATCTTTTAATCTCTCAATCAGACTTTTTATCAGATCCTTAGCCTCAGGTATATCAGCTTTATTAGCAGCAATTATAATAGGCTTAGAGATCTTTCTTAACGCCACTGTGAATTCAAAAAGATCTTTATCACTCCAAAGCGAAAACTTCTTTTTATCAAGATCGAGCTCTCTGATACTTTTCTCCACATGAACAGATCTTATTGATAATCCTGATAATCTCTGAGAAAGTCTTGCAACAGCCTCTGAGAATTGAAGATGATCTAGCGTCTTAGAGAATTTATCCCAGTCTCTTTTTATAATAGAATACATCCAAAGATCTATTTCTCTCTCGATCTGTATTACATCTTCATAAGGATCATGGGTTCCAGGCTTCACAGGTCTACCTTCTTCATCAGTTGATCCTGCGGCATCAACTACATGAATAAGAACATCAGCCTGCCTAAGATCATCTAAAAATTTGTTTCCTAACCCTCTCCCCTGATGAGCATCTTTTATTAATCCTGCCACATCAATAAGTTTAACAGGTATAAATCTGATCCCATTGACGCATATAGAGTTTCTAGCGTCACATTTAGGAAGACCCAGCTCAGTATGAACACATTTACTTCTCACATATCCCACTCCTATGTTAGGCTCTATAGTTACAAAAGGTCTGTTCTCAATTCTCACAGGTATGAGAGTCATTGCTGAGAAGAGTGTTGATTTCCCGACATTAGTTTTTCCAATGATCCCTATTAAGATGTTGGTTTGTAAAACCATTTTGTCCAAAAACAATTCTAGCAAGTCTATATAAAAATTGTGATGAAAAGGATCATCTGAATAAAATTATGTAAAGAACATGTTCTGTCAATACTGAGGTTATAGGATAAGTCGCAAGAGCTATTAATACGAAAACCAGATAAGGAGCTCCCCAAGATGCTATCACAAGATCATCCTTTGACACAAGATTTTTATTTAGAAGTCTTCTCAGATCCTCTTTGAACTTCTCAGGATCTTCATTTATATCATATGAAGATCTGCATGTCCAAATGATCTTTTCATTATTCTCTTGTGGATATATAAGAGGATACATAAAACGAGATCTTAAGAAATTATCTATGGTCATAGGAGATCCTGTGAGAGCTATCATAAAAGATCTCAGTCTAGAGTTGCAGACAGATCTTATGAAAAAGATTTTTTTGAAACTTTTGAAAATTGATGGAGCAACATAAAGAGCTAGAAAAATATTTGAGAACAACATTATTATAAGAATTGGAGGAAGAATCAAGTCTTCGAAGAGAGGTCTCGGCATAAGTATAGAGAGTATTAGATATCCAAAGAAGTCAGCGAAGCCCATGAATCCTGTTAAAGAGAGTATTAATATGATCATTGAGAAAATTATGTTAAGTATCAAAATCTCTATTATTATATGATCAAATCTTAATATGAGAAGCATGATGCCTACAAAGCCTGAGACAAGCCAGAGAATAGGATTCACTTCTCTAGACCTAAGATCTTGTGCAGAAGCTATTGAAAATATGATCAGAGAAAATATGTAGCTCAAAAGATCATATGTGTTAATCATGATCTTCAGACCTTAATGTTTAAACTATTTTTATTCAACAAGTTTATAACAATGTATTTTTATCTGTGTAACAAGACCCTCTCTATATAATGTGTTGAGAAGTCTCTCAATCTCCTCCTGAGGAATATTTCTGTCTTGTAGTCTAGATATGATCTCGCTGAGAGGTGCACATGGTTTTCCTTCTAGCTTAGTTATTTGTCTAATTACGTCTTCGATCTCATGAATCTTTCTTCTCTTACTGGTAGGTTTGCCGGTCATTATAGCATCTATATCAATAGCTTTAGTCTCTACATCAATCCCCACCTGACTAAGCATTAAAAGCATCATTCTTATAGCCTCGCTGGCATCTTCCTCGTCAACTACGTCTTTCAAAGCCATTCTCGCATGTGCCTCAGCCATTCTTATTAAAGCCTCCATCTGTCTAGCTGTTATAGGTAGAGGCACAATGCCTTTGCTCTCTGCAACCGCGCTTCTCATCTCAACAAAAAAGTCTACTAACATTTTTCTGGCCTCTTCTTTCAACACAGGTTTCACATGTGTTCTTGCATAAGCAATGTATTTCCTAAGCAGATCAGGCTCGATCAAAGGTTTAAGCTCTTCATATCTTGAATGAGCCTCCACAATATAAGAAGCTAATCTTCTATCCTCATCTGGAGAAGGCTTGTCTCTGAGGACAAATATCAGATCAAACCTTGATAATATTGTTGGCGGAAGATTTATATTATCAATAAAATGTCTATCCTCCTCATATCTACCATATTTAGGATTTCCAGCTGCTAGAACAGATGCTCTGGCATTTAACACGGCGTGAATACCAGCCTTAGATATACTGACAGTCTGTTGCTCAAGAGCTTCATGTATAGCTACTCTATCTTCTTCTCTCATCTTATCAATCTCATCAATACATACAACCCCAAGATCTCCTAGAACTAATGCTCCAGCCTCAAGATAATATTCTCCAGTAGATCTGTCTCTAAGAACCGAGGCCGTGTTATGAACAATATAATCTTCTACTAAAAAGTTCTCTGTATTATTAATAGTGAAGTCATACATGACCCCTCCCTTCTCAAGCCACACCTCCTTTATCTTAGCGATAGATAGTTTATCATCTATATCAATGATAAGATCTGTATAAGCCGATCCTTGATAATTATTCTCAACTTTATCAGGGATCCCTATCTCTCTCTCGAGCATATCTAGAGATGCCCTATCTGATATAATTAAATAAAAGCTGTCATCATCAGGATCTCTCGTGATAACACTTAATACACCAAATCTTTTCAGAAGAAGAGATAATTGTCTAAGAAGTAGAAGACTATAGTGTTTAACATATACACGTCCGACAACATCTCTGAAGCCTAACTCAGTGAATATTTTCTTCAAAAATATTTTCAATAGATTATTTGATAAAAGATGTATATTAGGATCTAAGGTTCTTTCAACATACTTTTTCGAGGCTCCTATATGAGAGGCCAATCTAAAGATCATAGGATCTTTTATTATAATGTCTCTATCATTATGTGAAAAGATCATATCCTCATCGATATTAAAAAGCTTCTTCAAAAGCCCTCTTAATATGATCAAAAGATCTTTTCCTCCATTAATTATTCTAATTTGGTGAGAGCTCTTTAGATCTTCGATAACACCTTTTGTGAATAAAATGCTGTAGAACTCTATAAACTCTTCGCCAAGATCAGGTAAATTATAGAACTTTCTAAACCCCTCCTCCTCATATAATATATATTTAAACTTTTTCCTAAGTATCTCTAGAGAGATCTCTCCGCTACTAAACATTTTAATTATATCTTGGACTTTATAGATCTTCCCTTCGTCATCAACGATCTTAAGATCTGGCGGCAAAAGATTAAGTATAGACATGATCTTGTTTTTAGGCTCAGGTATCTTTCTTACTATTATTATATGTTCTCCTTCTCTCAGATCTATGGCCTTCTTCCAGACAATCTTGTCTTTCTCATATATAAGTATTTTTGTTTCTGGAGACACGACAAGATCTTTTCCTGTGAATGTCTCTATTCTTACTGCCGTCTCCACTGGCAGTAGATAGATGTGAGATACTTTTTCTAGTATGAAGCCTTTCTCAGTATATGAATAAAGAGATAAGAAGCTGTCTAAAGTGAATATTATGTTATCTGTCAAAACAGTCCTCTGATTATTTATAGTGAATAATGTCTCAGGATTCAATATTCCATGATTAGTGTATACCAGAGATTCAGGTCCTATACAAAGGCCGGCTGCAGTGGAGCCTCTTCCAGTAGTAAAGATCCCTCTTGGAGCAACTTTTGCAGTAAATTGAAGTAGCTGAGATTTTGCTGTGCCAGGATCTCCTATGATCAGCACATGTATGTCTCCTCTTACTCTAGTCCCATCCTCCCTGATCTTAGGTACTCCACCGAACAACAGTAATGCTATGGCTTCTTTAATATCCCAGAGACCATATATCGTGGGAGCAATGCTTGCAATAATCTTTCGTCTAATCAAAGGATCCTTAGCCAATCTCTTGATCTCTTCAATATCTCTCTCACTAAGCTCTACCTGTTCGACACCTTTGTGACTGAGTTCTATATTTAACACGTATAACTCTGCCTCATAAACTGATCGGATCGTTCTTCTTCTAGAAGACCTGTCTTTGCTAAGTCTTAACACGCCAGTTACAATCACCCTATCTCCAGGTCTTGCAATATCAACAAGATCTTCTTCTAAAATAGCTGTGATCTGACGAGGCATCTGTCCAGGAGGAAGCTCCTCAGGCATCTCAGATATAACTATCTTTTGATAATCAACATATTGAGACTCTTCTTCTATAATTTCAAAAGAGCCTTTAGAAGAATTACATAATGGACAGATCTTTGGAATCTCAAAATACTCGCCTTCAACTTCCACAGGAAACTTGCCTTGACACTCAGAATGATAGATCATAGCTCTTGCAAGTCTCTGTTTGAGAGGCGTCATTCTGACAACGATCCCTTCTATCTGTATGAGTTTTCCTATATGCTCATTTCTCAGATCTCTGATCTTATATGTGATGGGAAGACTCTTTACACGAGCTTTAATCTTTGTCTCTACGCCATACTCTGATAAGATATACTCGTTAAGAGCAGGTTCTATAACTTCTCTTAATACTTTCAAAGGCTCTTCTAATAATCTTTTCGCAAGCTCTTCATTATAAGAGTAAAGATCCATGTAATCAATTGTTACAGATGTTTTCCCTCTTCTAAGAGCCTCTGAGATCCTTTCTTTATACTTAGGTCTGTTGTTCTCGTCTAAAAAATTCTCAAAAAAATCCTTTACAACATCTTTATACTCTACTAATATTGTTACATCTTGATCTTGTGAAACAGACATATTACTCATATCAAGATCCCTCTTCAACAGCAATAATATTGATCCATTTATGAATATTTCTTAAAAACAACCTATAGAAAATTTTTTCTTCTAAAGTCATTCTCTTCTCAAGTTCTTCATCAATATTTTCAGAGACCTGAATATAGTATAATATTTTTTTATATCTGAGAGAGAGTATCTTTTCAAAACTTTTCTTTAACTTCTCGATCTCTTGAAAAACTCTTGGATCTTTAGAATCAATTTTTTTCTCATATTCCTTTATTAATCTTCTGATCTCATAGTAGAGATTCGGAGGAATCTTATGAAGCTCATATTTAGAGCCTTCAGATCTTCTCTCTTCTTGAAATCTTATTCTATTAACATCATCGCTACTCTTCACATTACGAATGATCTTTACATATTCTTTATTTTCTAAAGTTTCAGCAACCCATCTTGGCAGATCAATCTCCACGCCTCTCACAAGATCTATATCGGTGAAGCCTGTTTTTCCAATATCTTTTAACACCATGACTCTCACAGGAGAATGCATGTCAAGACTTTTGATCGATTCTATAAATGCTTTCATAAACATAAGATTACTCATCTATTAAATAAAATTATACATACACACTTAAAAAAACATTGATATATTAGATAAATGAAGCATGATCATGAGATATTCTCTGTTAATGAGCCAAGGATCTTATTAATAATCTGTATCTCATGATCTATATGACTTAAATCTAAACCTCTAATCTCTCTTAATATGTCTCTTAAGACTTCATCAACATCATAATTTTCGTATAATATTTTGTCAATATACTTCTCAAGAGCTCTGCTAGCTTCTTCTGAAGTGATCTCTGGAGCTATCTCTCTGATTTTCTTTAAAATCTCTATGCCTAATTTAGTTGGTATCAGGTATCTTCTTTTTCTACTTTCAATTACATATCCATGTCTCAGATTATTTTCAATAGCTTTCACATAAGTGCTGGGCCTACCTATTCCTCTCTCCTTCATCATTTTTATTATCTCACTACTTTTATACAAAGGCGTCAAAGAGCCTCTCAAAACTTTAATATCTAAAATCTCGAGAACATCATCTTTCTCGATATCTTGCGGAAGCATCTTCATATAGTTATATATCTTCATAAAACCTTCTTCATAAACTCTACATATGCCTTCTACAGATCCTTTTAAATCAGGTTTATCAAGTATTTCATATTCGATTACGCAATAATCCACTTCAGCCTCTTTCATCTGACTTGCAATAAATCTTCGAAATATAAGATCATATAGTTTTATATGAGATTCTGTTAATTGTGTCATAGGGACCTCCCCTGAATACATTGCTTCAAAGATCTCATCTGCCGAATATGGATAAGTAGGTCTAATAGCTTCGTGAGCTCCCTCAGCTCCCCAGCTTCTGCTTCCAACATATTCTTCACCGAATCTATCGATAATAAATCTTTTGGCAATATCAATACCATATGAAGATATATGTGTAGAATCTGTTCTATGATAAGTTATCAAGCCAGCCTCAAAGAGATCCTGAGCCAACTTCATTACGAGCTTTGGCGAGTAGCCTAATAAACTTCCTGCTGATGTTAATAGAGAGTCAGTGGTGAATGGAGGCTGCGGATTTATTATTTTTCTCTCTATTTTGACGCTTCTGATCTTAATGAATCTTCTTTTTAAGACGTCTTTTATATCATCTTTATCTTTAACAAATATTTTCAATTTGCCGAGTCTTTCATTAGACGTCTTGATATACAGCCAAAAGCCTTTATTACTTTTATATCTCTCGAAAGCCTCTACAATCCATGATAAAACCGGGGTCTGAACTCTTCCTGCACCAAGCCACTTCTTTCTATAGATATTCTGAAGCTCTCTACTTAATAAAAATCCTACCCAACGATCATCTATTCTTCTAAGGATCTGTGCTGAGACAAGCTTGTTATCTATATCTCTAATTTTTGTTATAGCATCTAAAATAGCTTTTCTAGTTATCTCATGAAACTCTATTCTGAATATCTTAGGGTTATAAGGTCTCAGAAGATTCTTAAGATCATAAGCAATCTTTTCACCCTCAGGATCAGGGTCTGTGGCGATCATAACTATATCAACGGTATACGCCAATCTTCTGAGCGTATCAATGATCTTCCTCTGATCTCTTATAAGACTACTTCCACATCTAGGACATTGAGAGACTTCTTCAACAAATTGATATCCGCATGAGAGACATCTTTTAATATAATTATATACTGGTTTAAACTCTCCATCATATTCAACGCCATATAGACCAGCATCTTTAACAAGATCTGTCACATGTCCTATAGATGGAGCAATAGTCACTACATACACCTCATTATCTCTCCTTATACTAAACTCTCTAACAACAAGATCATTTATAACTCTCTTGTTTTTAGATCCAAACAACTCAGATATAGTCCTTACCTTAGTAGGAGATTCAACGATCATTAAAACAGTCTTTATCTCTATAGGAGCCTCTGATTTTTCTACAGAAGTTGTTGTTCGAGACTTCTCCTGCTCTTTTTTAACAGTCTCAAGATCTATATCATCAAATTTTTTAAACTCGACATTGCTTAAATATCTTTTTAATCTTTTTATCAAGAGCTCTAAAAGAGCCTGTTCTCTATATAATATTAATGAAAGCCCTAATGTGAATCTGTTGTTTAATATTCTTGATGTTCTTCCAGAAGCCTGGATGTATGTGAGAGGATCTGGGATCAAAACATTTTTATTCAAAAGATCTATTAGACCAAATCTTGCATACAGCCTCTCTTCTTTTAATTCTCGAAGCATATTCCATGTATCATCTATAATAAAAAAGATCTTGTCTACAAGATCTTTTAATTTATCTTTTGCTTCTGATTCACCATTTAAAATTTTTTTAAGAATATAAAGCTCTGAGACTGACATCTTAGAGAGTATATGCATAAGCTCATCAAGATGCTCCTTAACATCAAAACCTTTTGAAGCTAATGTAGATAATATCAACAATAGTTTCCTAGGATCTTTCAAAGACTTCTCTAATGATACAGCGAAACTTGGTACTCCTAGAAAAACAGCGTTTCTAATAATCTTTGGAGAGTCCAGTCCTCTGACTGCTGTTCCGTAGAAAGATGCTGATGCGATAAGATACTTCAGATCTCCTCTTAAAAACTTTTCAATATCCCTCTTTCTAGAGTCGGCTATGCCGATCTCAAAACCTTCCTCCATAAGTCTTTTATAGATCTCTTTGATATCTTCATTAAACTCTTGTGAGACATATATGATGGTTCCTTCTCCAAGTTTCTGTAAAACTTCTTTTAACATAGTCAGATCTTTATAGTGCATATATGTGTCAATAATATTTCTGACATAATCCATCACACCTCCAACCTCAAGATCAAGAGTTTCTCTCAAGATCTTTGTTTTCATACCTTCTCTCCCAGTTGCTGATGCGATCACGAATTGCCCTATGTTGTTTCTAGATCTATATTCAACAATTTTGTTTCTAAGCTCTTCAATTTCTATTCTATATCTCTCATAAAGATCTTTTTTATCTAATATTTTTGCTGTCAACATATTTTGTTTTAAAATTGTTATTCTAAAAGCTGTATCAATGATATCTTCTGAATAACCTAATAATCTTAAGATTCTTTCAACATTTCTAGATCTTTTCAATATAGCATCAAGATCATCCGCCACCACAAGGTCAAATTTTAATTGAGATAGATCATTGAATCTTCTCGCTAGTAATGAGGATGTCGATATAAATATGAAGCCCTCAAGATCATTATTAATAACTTCCAAAGATTTTTTGTGAAGACTTTTCCTAGAATCATAAATAAAAATCCTGTCCGGATCATTATTAGTTTTTTCAGCATAATAAATCAGTCTATTATAAGTTTGTTTAGCCAGCTCTATCGTTGGAGTGATGAAATAGATTTTTTTATTCATCTTCATTATATAAAGAGAGTATATATGAAGAAGCGTTGATTTTCCAAGCCCTGTCGGAGCTATTAAAGCAAAATTCTCGTTATTAAGTAGTCTAAGAGCCCATGTTCTTTGAATAGACCACATTTTGAATCCAGTAGCATTCTCAAAAAATTCTTGAAAGAACTTAAGATCTCTCTCTCTAATATACATGTACATATAATCTCCAGGCTCTTCAAGAGTTTCAGCTAGAATATATGTAAGCTTCTCTCTATCATCAAGCGATGATAATAGTCTTTTATCGACTTTAGATAGACATTTACGACATGGCAGCCCAAGCGAGAGTCTATATGAATCTATGGAGCCTCCACATGCAGGACAGGAGTTGTTATAGATCGGTTGCATTAAAAAACCTGTTTAATACGCTTTTAACATAATGTTAGCTTAAAAACAATAAGTACATTAGATCAATGATTTTTATAATGAAATTAAGTTATAAGGACTCTAAAAATATAGATGATAGTGGTGTGATAAGTGGTTAGATACAAAAGTGTTGAACAGATTCTTAAGATAATGAGAAACATAGATCAGATTAGAAACATAGGTATTATTGCTCACGTAGATCATGGTAAAACAACTTTGACAGACTCTTTATTGGCGGCCGCAGGCATAATCTCAGAGAAGTTAGCAGGAGAGATATTAGCATTAGACTATCTCAACGTTGAACAACAGAGAGGAATAACTGTGAAAGCTGCTAACATAAGTCTATATTATGAGTTTGAAGGAAAACCATATGTAATAAATCTCATAGACACTCCAGGACATGTTGATTTCTCTGGAAAAGTCTCGAGAAGTCTGAGAGTATTAGATGGAGCAATCGTCGTTGTAGATGCTGTAGAGGGTGTCATGACACAGACTGAGACTGTTTTGAGACAAGCTCTTGAAGAGAGAGTGAGACCTTTATTATTCATTAATAAGATAGATCGATTGATAAAAGAGTTGAGAATGACTCCAAAAGAGATTCAAGACAGATTTGTACAAATAATTAAAGATATAAACAATCTTATAGACACATACGGAGAGCCTGGTTTCAAAGAGAAGTGGAGGCTAGATCCTGTGAAAGGTCAGATAGCATTTGGATCTGCGAAAGATAGGATCGGTCTTACTATTCCATACTCACAGAGAAAAGGTATTAAAATAAGCGATCTTATATCAGCATATGAGAAAGGCAGAGAAGTTGTAGAAGATCTTCAGAAGAAGATACCTCTACACGAAGTATTGCTAGAGATGGTTATAAAACATGTTCCTAATCCTAGAGAGGCTCAGGCATATAGGATCCCTAAGATATGGAGAGGACCTTTAGATAGTGAGATAGCTAAAGCAATGATATCTGCAGATCCTGATGGACCCACAGTTTATCTGATAAATGATATGAGACACGATCCTCATGCAGGTCTTGTCGCCACTGGAAGAGTATTATCAGGATGGCTTGAGGAGGGTAAAGAGCTTTATCTTGTCAATGCTAAGACAGTGCAGAGAGTGTTACAGACAAGTCTTTATATGGGCCCATTTAGAGAGCCTGCAGACAAGATTTATGCTGGAAACATAGCTGCTGTATTAGGTCTTGATAGAGCAAGATCTGGTGAGACTGCTGTAGATCCTTCTCTAAAAGAGATGATGGTTCCTTTTGAAAAGATCTCTTATATATCAGAGCCTGTCGTCACAATAGCTGTAGAGCCTAGAACGCCTTCCGAGCTTACTAAGATGGTTGATGCTTTGAAGAAGCTTATTATAGAGGATCCTAATCTTGTATTGAAAATAAATGAGGAGACAGGAGAATATTTATTATCAGGAATGGGCCAGGTGCATCTTGAAGTCGCATTAACATTATTAAAAGAGAATTTCGGTGTCGAAGTGAAAACCTCCACTCCTCTGATCATATATAGAGAGACTATAAGAGGATCTTCACCAGTTTTAGAAGGCAAATCTCCTAATAAACATAACAGACTTTATATCTCAGTAGAGCCTTTAAATGAGGAGACAATAAGACTGATAGCCACCGGAGAAGTATCAGAAGATCAAGATCCTCGTGAGAGAGCAAAAATATTAAGAGACAAAGCCGGGTGGGATTATGATGAGGCTAGAAGAATATGGGCTATAGATGAGAATATCAATGTGTTTGTAGACAGAACATCAGGTATTCAATATCTTAGAGAGGTTAGAGACACCATCATACAAGGATTTAGACTGGCAATGAGAGAAGGTCCTCTGGCAATGGAGCCTGTGAGAGGTGTCAAAGTGATATTACATGACGCAGTGATTCATGAGGATCCTGCTCACAGAGGACCTGCACAGCTGTATCCAGCAACTAGAAATCCTATATATGCAGGCATGTTAATGTCTAAACCAACATTATTAGAGCCTATTCAGAAGGTTGATATTAAGATACCTATTGACTACATGGGCGAGGTGACGGCGATTTTAACCAGAAAAAGAGGAAGAATTCTTGAGGTACATGAGTTATATGGTAATTGGATTAGAATAATCTCTGAGATACCAATAGCTGAGAGCATGGATCTTGCGCAACAATTAAGAGGAGCCACCTCAGGCAGAGCATTATGGGGTACTGAGTTCAGCAGATGGATGCCGGTGCCTGAGAATATGTTGCCAGAGCTTATTGCGGCTATAAGAACTAGAAAAGGTTTAAAGCCAGAGCCTCCTAAGCCAGACGACTTTCTAGGGCCTTGATCATAATTTAGATACAGTCTTTTGAAGAGTCTCTATGAGAAGAAAATCTGTTTTAAAAGATCTTGTTTATCAAAGCTCTGAAATACTTCTTGACTTATCTTTTAAATGGGTTAGAGAAGGTAAGATTGATTTTGCTAAAAACGCGATCAGGATCCTTGAAGAGATCAGAAGAGAGACTAATATAAGAATACCTATTTACATGAGAAGAATGTATTGTAAAAAATGTTATGTGCCATTAATACCTGGGCTTACCGCACGTGTAAGAATAATTGGGAGAGGAAAAATGTTGAGAAGAGTAGTCACATGTCTCTCATGTGGAGAGATTTATAGATTGGAATTTATGAAAAACAAAATTAAGACTGATTATTCTTAGCTAATATTTAATAAGATCTGTATTTAGATTAGGATACTCAACTTTTTTGTTATAGACAGCGTCTGTGATGATCTCATTAATTTCTTCATACAACTCGTTGAGAAGCTGCGTATAATCAGCTTTGCCTTCTTCTACAAGATCCATTTTCTTCTCCAGTTCTCTAGTTCTATTGACACTGACATATTGAGAATAGTTTTTACTTAGATATTCATAAACCTCTTCTCCTAATTTTGTTGCTACTAATCTAGACCTTGCTTTGGGAGGCTCTATTATATAGCCTCTTCTTCTCAATGTCTCTATTATAGTCGCATATGTAGAAGGTCTTCCAATACCTTGGTCTTTCATTAAAGACACAAGATCAGAGTATGTGTAGAGAGGCTTCTCGCCGACGAGTCTTCTCGCGACATTTTTAAGCATTTTTCTTCCTTCTATGATCTCTATCTTCATGATAGGCATAGGCGTCATAAGAGTAAACCCAGGTTTTAAAATCTCAGTTATATAAGAAAACTCTTGTTCAAAATCTCCAACAACTAGTTTAAAACTGATCCTTTTGACTGTCGCAGGAGGCATCTGGCTTGCCATGAATCTCCTGAATATCATGTCATAAACCTTAAGATCTTCCTCAGTCAATGGTGCCTGAAGTTTTATTATTCCTGCCGCAATCAACGTTTTTAATCTATGCACATCAAATGGTCTGGTAGGTCTTATACCTTCATGAGCGCCTGGCATCTCCCATCTTCTAGGAACAAAATATTCTTCTCCAAATATGTTAGATATATAATCTTTGGCAATTCCGATGCCAAATGTGCTTACAGTAGTACTATCAGTCCTGTGATAAGTGATCAGACCCATCTCAAAAAGTTTCTGAGCAATATTCATTGCCTTATCAGCAGATATTTTGAGAGCAGATGTGACAGCTACTAACATAGTGTCAGTAGTAAATGGCGGTGGAGGATTAACGATCTCCTCTTTAACAACTAAATCTTTCACTTCTACATAGCCTCTCTCTATAAGCTTGTTATAAGTTCCTCTAGGAGCTTTGACAATAAATTTGAGCCCGTCCTCAGTCTCTATAGTTATAAGCTCAATCTTTTTTGAGGCTTCTCTACTTCTCTCAACAACAAATCCTAAAACAGGCGTCTGAACTCTTCCTGCAGATAGATAATTCTTATTAAACTCTCTCCATAAAACAGGACTGAGAGAATATCCGATCCATCTATCCTCAATTCTTCTAACGATCTGTGCCTTAACCATATTCTCATTGATATCTTCGAGATTTCTTAAAGCCTCTAAGATACCTTTTCTAGTCACCTCATGAAATCTTGCTCTCTTAATATTCTTATTAAAAGGCTTGAGAAGTAAATATAGATCCCAGGCAATCTTCTCTCCCTCACTATCAGGATCTGTCCCTATGATGACCTCATCTACTTGACTGGCTAAAAGTCTGAGAGCATTTATAGAATTTTTGACGCTTCTAAAAACAGTAGATCCACAGTATGGACATTTGACAGCTTCTTCCGGCACAGTTCTTCCACAATTCATACATTTCTTCAGAACAGTATATACAGGAACAAAACTTTTTATGTTTTCATTAGAAACGTCTTTCTCTATTAAAACACCAAATAACCCCTCTCTCATAGAAAGATCAAGGACATGGCCGCCGCTTGCTGTTATTATCAGAAGAGAGTCTTCTATTACAGTCTCATATGTCTGAAGATCCATAAAGGCTCTCTGAACAGGTCTGCCAAAGATCCTTCCTATAGTTCTTGCTTTATTAGGAGACTCTACTATGAAAAGCCTGGTCTTTATAAGATCTTTAAACTCTCCTATGGCTTTTCCAGATCTTATCATTCTAACTCTCTCTCTGTCAAGATCTATTTTTCTTATCAAGTCATCAAGATCAAGATCTTTGAATCTAATCCATGACACCTCGTCTATATACCATCTCATCTCTCTCATGAGGGCATTGAAAGCTTTTACATCGTCTATGATGAGAATGCTGAGACCTTGAGTAACTCCTCCAGCAAATAATCTACTTGTTCTTCCACTGGCCTGTATATAAGCTGCGACATCAGGAACTACAAAAACATATTCTCCTCTTTTCTCAGATAAAGATATATAAGGACTTTTTCTCATAGCTTCAAGAATATTTTTATCTGAAAGTATTCTCTCAAAAAATCTGAGAGTTCTCTCAGCATTTCTTCTAGCATATTCTAGAAAACCTTCTAATGTCTGACCATTTTTAACAGCCTCTCTTATTTTCTCAAGATCTTCTTTTCTAAGATATCTAAGATTTGATAAAGAACCTACTATAAAATCTATTTCGTCTTGATATTCTCTTGGTATAATATCTCTAATACTGTTGAGAAGTATAAGCCATTTGGTAGGGTGAAACTCATTAATATCAATTTTTATCTTAAACTTGGGCACTCCCGCAAAGACAGCATACCTAACTCTCTCGGGAAGATCTATGCCTCTGACCAGCGGGCTTCGAGATGAGGCTATGCCTATCAAAACATCATATTCTCCAGATACAAATGCTTCAAAAATTTTTCTGCTAGACTTTGTAAAGTTTTTAGCTTTGATCCCGTTTTCAACAAGTATTTTCTCGAGAGCTTCTGCATAGTCTGATCCTTTGTCTAGAGGCACATATACAAGTCCTCCTGTGCCTAATCTACGGATCACATCAACAATTATTTGTTCAAGACTTCTCTCATCTTCAGGCTCTATAAATGCGTCAACAACCTTTCTGCCAACCTCGATTCTTCTGCCTACGGAGAACCCGAGTAATGTCTCAAGCATTAGTATTCTTCTAGTTTTTTTCGTAGTCTGTGTAGCTCCGCTGACAATGATCTGTCCGAATTCTCTTCTTCTGATCTCAGTTTTTCTCGATATGATCCTTTTAAGCTCTTCTTCATATTTATCAGGCTCCGACTTTATTAATTTTCTGAGACCTCTCTCTTCATCAATTAATTCTTCAACTTCTTTTCTAAGCTTTTCATCAACACCAATCATTTTAAGAACATAATCAATACTCTTACTCTTTCTAAGAAAACTATCTACATCATCAACAAATACTATGTCAACTCTCTGATTATGTATCTCAGGTCTTTTTATAAGACTCATAGTTGTTGTTACAAGTATTTTTGCATTATTAATCTTTTCTAGTTGCTCTCTTCTCTCCTGATCTTTAAGATATGAGTGATAAGAAAATACAATAAGATCTTTTGCGCCAAGCATGTTTATAAGTTCATTTATTTTCTCAGTGACCTGATGAGCCAGTAAACTTGTTGGAAGTAGATAAAGAACCCTCTTATTCATTTTATATGCAGCATATACTCCCAGAATAATTTGTGCAGTAGTCTTTCCACTTCCAGTAGGCGCTAACATTGCAAAACTCTCTTGATCAAAAAATCTTCTGGCCCAAAGTCTCTGAAGACTCCACATAGGAGCCTTAACATACTCAAGAAATACTCTATTGATCTCTTCTACTAGCCTCTCTTTAGAAAAAATATGTTTTAGATAACCATCTCTGACGATGTCTTTATCATCAGGCATACATTTTTTACATGCAAGACCTTTCTCAAGTCTCTCGCTGTTAATATCTTCGATATCACAGTTTGGGCATAAAGATTTGAATATTGCTCTGATCATGATCTTTTATACCATTTTATATAGTATTTGTTAGAGAAATTTAATTTTTCTCAATATCAGATAAGGAAGCCACATTGAAATAAAGATCATGATTAGAGCCATAGGATATCCATAGGGCAGCCTCAGTTCAGGCATATTCCAAGGAGATACCGAAGTATCAAAATTCATTCCATATATAGATGCTATAAGCGTCGGAGGCATTAGGATCAAAGTTATTGCAGTAAGTTTTTTCATAATTTGATTAATTTTGTAAGAGGCGTATGCTATGTCTATATCGATCATGCTGATCATAAGATCTCTTAATATCTCCAAGGTTTCGATTAATGAAGAAATCTCGATCCTTAGATAATAGATCTCTTCTTTATTAATAAGATCCTTATCTAGTATATGTATTGAGTTCTCTAGTTTTATGACAAGATCTCTGAGTCGAATAAGATCTTTATTAATTTTTATAATGGATCTTTTCATGCTAAAGATCTTTCTAGCCATAACTCTATCTTTGATTATAACCTCATCACTCTCCCAAATAAGATCCTCTAGATCCTCAAGTCTCTCTCTCAAGATGTTAATATTATTTTGATAAAGATCTATTTCTAGCTCAAGTAGTCTATTTATTACTCTCCAATTTTCTCTAGCAGTTGTTCTTTTCATGATCTTTATAAATTCTCTAACAAATGATTCTTTTAAAAAACTTTCATATAAAACAATGATTCTTCTGCCATAAGTTATTAAAAAGATCTTTCCGTAACGATCTGAGTTTTTCTCAGGAGCTAACACACCTATGATAACATCTCTTTCATTATATTCATCATAAAAGAAGTCTACGCCCCACTCAATATAGCCTTTTATCTCTCTAATAACTTGTTTATCATCTATAAAAGTCTCTAAAGTTCTCTCAGAGATCTCTAGATCTCCAATGATTAGACAAAGATCTTCTTTACAAACATTTGGATCTATTCTTTCTATAGGAACATCTTCTTCTATAAAATCTTTTCTTATTACCGTTATCTTCATCAATTAAACCTCTTAATTTTAGACACTTAATATTTTTAAGTTTCTCAGAGAGACATCTGTTGCATGATAAGATGTATAATGTTTTAAAGGCTTTAGGCATCCTGTCAGGGTGCCTCGATGCTTCTAGGGGAGATCCGAAGCATTTCTTCCCAGCCTGATGATCATTATAGAATCATTAATCCCCCGCCAGAGGGCTGACACCTGAAATTCCGGCATAGAAAAAGATGATCTACTATAGAGTTGAAAGAAGAGAAGTCATAAAAGATTTAAAGAGATTTTAAATTATGATCTTATACTGAAGATCTTTTTTTCTCAGCATATTCTTTAATTCTTCCTTCATGTAAAAAGATTAATTTATCTGCGTAATCTATGATCCTAGGGTCGTGAGACACCATGATTATTGCTGTGTTAAAATCCTCTCTAATCCTTTTAAAAAGATCCATTATTATTCTAGTGTTCTCCCAATCTAGATTTGCTGTAGGCTCGTCCGCTAATAAGACGCTTGGTGTGTTCACTAATGCTCTTGCAATAGCGACTCTCTGTCTCTCACCACCACTTAATTTATTCACTAATGCTCTTGCTCTACCATATATACCTACATACTCTAAGATCTCTTTCACAGCTGATTCTCTCTTCTCTCTAGGAGTTCCTGCTATAAGAAGAGGCATCTCCACATTATCCCATACACTAAACTCCTCAATTAATCCATAGTCCTGCGGAATATATCCCACGATAGTGTTTCTGATGAGAGCCAGCCCTTCCTCATCTAACATTGTAAGCTCATATCCATCAACAATTACAGATCCTTTGTCAGGTCTTTCTAAACCTGCAATGATCTTTAGAAGAGTAGTCTTTCCAGAGCCGGAGGGTCCATGGACAAGAATTATTTCTCCACGTCTTATATCAAGACTTATACCTCTAAGCGCCTCAACCACCATCTCTCTAGATCTATAGATCTTCCATACGTCTCTTAGAATGACAACATAATCATCTTCTCTCATATATCTTTTCCTGAAATAAATTTTGAAAACTTAAGATATAACTGCTATATAAATAAAACTTTATATATACAGCGGGAACAAATGATCTTGATTATAAAAGTAGTCAAATGATCTTATAGATCTCTGTG
The DNA here is from genome assembly GCA_009903825.1 of Desulfurococcales archaeon. Classification (GTDB taxonomy): domain Archaea; phylum Thermoproteota; class Thermoprotei_A; order Sulfolobales; family AG1; genus WYEN01. Next base: position 21,939 of record WYEN01000048.1, read on the forward strand.
AAAATTCTAAGAAAGTGTTTCTAAAGCAATTCTTCTGTTCAGATATATATGCAACAATATTGTGGGCAGTATAATCCATGATAATATTATGTCAAACAACATAAAGATGTATAATGGTGTTAGAGATATTAAACTCATTAATATAATGATGATACTAAAGATCTTTTGATCTGCTCCACATATTTTAAGCACTCTATATATCCTCTTCATAGGATCTCTCACAGTATAAAGAGATAATATGCTTAACAATAATGAGACCAGGCTATTATATAAAGGATCTCCCCCTCCTGACAAATAGATCATGAGAGATGACGAGATCGATGATAATATTATTACTATGTAAAGATATTTTTTGAACCATATACTTATAATTTTTATGTATAGCTCAACGCTCATAAAATTTACACCCTCATGATGACAGTTTTAACAAAGCCTTCCAACCTGCTTATAAGAAGTCTAGATACGCTGGTCAAAACCTCTGGAGGAAGATCCTCAGCACTCCAAGGCTCCATATATATAGACAGCTTATATCTCTCGCCAAGATCTTTCTCGAGAGTAATATAAAGATCTATGCCGATCCCTATGGTTTTTCTGTAGATAAGTCTGAGTAAAAGCCTATAAACATCTTTTAGATAAGATCTATGAGCCTCTAATATTCCAAAAAACTCATCTCTCTCGAAGATGCGAATCATATCATCTAACGTTTTCATAGGCTCAATTCTCTCAAAAATATATGTGCTATAGACTTTGGCAGGCAATTTCTCGACGTGATATATAGATTTTTCTGACAAAACTCTCCATAGATATATAGTAGAAATTATTATGCCTAGGATTCCTCCGAAAAGAATTGAAAGAGAGATAGTTATGTTAGTAATATCTGGGATCTTACGAATGACATTTATTAGATATGATGAGAGAGATGATAATGATATAATAAATAAACCGTATAAAGGAAATATGATTAAAAGAGATCTTCTGGAGATCCAGTCAGTCCCGCCGGAGTATAGAGTAGACTCTAAATATTTGACAAAACTCTCCTCATAGATCTTTATATACAAGATAAATACAGAACTTATGAAGACTATTGTCAGAAAGATATGTTGCAACAGCTGATATATAAAAGATGTATAAGACACTTCATAAACTATGACCTTATCATTTAGTGCAATTACTGCTTTTATTATTTTCTCTGACTCATAAGATTTTTTTATCCAATCAATTAAAAAGTTCTCTGAAATATCTCTATTTAAAGTTAAAATAGCTTTAATAGGTTCTTCAGATGTTTTATTCAAAAGATCTTTTGTAAAAAGATTCTCTGAATTTAATATGACAAGGATCTTTGGAGTAAAATAAAATCCCATGATCTCATAAGATCTATATTCAAAAAGATCATTTAAAGTATAAATTTTATTGATAAGATCAGGATCCTTTATATACGTCTGAGATGATATATTTATCCTAAGAATGTTGTCTTCATAATAAAGATCTCCAGATCCTTGAATATCTCTGCCAAGAATCGTCACGTTATTTGATGAACAGATCTCCTTAAGAAACATGTTGCGTAGAATAGTCTGTTCATTTAGACATCTGATTATGATCAAATCGTTAGAGACGATCATGTTCTTTTGATCAGGTCCGTATCTGATCACTATAGGCTTCTCCAGATATATCGAGTAGAGAAACAAGACTGGAGTACCGATCTTGTGAATATCAAGATCTTTTATATCGCCCTCGATCACTATTATCTTATCTATAGAACCTGTGTTTTTATAAAAACTGGCTTGTAGTTCACTAGATAAGTGCCATGTGGCTATTGATAATCCTGTGAGTATTATTATAATGATTATAATGAGAGAGAATATTTTAAATAGAAACATTTTAAATTGAATATAAATCATCTTTAATCTCGTGCTTACTGAGAAGTTTAAAATATCTCTTAAAAATATCTCCGTAAGATCTCTGCCAACAGCCTCTTTATATGCTGAGGATCTTTTTAATAAAATAATTGTCAAGATCAATATTATGACGTATATTACTAAATAGAATATCTCAAGCCACATGATCTCAGCCGCTCAAGATGCTTGTAAGTATATATGTGGGTATGGAGAGGCCGCAGCCTACTAAAAAAGCTATTGAATAGATCACAAGTCTCTCTTGAGCTTCTACGCCGAAGTTTGAGATATACCATCTTATGAAAGATCCTATGGCGAACAATATGCCGTAATCTGGTGTGAGAGAGATTCCTATTATAAATGGTATAGGCGATATTTTAATAGGTGTCAGAGCTCCTAAAGCTAATATGAATATCATGTATAAAGCTCCTATAACTACTCCTCCTCCTATTGTAGAGAGATCTAGCTGACCCTTATAGATCATTATAGACCAGTTTACATATGGGAGCCATCTTAATAATGAGAATGAGGAGGATTCAAAGCCGAAAATTTTTATAAGAGATATGCCATAGAACATTGTTATTAAAAGACCTAATATGAAAGATATTGTGAATATCATTAGAAGTCTCACAAGATTTATACCGCTCATTCTAGAAAGTTTTATCACATTAGTTGATGCTCCGCTTAAGCTTCCAGGCATGGGAATGCCTAAGTAATGATCCATAAAGACGTATGGCGCAAAACCTCTAAAGCCTGTGAGATATAGATAGACCGTATTAAAAGGATAAAGAGATTGTGCCGCGATACCTGCTTCTCCTATTGCTATTGTGGTTAGAATTATAAGCATAGGTAGAAGAATTAATACCCATATAATTGAAAATATTATATATCTGATATCTATCGATTCTACATAAGGTATTGTCGCCAGAAATAATGAGAGAAACCCTATGTACATTACGATCGTAAGAAGTCTTTCTCCACTTTGTCTCAAGATTTTAAATAAAATAATAATGATGTCTTTCATTTTATAAAGATATGTAATCCCTAAGATCATGACGCTGCCGAATATCACTGAGGCCAAATACCATGAAGATCTGAAGATTATATTATCTATAGAAGTGTCTCTGCCTATAGAATAGAATGAGAGATAAGCTCCTAGAGGTAATATCAGGAGAGACGTCAATATACTGCTTAGAGATATACTTACTGATGCTCTCACAGGAAGTATTATTGCTAAAGAGAGCATGATAAATGATATTGATATATTAAACACAGAGCCTTTTATAAAAATATTAAGCGAAGGACTCAGATCTATAGAGGGAGTTCCTGTGTAAAAAATTAGATACTGAGACACTAAACCTATCATCATGATGATGAAGACTTCTCTAAACGTTTTTATTCTACTTAAAAAACCTGATGTCATAAATGATATGATAGACAAGGGATACGGCAGATTCATTTTATCGACAAATACATGTCTATAAATATATGCCAATACTACCCCGGAAAGACTTAATAATCCTACATAGACATATGTGGTCGTATATGGACAAAATATTTTTAAAAAACACGATTCAGAATTATAAAGCCATTTAGGAAAATCAGTTCCATGAAATATATATGTGTATACAAACCATGTGTAAGCATTAGTAATAAGCATCCCAGATGTTATTATAGTTGCAAAAGACATTCCATAGGCTGCTACACTGCCTACAACAAGTTCTGTGAGAGAGGCCTCTTTCCCAAGGATTAATCTTACTATGACTGGAGACACAAGAATGCTCAGCTCGGCAGTGGTATAACCTGTCGTGGCATATCCATATGTATCTGCCAGACCCATTAAAAGACCTGTTAAAAGACCTGCGATCATTCCTCTTCTAAAAGGATCTTTCGTCGTAGAGTTATGACCAGATTTCTCAATCATATTATCCTTCAAGAAATCCTAAGAAAATATTAATAAAAATTTTTGTTAATAAAAGATCAAACGGTTCGTGAATTCATCATTTTATCTCAGACAACCCAGCCTCTATCATCAATGTAACTTATGTTTTCAAAAAATATGAATTTTACTTCTTCTCTTTCTTTTTCGAAGATTTCTTTTCTTCTTTCTCTTTCTTCTCTGAAGTCTCTGATTTCTTCTCCTCTAAACCCATGAAAATAGTTGTTCTCTGTCTGCCTCCCATTAATCTCTCCATTAATATTATTAGTGGAATTAGACATATATAATTTCTCATTTAAACAAAGGTCATTAAGATCTTTTGATACTTATCTGATAAAAACTTTTGATCTTGTATAATGATAATAACATAACATATTCATAAGAACATGAAAATGTCTTATTATAAGAGTTTTTATCCTTAGTAATTGGATGCTCACATGTCGTCATCTGACGACCTTGTGATCTCTAGAAAAGAGTTTAAATCTAGTGATAATAGTAGCGAGGTAACAATTAATATTGCTGTGCCTCACATGAGACTTATGTACAGATCTAAGAAAGAGAATATGAAACGTATTAGTGAGCTGGTCAAACAGTCTAAAGAAGAGAACAATATCCACATATTTCTGATTCCTAGCGGTTTTACAGGAGGTCCTTTCTTAGAACATCGAAGAGTATCTATAAATATGATAAAAAAGATCTCGGAGAGAATACCTGGTCAGCTTACTTCAGAGTTAAAAGATATAGCTAGAGAAAACAATGTGTATCTTATAACAGGAGGTTTCTATGAGAAGGCCGGCCCCAGAATTTTTATTTCATCTGTTGTTATATCACCTTTTCAAGAGGATATTATATATAGATATAGAAAAATGAACCTAGGCGAAGACGAGCTGAGCATAATATCAGCTGGTAAAGAACCTTGTGTCATAGAGATCTCTGGATTAAGAATAGGAATCTTGTTAGAAGAAGATCTTTTTGTTCCAGATATTGCCAGAGCACTTGCATTAAACAGATCTGATCTTTTGATCATATTCAGCAAATTAAGCAATAGATTTTCTGAGATAATAAAGTATCTAGCCATTGCTAGAGCTGTTGAAAACAATATACCGGTGATCAATATAGGCGGACTTCTTAATATAGCAGGTGACGAGATTATTAATGTGAAAACTTTCATCGTCAAAAGTAATGGAAGTATAGAAGGAGAAAGCGATGAAGATGAAGAGATATTCTATATGACAGTCAGATTAAAAGATCCTGCGAGGAGAGGCATTAAAAAGATCCCTGGAATGGAAGTGTCTAGAAACGTCATAAAATATATAAGAAGAAATAAACTGTTATGATCATAGGTTAATGACTATCTTCTTAAAAGAGTTTTGAGAAGCTGTGTACAAAAGATCTTGCGTCTTACTATTGTTATCCTCAGACATATGTCTATCCTTAGGATTATCACGTCTCTCATATTCTCTAATCAACAAAAGTTTCAGGGCAGTTCTTATAAACTCGCTTCTAGAGGCATAACGCCCTTCTCTAACCAAACGATCTATGTCTTCAAGATATGTCTTAGGAATCTTTACTGATATAATTTTCAGTCTTAATCACCATTTGAGATGCTATTATTTTTAATTCTCTTTTAAAAATTATCATAGTCTCTCCTATTCTTCAATATTTTATTCAGTAGAGAATCTATAGATCTATGTTCTCTTTCTCTGTAGATGGTATAATTCTGATCACGAGGGGATAAGGATGTGATGGAGAAGATATGACTGCTTCTCCAACCTCAAGGAGAGGTATTAACTCTTCTATTTCTCTTGACATTATAATTGATTCTTTGAGAATTCTTCTATCAACATCAGATTTTATGCTATGAATAATTTTAGTATTAGTGTTTTTCATGACATCTTCACCAATTGAGCTGGGAGATTGTGTGACAAGGATCATGCCAACACCATATTTTCTTATCTCCGCCAATAGATCTCTCATAACTCCAGAGCCTTCACTTCTTCTAAACACGTGATGAGCTTCATCAATAACCACAAGATCAATATTATTCTCGTTGCTATTTAAAATCTTTTGTTTATATAGAGCTAATGATTTTACTATGAGAAGTGTTGCCAAAGATCTTATGGAGCTTCTCTCTATATATGAAAGATTTATTATAATAAATTTATTCTTCTTCTCAAGATCTAATGTCTTGCTAAGATCTAGCTCGTCATCTTTCTCAAGATCTAACATAGGCTCGATCTTTCTCATCAGAGACAACTTTGCTTCAGGAACCCATCTAGCCTCCTCCGGTAGAAGACTTACTTCTTCATAAATTCTTTTAAAACTGATCTCTTTATCTCTTAATCTGTTAAGAGCTTTACTTAATATATAGCTTTGTGCTGGAGACAGCTCTAATACTGTCTCAAAGATCTCTGATAAACTCATAGGATTTTTAAATACTGGTAGTTTCTCTAATGAAGATAATGATTCTATAACTATCTCTTCTACAGATCTTTCTTTAATAATATTTCTATATTCTCCATGCCAGTCTAATATAATTGTCTTAGCTCCTTTCTTAAATGCTCTAAAAGCTATTGTGGCGGCTGAGGTGGTTTTTCCAGAGCCTGTTGAACCAAATATAGCTATATGTCTCACAAGATCTTTCATAGGCAATTTATAAACACTTTTTATTCTCGTTCTCGAAGTCTCACCAATGAGAATACCGTCTATGTTAAGAGGCTCTTTAATAGAGTAATTTACATAATCAATATCTATAGTCTCAGCATATAACTCATGTATATCTAGAAATTCTTCATTCTGAATATTCTTTAGAAATATAAGTTCTTTAATATCTCCTTTTTTAAGTCTTTTAGTTTTTATAAATCCTTTTCCAAGCGTCTCTAAAGTAGCTGCAAAAAGCTCACATATTTTATCAGCTCTCTCATTTTTATCGAGACATAATACATAGGTGCCGCCATAATATTTTCTCACTAGAGTCACTATATAAACTGACGCTGACCTAGGGATCTTATCTCTCACGACATCAACAAAAGATCTCATTATATTATGATCTAAAGATTTTTTATCATCACCATTTCTTTTTAATATGATTTCGAAACCTGATATATAGCCTCCTCTATATATTAAAAACTGAGAATCATCTGACAAAGATTTATCAGAGATTTTTATATGATTATTTTTTAAAATTATTTTCTGAAGACTTCCTAACATATTCTAAACCTCTTCAGATACCTTAGCTAGTTTTATCACATATTCGTCAAGATCATTTAATTCTTTATATGACACATCTAATTCAGAGACAAATTTGATCAGCTCTGGATATTTCTGCAGCTCTCTTCTTATTCTGATGAGATGATTTCTACTGACAGAGAATGCTTTACTCATTAGACTTGTGCTTACATGAGAGCCGTAAAGATCTCTTAGAAGTATATATGAGATGAGAAGTCTAGCTCTGAAAGTTCTTGAGGAAAGCTTCGGGAAAATACTTGTGTAATCATATATCTTCTTAAGTGATGGAGATATCTCAAACATCTTCTCCAACTCCCGATCTTTTTTATGAACAAAGATCCTTCCGTTATAACCTCCGCGTGAGAACTGTAATAATCTGTCTTTATCAATATCAATATCTCTTCGAAGACTCCACCAGCCAAATAATTTTCCATAGATCGATAGTATTTCTCCAGGTTTTTCACGAGAATTTTTCTCTTTAACAGATCTTCTGTTTTTTATCTCATGAGCATCTCCTTTTAACTCTACAAAAGTCTTAGGATAATAATATATCTCGTCAATCACTAGACCACATGATGAGCATATGACCTCTCCTCTCTCAGGATCCCATATGATCTCTTTAGAACCACATTTAGGACATTGATACATTCACATACCCACGTCAATCTTTGATAGAAATATACATCTTTTGCTACTATAAAGATCGTAGGTAGAGACAGAGACCTAGCCGAAAATATTCTCTAAAATAGTTTTATAAAAGTTTCTAATCTCTATCAGTTTAAAGTCTTAAACATAAAAGCCGCCGGCGGGATTTGAACCCGCGACTTCCGGCTTTCTCAGCGACAACGGATCTCGTCTCGTACGAGGCCGGCGCTCTACCAGCTGAGCTACGGCGGCTCTATATAAAATATTTAATAGAAAAATCTTAATATTTTTCATTTAATGGGAAAGATCTTTTTATTCAGTCTCATATATCTTTTTAGCATACTCCTCAGGTTTTAACAACATATTTATCTCTGAAGGATTCTCGATTTTTATTTTGATTATCCATCCTTTTCCATAAGGATCATGATTTATCAGCTCAGGCTGGTCTTTTAATGTTTCATTGATCTCTATTACTGTTCCTGTGAGAGGAGAGTACACATCAGCAACAGCCTTAACGCTTTCTATAGTAGCCACAACCTCTCTCTTAGACATTCTTCTACCGATCTCAGGCAGTTCTATGCTTATAATATTCTTCAGCTTTTTTTGTGCATAATCTGTTACTCCTATAATCGCTATATCTCCTTCGATTTTAACCCATTCATCATCTAATGTATACATAAGATCTTTTCTTATCCTATATCCTTTGACTTCAAACTCTTCTGACAATTCTCGCACCTCCTAATATTTTTCATCTCTTTATTAATGGAAAATCAAGTATTTTAGCTTCAGCAACTCTATCTCTATATCTTATCTCTATATCAAGACCTGGCAACGCATGAGAAGATCTTATGTATCCCATTCCAATGCCTCTCTCTAGAGTAGGAGAATATCCTCCGCTGGTAACATAACCTACGACCTCGCCTTGATATATGATCTCATAGCCGTGTCTAGGGATCATCTTAACACCTTTTTTCATTCTAATGCCATATCTGATCTTTTCAACACCTTTTTTACCAATCTCTCTTAAAGCATCGCAACCTACACAACCACTTTTTTTCTCATCAAAAACCCAGTATCGAGCCTCGAGAGGATTTATATTTTCATCAATATCATTTCCATATAATACATATCCCATCTCAAGTCTTAGAGTATCTCTAGCTATCAAACCAGCCAGTCTAATCCCTTGGCCCTTGAAATATCTCATGATCTTTGCCAAAACATCTGGTTCTCCAATTATCTCAAAACCATCTTCACCAGTCCATCCACTTCTGCTTATAATATCAATTCTTCCAAATTCAGTCTCTACGTCACGTAAAAACGTGAGCGGCTCTAGATATGTAGCATCTTTTAATCCCTTAATCTTTTCTATATAATCTCCAGCCTTAGGTCCTTGAAAAGCTAACATAGGCTTCTCAAGAGTAAGATCTTTTATATCGACATTTGAAAAACCTAGTCTCTCTCTCCAATCTCTCAGCCATAAAAATATTTTTTCTCTATTAACAGCATTACAAACGATCAACCAATGATCCTCTTTAAATCTATATAACATCACATCATCTCTGAAACCTCCTCTCTCATTAAGAAATGCCGTTGGGCCAAACATTTTGTTATCTGAAGACTTCGAAAGATCTTTTGGTATGAGAGTGTCTAAAAGTTTATAAACATCTCCTCCTGATAAATAGATCCTACCCATGTGGCTTATATCAAATAGACCTGCCTCTCTTCTCACAGCCAGATGCTCGTTAATAGGATCTCCAAAACTCATCGCAGTTTTAAATCCTGCGAATTCTCCCATGTCACCTCCCAGCTCTATTAAAAGATCGTGTAGAGGAACTTTTAAAACCATTGTCAGACACCTTTATTTCTCAAGAATATAGTTGTTGAAGAATTAAAAATTAAATTTATTAATTTTTGTTGTCTGACAATATATTATTATGGTCATAGGCCGTGGGAGTTAATCTACGTGACATTATTCCCGAGAAGATAATTAAGGAGATAACTGATCTTAGAGAGCTTTCTGGCAAGATTATTGCCATAGACTCTTATAATGCTCTTTATCAATTTCTCTCAGCTATTAGACAGCCTGACGGGACGCCTCTCATGGATAGCAAGGGGAGGGTTACAAGTCATTTATCAGGACTTTTCTATAGAACGATCAATATTATAGAGAATGGAGTCAAACCTGTCTATGTGTTTGATGGAAAACCTCCGGAGATGAAATACGCAGAGATCATGTCTAGAAGCATCTTAAGACAGAAGGCCGAGGAGAAATATAAAGAAGCTGTTGAGAAAGGTGATGTAGAAGCTATGAGAAAATATGCTCAGGCAACCTCTAGATTAACAGATGAAATGGTTGATGCAGCCAAGAAACTTCTTAATGCAATGGGGGTCCCATGGGTTCAGGCACCATCAGAAGGAGAGGCTCAGGCGGCTTTTATGGCATCTAAAGGTGATGTATGGGCTGTGGCTAGTCAAGATTATGATTCTTTGTTATTTGGATCTCCTAGACTTGTGAGAAATCTCACAATCTCAGGAAAAAGAAAATTGCCTGGTAAAGATGTTTATGTAGAACAATTGCCAGAGCTTATAGTTCTAGAAGATCTTCTCAAAGCCCTCGGCATATCAAGAGAACAGCTGATTGATATAGCAATATTGATCGGAACTGATTATAATCCTGATGGCGTCGAAGGGATCGGCCCTAAAACGGCTCTCACAATAATAAAGACCTATGGATCTTTGGAAAAAGCTTTGAAATCTCTTCCCAGAGCTCATTTCCCAGTAGATCCTTCAGAAATTAAGAGAATATTTATGAATCCTCCTTCTACCACAAATTACAAGCTTGAGTGGAGAGAGCCAGATCCACAGAAGATCATAGAGATATTAGTAGAGGAGTACGAGTTTTCACGAGATAGAGTTGAGAAACATATTGAGAGACTTCAGAAAGCTCTTAAACTTTCTACAAAGACTTCCGGGCTTGATAAATGGTTTAAGAGATGAGTTTTTATCTCCCGAATCTTCTCTCTCTATGTTGATAAGATCTTATTGCTCGAAGAAGATCTATTTTTCTAAACTCAGGCCATAAAGCTTCACAGAAATAAAGCTCAGAGTATGCCGTCTGCCATAATAGAAAATTACTTATTCTAATTTCTCCAGAGGTTCTTATGACAAGATCTGGCTCCTGAAGATCTCCCATAAAACCTGTGTACATGTATTTAGAAATGATCTCTTCGTTAATTTCTTTTAAAGATAATTTGCCTGAGGAAAGATCTTTATATAATTTGTTGAAAGCATCAACTATCTCTTGTCTTCCTCCATAGCATAATAATATGTTAAGAAATCTCTCATCATAACTCTTGCTTTTATCTTCAATCTCCTGGGCAAGTCTCACAACTTCTTTAGGTACATGTTCTAGACGTCCTAACACTCTGACCCTCACTTTGTATTTATCAATATTCTGAGAAAGCTCTCTCAATCCTTGACTTATTATATTAAATAGATTTTCCCTCTCGTAATCAGATCTATACAAACAATTTTCATAAGACATTGCATAGACTGTAACCACTTTAATGTTTAAATCATAAAGCCATTTTAACACCTCCTTCATCTTATTATAACCATAGTAGTGCCCTATGATCTTTTCAAAACCTTTTTTAGAAGCCCATCTTCTGTTTCCATCAGGTATTATAGCAACATGTCTTGGCATAGGGTTTCTCTTAACCTCTCTATAAAGCTTCCATTCATAGACTGCATAAACAGGTCTCAGAAAAGCTCTGAATAGAAAGCTGATTATTTTAGACAGACTGTTTCTGAAGACTGTCTTCATATCCTTTAATTAATTGTTAAAAAATTAATATAACGTCTATTGCTTATGATCATGTGAATTTGCTTAGCAATCTGATCTTTTTATACGCAACTTTTTCTGGTAGAAACTCTAGATTAGTATTATGAGTCAAGTAAAGATCTTCGATGTTAGAGAGGGTTTTTTCGAGAGTTGCAACATATTCTCTTATGTATGCTATCTTCTCCATCTTAGTATTTCTACTATTGATCAGGCCTACTCCAACTGCTTTGGTTTTAGAAAGATCGTTTCTAAGCTTCTCTATATCAATATTTTTAGTTGCAAGATCTATTATCAGAATAATGTTTGTGTCTCGAAGCTCTTCCGCAAGGATCTTTATGTTACGAGAGTTGTAACCAAAGTAGATAGGGATCCATATGAATCCTCTGAAATATTCTGAGACTCTTTTATATAAATCAATATAATCATCAGCTTTGACGTTTTCAGAAGCCAGCTCAGGCTCATGAAGATCTATATGTCTAAAACCTTGTTTATAGGCGTTCTCAGCCTCTTTTAATACTACCTTCTCTATATAATCTCTGGCAAGATCGTTGGTAGATGTGTATGATGAGCCCTCTATCAAAGAATTCGCCACTAATGTCGCAGGCCCTGGCAGAGATATACTTATTCTATTGATCCTGTCTAAAGATCCTATAAGCTTTAGATCTTTTGTTAGTATCTCTGAGATCACAGGGGTCTCATATCTTATCTTCTCTTTAAAAACTGGTTGTCTGAAGAAGAAGTTGTTATCATAAAATCTTTTTAATCCGTTGACAGGGATCTTCATATACTCAGCTAATGGATTGAAAAGATCATCCCATCTAAACATTCCATCACTTATTCTGAAAAAGTTATATGTCAGCGTGAAATCAATATATCTCTTAAGCTCTTTTCTATAGATCTCGTCTAAAGCTTCCAGACTGATCTTTTGAGAATAATATCTTGATAAAGCTCTTGCTAATCTTCTGCTTCGAGGCATTGAGCCGTATAAAATTGACATGATCTTCATAAAATGATCACCTTCTCATAATGATTTTTTCAACACCTTTTCTTCTTAACTCCTCTCTTATAATGTTAACGCCTCTCACCATAACCTCCATCTTGGCTTTGGCAATCTCTCTAGGCAGCAGTTTCAAGCCGCAATCAGGATTTATATATATTCTTTCTACATCAACTATCTCCATAACTTTTCTAATAGCCTGAGCCACCTCCTCAGGGGTCTCAATTCTTCTTGAATGAACATCTACTACTCCAAAACCTATCTCTTTATCGCCCAGCCTCTTTAGTATATGAAGATCTCTGAAACTTCTGTTAGCAAATTCCAGAGCAAATTGACTGAAATTTAGCTTATCAAAATATTTTGATAGAATCTCGTAATTGCTGTAACATACATGAATACCTAGTTTTATGTTGACTCCTTTAGTAACCTCGTTAACTGCTTCTACAGCCCATTCCATCTCCTCAGGATGTGTGGTTAGAGCAGGCTCATCTACCTGAACAAATTTTGCGCCTGCTTTCTCCAGCTCTAGAATCTCTCTGTTAATAATCTTGGCAAGCTCGTATACAAGTTCTTGTTTTGAAGAATAATATTCATTAAAACTCCAGTCGGCAATCGTGTACGGACCTGTTATAGTGACTTTGACAACAGGTCTTCTACTCACTTTTCTAAGAAACATATATTCGTCTATCACAATAGGCTTCTCGTAAACAAGTTTATCTACGACTGCAGGTTTATTAAAGAAATTGTTTCCCCACACCCTTACAGGTCCATAAAATCTGAATCCTTTTATTCTCTGAGCGAAATACTCGACCATCTCATCTCTTCTCATCTCTCCATCGCTAGGAATATCTATGCCTGCATCTTCTTGTTCTTTAACTACGGCTATCACTGCGTCATCAAAAGATTCTTGAAGAGTTTTTTCATCGATTCTGCCTGCCTTATATAGCCTGATCATATGTCTAAGCCATTTAGGTCTCGGATAGCTTCCTATGACAGTCGTAGGAAGAATCGGAAGTTCTATATTCATCTCTTTCAACATTAAACATCCCTCAAAAAAATATTTTAAAAATTTTATAATAGTTTAAGATGAAAAATCTCTCACTTACCTTTGAACTCAGGCTTTCTTTTCTGTAAAAATGCTGACACTCCTTCTATAAGATCTTCTGTACTAAATAACATGCTGAATTCAGCTGATTCTAAGACTAGACCTGAGAACAAAGGTGATTCAAGGCCGTATCTAATTGCATGTTTAGCGGCCATTAATGCTATAGGCGGCTTCTCAGATAATTTACTTGCGAAACTTCTGACTTCTCTCTCGAAGTGTTCTGTAGCAACTACTCTATTAACTAAACCTATCTTCTCAGCTTCTCTCGCAGGTATCATATCTCCTGTGAATATTATCTCTAAAGCTTTTCCAGGACCTATTAATCTGCTTAATCTTTGTGTTCCGCCTGCCCCTGGGATCAGGCCTAGATTGATCTCTGGCTGTCCTAACATAGAGTTTTCAGAAGCTATTCTTATGTCGCATGCCAAAGCCATCTCAAGACCTCCTCCAAGAGCGTAACCATTGATTGCTGCGATAACAGGTTTGGCAAGTCTCTCGATCTTGTCTAATACCTCTTGAAACTTTCTTGAGAACATATATGCCTTGACAACATTTACGCCCATAAAGCTTGTGACATCAGCGCCTGCTGAAAAAGCTCTGCTACTTCCTGTAATAATTATTACTCTGATATTCTCATCATTCTCAAGCTCATCTAATGAGGCTGATAATTCTTTTAACATATCAAGATTTATAGCATTTAATCTCTCAGGTCTGTTAAGAATGATCCATCCTATTCTCCCCTCTCTTCTTATTATCAATGTTGATAATTTCTTCTCCTCAATTAATCCATAGGTGTAGAAGCCTACACCACTTTTTCTTCCAAGCTTATTCTCTTCTATCATCTTAACTAAAAGAGGATCAGGCTCATAATCTTCGATCTCATATTTCTGCTTAAGATCTTTGAGAACATTTACCACAACATCTATCCCCCATTCATCAGCCATCTCAAGAAGTCCTCTTGGATAGCCCAGGCCGAGTCTAACAGCTTTATCAATCACCTCAGGAGAGTCTACTATGCCATTACGTATCAAATATGCAGCCTCGTTAACTGCTGGAGCCAATATTCTGACGATATTAATCTTTTCTCCAGGTTCTCTAGGTATGCTGGGTCTGGCGTATCTTCCAGGAGCTGGATAGATATAGAATCCTTTGCCACTTTTCATACCATATTCACCGGCTTTAAACTTCTCTTCAATAGTTTTACAAGGCTTAAGTCTATAGCCTCTTTTACTCATCTCATTAAATATGAAAACAAACACGTCTATGCCTGAGAAATCTAAAAGCTCAAATATCCCCATCGGAAGTCCTGCTTTATATTTAAGAGCGCTGTCAATAGATATAGGATCAGCCTCACCACGATCAACCATATAACATGCTTGAGAAGCTATTCTCCCTAATAATCTGTTAACAATAAAACCTGGAATATCTTTTTTGACAATAACAATCTCTTTCCCAAGACTCTTAGAATATTCTACTGCTATATCTAAAGTCTCTTTAGAAGTCTTCTCGCCTATTATAATCTCTATCAAAGGCATCAACACGGGAGGATTAAAGAAGTGTATACCAATAACTTTATCAGGTCTCTGAGTTGCTTCAGCAATCTCTGTTATCGGAAGAGATGATGTATTTGTTGCAATAATCGTATGTGGAGGAGCATTTTTATCAACCTCGGCAAAAACTCTCTTCTTAAGATCAAGATTCTCTGGCACAGCCTCTATAACAAGATCAGCGTCTCTCACACTTTCTGAGATAGATAAAGAAGTTTTGATCCTACTCATGACAGTATCAACATCTTCTTTCAAACTACCTCTCTCTCTTAATTTACCAAGGCTCCATCTAATGTTCTCAAGAGCTTTTCTAAGAATCTCCTCAGAAATATCGATCATAACAACATCATACCCAGCTATAGCAGATAACTCGGCGATTCCATGACCCATAGTTCCTGCTCCTATAACTACTATTTTTTTAACTTTTGATTGAGAAGACATAAATTTCGACCATTTTATCTATAGATAATTAATTTATATTTTTGTTATAGTGAGCCTCGTCTTAAAAATTAGACGTCTTTAAATTATAATAGAATCTTTTTAAATTTTGATCCTTGGATCAAATCTATTGACTTTGTATTATAATATAAACTCTTATAAACTATGTCAAAATAATCTATTGGTGAAATATTTTTGAATATAGTCTCTCTAGTCAAGTTAGCAATAGACACTGGACAGCTAAGGTTCGATCCTTCTACTTATAAGCCTATGCTTCATGACATACCTCTCAAAATAAGTGATATAGATAGAAACGCGTTAGAAGAGGCTTTAAGACTTAAACAATATGGTTTTTCTAAGATCTATGCGTTATCTCTATTGACATGGGGTCCTCTGGGGAAGAGAATTCAGGAAGCTCAGAATCTTCTTAGAGAAGCTCTTGCACTTGGAGCTGACGAGGCTATTCTGATAGCAGATGAACATACTATAGACTCTGACAGCATATTTGTGGCTAAAGCATTGGCTGAGATGATCCGTAGAATAGGTGATGTAAAAATTGTCTTGGCTGGAGAAGCTACTGTAGATAAATTCTCATCTCAGATCCCTGCGAGAGTCGCTTGTGAACTAGGCTTTTCATATGTAGGTTTTGTAAGAAGAATCGAGTATAAAGATAATAAAGTGATTGTTGAAAGAGATCTTGAGGATCATGTCGAGATCGTTGAACTAGATCTTCCGGCAGTTATTTCTGTGACTAGAGAGATCAATACTCCGAGACTTCCAACACTTATGCAGATAAGAGCAGCAATGAAAAAACCTCTTAACATAATAAAATCCTCTGACTTAGGTCTTCAGCCTTTTAAGAAGACTCTTGAAACAAACTATGAAGGCGTGAAAGTTGCTAGAAAAAACATTATAATCGAGGGTAAAGACATGAGTGAGAAAGTATCTAAATTAATAGAGAATCTTATATCAGAAGGCGTGATCATACCTAGAAGGTGATGTTCTATGAGGATTCTAATAGTAGGTAAATTAAATGATATTATAGAACTTTCAGGAGCAGCCTCAATAATGATCAGATCATCATCTCAAGCAGTTGATGTAGATGCGTTATCTATCGAGAAAATTATGAGAGCGCCTCCTGAGGTAGAGACGTTAGGTTATGACAGAATCTTCTATCCAGATAATATAGAGAGAATAGAGACTCCAAGACAGCTGGCTGAGACTGTAACAGATCTTATGAATAAAAATGATTATATATATATTATTGCTCCTTCAACAAAATTATTCAAAGAATCACTTGCCTACGCTGGTCAGAAGCTTCAGATCCCGATAATTCCTGACGTCTCTCAGATAGAGGCCGGCCCAGGCAGACATATATTTATGAGAACAATAATGGCTGGGAGAGTAAGATCTTACGAGACTCCTCTTAACAAAGCGATCATATTAATAGGCTTAGGAAGATTCAGAGGAGGCAGATTTTCAGAGAAGAAGACATCATTTGTGCCTATAAAAATATCTGTAGACACAAGTTTTAGAATAATAGAGAAGAGAGAGAAGGCTCGTGGCGCAGTAAGGCTAGAAGAAGCTGATATAATAATCTCAGTAGGAAGAGGATTTAGATCAAAAGACGATCTTAAGTTAGCGTTTGAGCTAGCAGATCTTTTGAGAGGTCAGGTGGGATGTTCAAGACCTATTGCAGCAGATCTTAAGTGGCTACCAGAGGAACATTGGATAGGTCTCTCAGGTAAGAAGGTGAGACCTAAGCTATATATTGCATTAGGCATCTCAGGACAGCCTCAACATATTGCAGGGATCTTAGAGTCGAGAGTTATAGTTGCTGTAAACAAAGATCCTAATGCTCCGATATTTAAAAATGCTGACTACGGCATAGTAGGAGATTTATATGAATTTATACCTAAATTTAGTGAGAAAATTAAAGAGATCCTAGGTGTTAAATAACTCTTTCAAAAGATCTTTGACTGTGGCTATGACAGCTTCTCTGCTACTCTTCTCAGGTCTCCACCCAAGTTCTTTTTTAATCTTCTCTATGTCTAGAAGCATGAATTTCACATCTCCAGGCCATCCTCTTCCATCAGATGTATATGGTTTATAAATGATCTTGGTATCTCCTAGATTCATCTCTTTGATAACTATCTCAGCTATCTCTTTAACTGTGATCCAGTCTTCATTTCCCAGATTATAAACCTTCTCTAAACCTTCGACATCTTCATTAAATAGATCTATGGTCATCTCCATAGCTTTTATCGTGTCATCTATATATAGATAACTCTTCTTCTGCATGCCATCTCCTAGAACCTCAAGAACCTCAGGATTTTTTCTCAGCTTATTAATAAAATCATAAATGACGCCGTGAGTAGATCTGGATCCTATTATATTTGCCAGCCTCAGTATAACTGAATTGATCTTGTATAATCTGCTGTAGGTTTGTATCATTATTTCACTAGCTGCTTTACAGGCTCCATAGATGCTGATCGGTTTGATAGGATGATCTTCAGACGTAGGGATCTTAATAGCGTCTCCATATACTGTGCTGCTACTAGTAAAGATAATATTTTTAATATTTCTTTTTCGCATAAATTCTAAAACTTTAAATGTGACTAAAATATTCTCATTAAAACTAGTCTGTGGATCTTGATATGAGGCTCTAACGTCTGGATTAGCCGCTAGATGATAT
Organism: Desulfurococcales archaeon; assembly: GCA_009903825.1. Lineage (GTDB taxonomy): Archaea > Thermoproteota > Thermoprotei_A > Sulfolobales > AG1 > WYEN01. The sequence continues at coordinate 40,266 of WYEN01000048.1, forward strand.
ATAAGATCTGGGGTATAATCTATATTGAATAGACAGTCGTCATTCTTAAGATCACATATTTTGATCCTGCATCTATTAGACTGTGAGACACATTTACTAAGATTTTTAATACTTCCACTTGACAAATTATCTATAACATATACATCGAAACCTCTGTCAAGCAATCGATCTGTGAGATGACTTCCTATAAAACCTGCTCCTCCTGTAACAAGGATCCTCATATTGTTCTCATTAAATTTTTAAAGATGAAAAATAAATCGTTTTTGTCTGAAAAACTCTGAATAAATTACATAGAGACTTCTTTGATCAGCTCGGCTTTTAACAAAGCTTCTATAATACTTATCACGGGCTGCTCGATCTCTGATCTTTCAAGACCTAGATCTTCTACTAATCTTTTTATTATATCATCAACTGTTCTAGAGCCATCACATAGAGCCCATACATAATATGCTGCGGCATCTAATGAATAGACGTTCTCTTCTGAAAGCTCTACTATGAAGTTTTCTCCATCGCTTCCTACAAATTCTCCTTGTTTCATAAATCTGGAGCCAAGATCGATCATTAGGCTATTCACCTACTCCTCCTCATCTGATGAAGATCTTTCTCTGCCTCTCTCAAAAGATCTTTTATATCTTTTTCTATATCCAAAGCCTGGCCTAAGATCTTTTTGAGAGCTTCTAGGTCTTGTCTCAGGTATGTTTTCTGCGCCTGGGAAATTCTTAAGATCATCTCTCACTCTAATATTAGATCTAGATCCCGCGTTAAGCTGTACCTCTCCTTTAAATGAAGTCGTCCAAGCATTTGATATCTCTATCACATCTCCTTCTCTAATTTTTCCAGCCGCCTCTCCCCATAAAGTTAGTTTTACACGTCCTGTCTCATCTCCAATATAAGCCTCACTTATAGTTCTAACACCTTTTTTAGTCTGAATCGTCTTTGGTTGAGTAGTTGATAAAACTCTTCCGATCACAGAGATATTTTCTAAATTCTCTTTTAATTCAGAAATTTTTAATACGACATTTCTTTCCATTACATACATCTCCCATATGTTACGTTGATTAAATAGTGGTTACAGAGCTTATAAATAATCATGAACATTTGATACTCAAGCTCTGATCTTTTAGATAATATCAAACATATATTTCGGCTAAACTCATATTCTTCGGAAATTTATGGAGGGATTCTCTATGCAGACATGTGGTTCTTCTTTCTGTCACTACTTTTTAACGGAAGATCTGAAGCCTATGGTCTATATAGAGATGATCCTAGCTCTGGCAACAGCTTTCTATCTATTTTATATCAAGTATTATATAAAGATTTTTAACAACGTGTCGCTAAAGATGTTGTTAAAAATGGATCTTGAGAGAATCAAGAGATCATTATCAATAGTGTTTCTTCAGAAGAGAATACTTAGAGACGTATTACCAGGTTCAGCTCATCTAATGATTTTCTACAGTTTTCTGATATTGTTTATAGCAACATTGATCAGAGCCATTGATAATTATAGTGTAGAGATTTTAGGAACACATGTGCTATATGGATTAAGTTATGAATTTTTTAAGTTGACAATTGATTTAGCAACTTTCATAGGAATAATAGGCATTGGAGTAGCTTATTACAGAAGAGTTTTTAAATTAACAAAAGATCTCCCGGACACGCCTGAGGATAGAGCTGTACTCATTATCTTGTTAATAATATTGTTGACAGGTCTCATTTTGGACGGGATCAACTATTTATATAATAGATCTGACTGGAGCCCGATTTTAAATCCAGGAGGTTATATATTCTCACTATTATTCAAAGATCTTGATAAAAATTTTGTTATCATGATCTATAGGTCTACATGGATCCTGCATCTGACTGTTGTCATGACTGTGATAGCTATCTCACCTCTCACAAAGTTATTTCATCTGATAATCTCCTCACTTAATGTATATTATTCTGAGAATATCCCTAAGATAGAGGTCTCGTACAGAAAAATTGAGAACATAGAGAAAATAGTTGAAGAAGGCAGATACATAGGAGCTAAAAAATTTAAAGATCTAACGTGGCTTCAGAGACTAAATTATTTCGCATGCACAAAATGTGCTAGATGTCATAATCTATGTCCAGCTAATATAAGCGGCAAAATTCTTTCTCCAATGAATCTAGTTATTGACATGAGAAGTCATATTGAGAAAAATAATTTAGATCAAGATATTATGCCTCTATATATTCAGCCTGAAACTGTGTGGTCATGTGTCACTTGTGGAGCATGCGTCGCGAATTGTCCTGTGATGATAGATCATGTTAACACAATAGCTGATCTTAGGAGAGCAATGTTTTCAACAGGTGAGAACATACCTGATGAGGTATTAAGTATCTCTTATAACATTATGAGAACAGGCAATCCATATAGTTATAATCCTGTGGAGAGAGAAGAATGGGTTAGAAGTCTTATATCAAAAGGTCTTGTTAAACAGGCCTCCACAGAGGATGAATATGATATTCTATTCTGGGCGGGTTGCAACATTGCTTATGATGATGAACTTAGAAAAGCTGCAGAAGCTCTCTTAGAGATATTAAGAGATGCAGGTCTTAAAATAGCTATGTTAACAGATGAGACATGTTGTGGAGAGCCTGCGAGAAGAATCGGTGATGAGCTGAGTTTTTGGGAGATCGCGAGAAACAATTATGAAAAACTTTCACAGTATAGATTCAAGAGACTTCTTATAATGTGTCCACATGGATACACAGTCTTTAAAAACGAATATCCAGCATTAGGTTTTAAAATAAATGCTGAAATAATTCATCATAGTATGATCCTTAGAGAGCTAATCGAGAAAGGAGTTGTAAAACCAGGATCTATAGACAATATCATTGTCACATATCACGACCCATGTTATTTAGGGAGATGGAATAAGATTTATGAAGAGCCTCGAGAAGTGATCAAAAGTATAAAAGGTGTTGAGTTTATTGATATGCCTAGAAACAGAGAAAGAAGCTTCTGTTGTGGCGGCGGTGGAGGACATCTATATTTCGAGATCAAGAGAGGTGTAAGAATAAGCAAGTTAAGAGTTGAAGAAGCTTCAAAAACTGGTGCAAAGATCTTAGTCACAGCATGTCCATATTGTAATCTTATGTTAAGAGCAGAGGCCAGAGAATATAATATAGAAGTCATAGATCTTGTGATGCTCTTGAAAAAATCTTTCGAAAGAAAATGAAAGTTCAGTCGCATTTTTTTGGTAGGATCTCCTCATTGATAATATAGATCTTTATATTCTTCACAGATTTTTTATAAAATTCTTTTAGAGGACAGATCTTTCTGAAAATACATTTTTCGCATAAGTTGCATAGATTTTCTTTTTCATTGTTTAATTCTCTGATATATCCTCTTGAAACTAATATAGATGTTATTATATTTGTTCTCAGAGGATCATTATTTAAAATTGTTGAGATCTCTTGTAGATAAATTGTTTTAGAACCTTTTTCGAGTTTATTTCTGATATATAAGATCACTGAATCAAGATCTTTCAACAGATCATGTGATGCATTTGTGTATATACTGTTCATAACATCATCTCATGAAAATAATAAGCGTATGATAAGTTACTAATGTGACGATATACGCTATAAATAACATATAGATTATCGAGAATAAAGTCCATCTCCAACTTCTAGTCTCTTGATAGATCACTGATAAAGTCGCTAGACAAGGCACATATAACATTCCAAAAGTAAGTATAGAAATCATTTGTGAGGCTGTGAGCTGTAGAGAGTTTATTGCTGAAACAGGATCTTCAGAACCTGTTATAATTGTTAAAGTGCTTAAAAGACCTTCTTTAGCTACGAAACCTTGTAGAAATGCTAGTCCTATTATAGGTCCTATACTATTATTTATGTTAAAAGGCTTTAGAAATGGAGTGACATAAGATCCTATTATATATCCATAGCTTTGAGAAAATTCTGTGGTATAACCTTCTGGACCGAAGTTTGTTATGAACCATATGAATATGCTTAGAATAAATATTATTACTCCCGCTCTTATAAGAAATTCTTTTGTATAGCTCCAGCTGATCCAGCCGACGACTTTTGCATATGGTCTATGAATTCTGGGAAGATCTATTATAAGCTCTGGTGAATATCTCTCTTTAAGAACTAATCTTCTAATTATAAAGCCTGAGATCAGAGAGATCATAATTCCTAATACATAGATCCATAGTATCAGAAGTGCTTGATAGAGAGGCTCTCCAGAGAAAAGTGCCTGAGCAACTGCTAGTGCGACTATAAGTCTAGCTTGACATGGAATAAATGGTATTGAAAGTATCTGTGCAAGTCTCTCTCTACTATCAAAAGCTCCTCTAGACAACATGACCCCTGGAACATTACATCCGAGACTTACAAGCACAGGATATGCATATCTACCTGAGAATCCAAATCTTGAGAATGTTTTGTGTAGACCTACTGCTAGTCTTGTTGCTACTCCACTATCCTCAAGAATAGCGAAACCTAAGCTCACAAGATATATTAATGGTATAAACACTATCACAGCACTTACTCCAGCAATTATGCCATCAGTTAATAAACCTACCAGAGGCTCTGGGTAGGAGCTCATTAAACTTTTTATGTAATCTGATAAATACTCAAAAGCCTTTGATAAAAGACCTGATAAAGAGTTCTCTTCGATTACTACGGCTATGTCTTCTAATCCTATGAGAGAGAATATTATGTTAAGCGGAAAACCAGTGTTTATAATAAAGATCAAAAGAAACAAACTAAATAAGATCCCTAGCAAGAGAATCGCAGAGCCCATAGGTTTCTCCATGATCTTGTCAATCCAAGTCTTTTCATAAGTCTCTTTATACACATATTTAGCTACAGAAGATCTTTTTATCAAATCTTCGATAAAGGCATATCTAGAGCTAATTATGATCTCCGTAAGATCTCTGTTAAGCTCTTTTTTAGCAGTTAATCTGATCTCCAGAAGTTTCCTATGATCTTCTTTAGACACCGTTTTTGCTATAAAACTTTCTATATCAGGATCCTCAGCTAAGAAATTGACTGCGAGACCTCTTAGAGAGATCTTGGATCTATCAAATGAGTATTTAGATAGAACCTCTATTATGTTCTGGATATATTTCTCTAAATCACCATAGTTTACATAGATCTCATGAGCTGAATACTTGTTTTTGATTAATGTTTTAATTCTTTTTATAAGATGATCTATGTTGCTCTCTTTGATCGCTGATATAGAGATCGATTCTACGCCGAGTCTTTTAGAGATCAGCTCATCAAATTCTTGAGAAGACTCTTGATCTATAAGATCTGATTTATTGATCACTATGAGATTCTTAAGAAATGTTTCTGAGACTAGAATTACAGTATAAAGACTTCTCACAAGATCGCTGTAATCTCCAATCACGATCACAAGATCATATGAGCCCTCAAGCAGATAATTTTTAGAGATGCTCTCATCAAGTGTCAAACCATAATAACCATGGATCCCCGGCAGATCTATAAATAAATATTTCTCGCCGTCTATTTCTAACAAACCTTCATGTTTTGATACAGTAGTTCCAGGCCAGTTAGAAACTTTAACATTCTGTCTAGTTAAGACGTTAAATAATGTGGATTTCCCCACGTTAGTTGCTCCGACAAGAGCTATTACGCCCTCAATTTCTTCTCTATTGATCTCGATAGCTTTGACTTTACCTCTCAACACTGTCAGAGCTCCTATATAAATAATTTATGAGAGATATTTAAAAAATTAGGTATGCCTAAAGATCTTTATTCAAGAGGTGAGATCAAAATTTTTCTTGAGATTCCTCTGCTTAAAGCAATAACTGAGCCTCTCACCATAACTATGACGTGACCCCCGAAACGACTTATAATCTTTATTTCAGTGCCCGGCACTATCCCCATCTCCATTATCTTCTCACTTAATCCTCTGCCAGCGTTTATACCTACCACATTATATCTTCTACCGATCTCGCCCATGTCGAGAGTGAGTTGTGTCATCATCTCTAATCCTATTTAAATTTTAGGAATGCCTAAAAATAAGCTTTAACTATATAATTAATTCTAATCATATTCATTTATGGTGTATAAAATGAGGATCGAGGTGAAAACGTCTAAAGCTCCAATGCCTATAGGCCCATATAGTCAGGCTATTAAAATTGGAGATCTGATATTTGTCTCAGGCCAGATCCCTATAGATCCTGAGACAGGTCAGCTGATTAACGAGCCTTTCTCTAAAGCTGTTGAGACTGTTCTTAACAATATAAAATCTATTATAGAGGCGGCGGGAGCTTCTATGAAAGATGTTGTTAAAGTAACAGTATTTATAAAAGATCTGAGTAAAGCTCAAGAGTTTAATGAGATATATAAAAAATTTTTTGAAGAACCTTATCCTGCTAGGTCATTTGTTGAAGTAAAATCTCTTCCTCGAAACGCTGTGATAGAGATTGAGGCTATAGCTGTGGTGTCTAGAGATGATTAACCACGAATATTATTTTTATTTAGATGTTGTCGCATAACTCTGTATCTTCTCTCTTATTACAGCACTTGTTGAAAGTTCTGCTATCTCTGCCGCTATAGCAGTGATGTTAAGAGCTTCATGTAAAACTCCTGATAATTCATTTGAACATCTCGTCTTCATTATATCACTTATGAGCTCATCCATTAAAGGAGCTCTTTTGTTCAGAAGATCAAGTGCACTGATCACGTTTTTCGAGACGTAGGCCTCTAAAGTTTTGTTATAATATTCTCTCACTTTTCTAAATATCTCAAGAGAGATCTTCATACACTCCTCATTTAAAGAAGTTCTTAATAAAAATCTGGCTGTTCTATCCAGCGAGTCTCCGACATGTTCCAAAGATTTGATCATTATCAGAAGATCTGTCGCCTCTGCAATATTTATCAAACCTGATTTCTTTACAAGTCTTATGCCCATGAAATGTAGTCTGTCTAAATCATCATCTAACACTAAAAGCTGATCTAGGAAAGATCTTTCTCCTGTGGTGAAATACTTCTCCAAAAGATCAAACATCATCAGAGAACTACTTATAAGAGTTTTTATTATAGAACTTATTCCCATTATATTTTCATCAACAGTTATTCTAAACTCAGATCTTTCACCACTTTCTAGAAGAACGATACCAGGAAGTTTACTAAAGATCTCGTTAAAAGCTCTTCTGATGATAATTCTATCTCCCGTAGCATTTATTTTATCAAGCCCCTCGAGATAAGAAGCTATTAATATTTTTGATAACATCTCAGGAGAAGGATATTCATCGACTTTTATATTGATCTCTTTTTCACTAATCTCTTTACTTTCTAATGGCGATATAACAATCGAGTTTCCTAATAAACTGATCTTTACTAACGTCCCTACACTCATTTTAAGAGTATTAAGCCATTCTCTCGGAAGGGTTATTCCAACACTTTTTTCTCCTATTCTTATAACTCTTCTCATATTCACATTAGACTCGTCCACCAATTTAACCCTCATAATATTGTTTTAACAAGTATTATATAAAGATTTTCTCATAAAATCTCTCAATATTGTTTTAACAAGTATTATCAGGTTTTATAGACGAGAGCCGGACTTCTAAGATAACGAGAAGACTCTGACCTCCTCCTCACCCTGAAGGGCGAGGCTTTCGATTGTAAAGGAATATAGATCTTTGAATTAGAAAAATTGGATCATCCGTTCAGTCGATGAAAATATCTTCTCCAGTCATCACATATCGTGTGAACCAGTAATATGCTGTCTCATCATCAGGCGCTTGTTTCGGCGGATGTTTAAAGAGAAACGCGCTTGGACCAGCGATCACTCCTCCATCACCTCTATCCAAGGCCAGCTTAGCTATTCTTATGGCATCAACTAGAACTGCAGAGGCCATTGATTTATCATCTACGGTAAGTTTGGCTTCTATAGTGACTGGGAATCCTCCGAAAGATCTTCCTTTTATATATATGTACGCAATCTTTGTGTTGCCTAAGAAATCTATGTAATCGCTAGGTCCTATTCTGATCTTTTCTTCAGCCTCAAGTTTTTTACCATAGGGCAGTATAGATGAGACCGCCTCTGTCTTGCTAAGTCTTTTAGAATAAAGTCTCTCCTCGATCATCATATTAAGAAAATCGGTGTTTCCTCCAATATTGACTTGATAAGTCTCTTCAAGTAAAACTCCTCTCATATGTAAAAGTCTTACTAGTGTTCTATGAAGAATTGTTGCTCCAACCTGACCTTTTATATCGTCGCCTAACAATGGCAGATTATTTTCTTTAAACATCTTATGCCATTTTCTCTCCGGATCGCTGGCTATAAACACAGGAATAGCATTCACAAATGCTACGCCAGCCTTTAGACATGCCTCTGCATATAGTCTTGAGGCCTTCTCAGAGCCTACTGGAAGCAGATTAACAGCAATCTCTGCACCACTACTTTTTAAAACATCTATCACGTCATTTAGATCAATATTAAGCTCGTGAGGATTAAATATGTTCCTCATATGATCAGCGACACCATCTAGAACAGGTCCTGGAGAAACATTCACACCTATTTTAGGAAGATCTGTTATTTTAGGAAATATATTAGGATACTCAAAAATAGCTTCAGAAAGATCTTTATTAATCTTATTTTTAGACACGTCAAATGCTGCAACAAAATCTATATCTGATATAGTGTATCTACCTATGAACTCGCTCATCAATCCTTCTATCTTCTCACCTTTTTTAGCTTTATATACAGACTGAATCAGTGCTGAAGCTATGTTTCCTACACCAATTATAGCCACTTTTATGCTCATTATAATCGCCTATAATCTATTTATACGAATATATAAATCGCTCCTCAAATTTTTTAATAGATTCATCAATATTCATTAGCTTAGGAGGATATTTAAACCCGTATGCAGATATTATCTCGATATCTCTCTCAAGAGAAACAGGATCTTTACTGTTCTCATCTTCAGAAGTTTTTACAGCTCTTATAACATCTATCAGAGTATTGATGGCATTGACACCATCATAAGACCAGTATTTAACTTCTAATCTAAAGATCTTTTTCATAGGCGCCTCAATCTCCATATAAATATGACTAATCCTTTGATCTTTTAAAAAAGGTATGTAATCAGTAGTTCCAGCAACCACTTTTTCAACTCCTTCAAACTCTATACTTCTACTTTTAACATCTCTTTTCAAAGATCTTATCTTCTCATCTAGTGTCACAAAAGTTTCTAAAGTTCCTGAGACATCAAGTTGATAACTTTTTATGACTTTTAAACCTCTTTCTGTGAAGAATCTTACTAAATATCTATGTAAAATTGTTCCACCGGCATGGCTCATAAGATCATCTCCAACTATTAACGACCCTTTTGATATAAATGATCTTCTTAATGTGTCGTTATTGACAAGTTTCTCCGGCGTCATATTTATCAATGAGATGCTTTCTTCAGATAGGATTCTTGCATATTCTCTAGAAGTCTTCTCTTCTCCACTATTGATTGCTAAAACTGCCACATCAGGATCTATAGATCTTATGATCTCTCTGAATTCCTTAGGATCTGAAACACAGAGATCATTAATAGCTTTTCGTAAAAACTCTGCCTCATCTAACAAGATCCCTCTGTAGATAGGAATCTTATCTCTAAACATGTCAATTTTTGTACAATCTATCTCAAAAAAAGCCTTCAGATCTATATCCTCGACATTGTATCCACCGACTTTTTTATGCCATATGAGAACATCTTCATATCTTCTCTCTTTGATCAACTCGAAAAAATTTTGGAGGTTATAAATAGAATTTCCATAGCCAATCACAACTACACTGATCTTTCTCATAAAAGACACTATTTTATTATAATGTTTTTAGATAATATATCTAATTATTCTCAAAACTTTTGATTCTGAAAACAGCTATTCTACTAGACTCGTCTACCTCGATAATCTCTTTGATCTCAGTATTGATTCCCATGTTCATAAGCTGATATCTAAAGTCGTCGATCCAATCATTTATGCCGCATGTCTCACAGAAGCTGCCATCGAATCTTACGATCAATATCTCATCTTCTATTCTCAGAATCTTTGCGTTAGCCTCCGGAGATCTATATTTGTTATATATTTTAGTCGCGTCTCTCAAGATCTTTCTAATCTCCGTATTAAAGATCCTGTATCTACCAGTTTTTCTATTCTCTGTCATATGTATCCTAAACATTATCATTCAAGATGATATAAGCTTTAGCAATAGATATATAAGTAGAGTTCTCTACTATCAAATAAGGATAACAGCTTATGAAAAACAGATCTGATAGATATAATAATGATCCGTCTGAAGATAAATATGAGAAGATCATAGATCTTGCCATGAGAAGAGGATTCTTCTGGCCCTCTTACGAGATATATGGTGGCGTGGCTGGATTATATGATCTTGGGCCTTTAGGAGTTTTATTAAAAAGACGTATAATAGATCTTTGGAGAAAAATTTTTATTGAGAGACATCAAGATTATGTTGTTGAAATAGAGACTCCAATTATAACACCAAAAAAAGTTTTAGAAGCCTCTGGACATGTTGAACATTTCACAGATCCTATAGTTGAATGTACTTCATGCGGAAGAAAATATAGAGCTGATCATTTGATTAAAGATGTTCTTAATATTAATGTTGAAGGCTTGAGCATTGAAGAGCTTACTAGAATTATTAGAGAAAAAGATGTTAGATGTCCAGTTTGTGGAGGAGTTTTAGGTGATGTAAAGAGATTCAGTCTTTTATTTACAACAACAATAGGTCCCTACTCAGATAGTATAGGTTTTTTAAGACCTGAGGCTGCTCAAGGTATGTTCACTGCTTTCAAAAGAGTTTATGAGGCTATGAGAAATAGATTTCCAATAGGAATTGCTCAGATCGGTAGAGTAGGGAGGAATGAGATATCTCCGAGACAAAGTATGATTCGTTTGAGAGAATTCACTATAATGGAGATAGAGTTCTTCTTCGATCCTAAGAATCCTGAGTGCCCTTTATTAGATGATGTTAGAGATGTTAAAATAAATATTTTAAGAGGAGAAGAGAAGCTGAGAGGAGAGGAGAAGCCTAGTTCGTATAAAATTATTGAGGCAGTAGAAGAAAAAATTATTTCACAGCCTTGGCAGGCTTATTGGATGGCTATTTCACAAGAATTTGTTCAGAGGCTTGGAGTCTCTCCTGATAACATATTTTTTGAAGAAAAACTTCCTCACGAGAGAGCACATTACGCACAACAAGTTTTTGATCAGATGGTTAAAGTATCTAGATGGGGCTGGATAGAAGTATCAGGTCATGCATATAGAACAAACTATGATCTGTCGAGACATCAGTTATTTAGCGGCGCTGACCTATCTATATTTAGAAGATATGAAAAACCTTTGATCATTAAAAAAAGAAAGATCTTGCTTGATAAAAATGCTGTTCTCAGAATATATGGCGAAGAAGCCCCAAGGATCTTTCGTGAATTATCTGGCAAAAATCTTGATGAATTAGCCACAAAAATAGTGGAGGAGAACGGATATATAATTATCGACGGCGTCAAATATAATAAAGAGATATTTAAGATAGAAGATGTCGAAGAAAAGATCTATGGCGAGAGAATTATTCCTCACGTTGTAGAACCTTCTTTTGGTGCAGAAAGACTTTTGTATATAACATTAGATAATGCATATGTAGAGGAGGAAGATAGAATAGTTCTGAAACTACCTAAAGAGATAGCTCCTATACAAGTTGCGGTGTTACCACTTTTAGAACGTGAGGACATGATCAAAGTATCTAAAAAATTGAAGAACATGTTAATTGAAGAAGGTTTTTATGTATTATATGACGAAAGCGGCAGTATAGGCAGAAGATATGCTAGAGCTGATGAGATCGGAGTTCCATATGCTGTGACAATAGATCATCAGACTTTATTAGATGAGACTGTGACTGTAAGATTTAGAGATACTAAAGAACAGATCAGGATTAAGATCAGTGAATTAGCTAAGTTTTTAGAGAAAGAGTTTAAAAAATGATTTTTTATTAAAGAAAAATTATTCTCTCTCTTCTTCAACAATCATTATTATATTCTCAGAAGGTATGCCTAGGTCATTTATAAGTATCTGTTTAACTTTATATCTATGATCTCCTTGAAGCTCTATTCTACCATCTTTAGCAGTTCCTCCAGTAGCTAATTTAGATTTTAACATAGATGCTATCTTCCTAAGATCATCATAACCGTCTAATCCTTCAATTATTGTCACTTCTTTATTAAATTTTCTTTTCTCAAGTCTTATCTTAATAATTTGTTGCTCAGCTACTAACTGTTTACATATCTCTGGTGGGAGACCTCCGCACAATGATTCTAATTCATCACTCATATTTAGAGAGATACACCCGATTAGATTTATTCTCTGAGGTATATAAATATTATTTCTATGATCATGATCTGATGAGATCTTTTAATAAGATAAATGATCTTTTATTTATGTCTGTTGATGCTATCAAAATTTTTATTCTATTTATATAAATATTTTTATTTCGATATTATTAATAGGTATAGAGAAGTGTCACTTTTCATCATTAATATCTATGTTCGAATAGAGATGGTGAGGGCTTATGGTGGAGTTTACCTATAGAAGAGAGACCCATTTTTATTACAAGATTAATCTGCCGATAACTTCGGTAAGAGATTTCATAATTAACCTCGAAAACCAATCTATTGAGATTCCTAAGAGTAAAATAATTGGTGTGGCAA
>WYEN01000032.1 GCA_009903825.1 Desulfurococcales archaeon
TAAACATGAGTATTGAAAATTTTAAGAAAATAATTGATAACGCCCTGAACTCTGGTGTTAAAAAGATTGTTTTCTCAGGATGGGGAGAACCTACTATGAATCCTTATATATTAGATATGTTGTACTATGTTAAATCAAAAGGTTTTTCAACTGTTTTAAATACTAATGGCATGACCCCTCCCCGCCCTTAAGGGCGAGGTTTCGAATCTCTGGGTCTCGGGTGTTAGCCCTCTGGAGGGGGATTAATGGTTTCACACCATTATGTGTTATAAGATAGCTTTCTATTTTTCTTGTTATTATTATTTTGTATCCTATTTTTCTTGCTATGTTTAATGCTGCATTTATATCTGCATTAATCTTTTTATTAGTCTTTCTACATATATATAATCCTCTGTATATTCTTCCATCTCTATGTATCTCTCCACATATAGAACATTTCATACTTGTATAATCCTCAGGAATTACCTCAACATCTATGCCATATTCTATGAACACATCTATCATCCATAATACTATCTTTCTGTACCACCATATGTTAGTATTATACTCATTACCATTATATTGTGATAACATTATTGGATATCCAATGTATATCTTTTTAACTCCTCTGCTCCATAACGTCTCAGCTAGAAATCTTATAGCTGTTCTATAGAGATGTCTAAGTCTCTCACTCCTCTTATATAAAGCTCTGAGAAGCTTCTCATGATATTTTATCCATGTTAAGAACCCAGCATTTCTAAGAAGATCTCTTACAGCCTGATATGTAGAGATCTCTCTTTTCCACCAGTAGTATTCCGATTTAATTACTCCGCCTTTGACGAGTAATGCTGATCCGTCTGAGACTACTACGGCAAATAGATTATTTAAACCTATATCTATGAAAGCCTTTTTGTCTCCAACAGGATCTCTCTGTTTGATAGATCTAGGGTTAAAGATCCTATTTTTCTTATCTTTATAATTAGGCTTTATATATCCTTGGAGATTTGATTTCGGAGGATCTACTCCAACTTCTATAGGTATATAAGCGAACCATCTGCCAGCCTCATAAATGATTTCTAATCTTCCCTGCTTACCTTCCCATCTTATTCTGCCGACATATCTTATGCTCAATTTAAAATCTTTGAGAACCAGACGGCCCTCACCCTCATTAACAGTCTCTAAATAATATCTATCGTTTCTAATCAAAATATGGATCTTCTTTTTACCTGTAAGTCTATCTTTCCAATATCCTGGCGGAGAAATTTTTCTGATATGTGGCGGTAATCTACCTTGTCTCTTAAGCTTTAGAAGCTCAAAAAATGAATCCCATGTCTCCTCATTCTTGTTAATAATCTGACCGGCATTTACACCTAGAACTTTCTTATACATATGATAATATCTCCTGTTGATCTCAACTCTCTTCTCAGGCGTCAAATCATCTCTGAAGAACAGCTTTCTCTTCTCGTAGTTAAGCTCGTTCCATAGCCTCACAGCTGTTAAGCCAATATTAAATAATATCTCCTCCTCATGTTTCTCTGGAAGCAATCTCAGCCTCACAGTTCTTTTACTACTTTTCTTTCTCTTCTCAACAAGCTCTCTAAAAAACTGAAGAGGGTCAGGCTCTCTGGCGGACACACCTCGGGGATTCCCCCCGCTGGACATCCTGAATTTTCTGTCCGCCAAAGACCCGACCCTCAAAAATATTATAAAAACTTATAAAATATACCCCGCCCTAAAGAGCGAGGCTTGCCCCTACGTTGTCATCCTAAAGATGTCGCGAAGATGTTTATCTAATACGTATAGAGACTGTCTAAAGTACATGCCTGTCATCTCATTTGCAGCCACAAAGATATACCCCCTTTATATATAATATCATCCAATTATCATACGAAGTTTTTCTCCAGCTAATCTCATTTCCTTCCTTATCTAATTTAGCCATGAAAGATCCCATGCCCATATAAGCGTTTCCTTCTTCGTCGAAATCTAAAGCATACGCTGGCGACAGATCCTCTCTATATATTGTCTTCAAAAGATTCAGCATTTGATCTAATATCAAGATTTTAAGTCTAGATCTATCCGCACCTACAGCCTACAACTGTTTTGTTACAGGATTAATCTTTATGACATAAAGATCGTCATATTTCTGGCTCTCAGATGAAGTGAAACTTTTGATCAAAGAAAGATCGTCTGTCTTTCTCATCTCAATTCTCCATCGCCATCTATCTCCTAAGCTCTCTACACCACCTATATAAAGATAGTTTTCATAAGATTCTATTGTGCTGGGTGAATAGCTGAAGTTCACATCAGTGTGTCTAAGTAGATTCAGATTTAGATCAAACATTAATATAGTGTTATACCATCCGACCACATATAGTCTGTCGCCAACGACTACACAGTCTAATAGCTTATAAAATATGTTTGAAATCCATGTGTTCATGAGAGATCCATTTGATTTTAGTCTCATCTCTATTCTAGGTCTCGTACCCTGAGAACCGACTACATATATATACTCATCATCTTTCTCACATACCGTATAAGCCCCTCCCCCTAACTCTCCTACGTCACTATAGATCCTCCAAACAACTCTTGGGACAAGCTCTTGAGACTCTATGAGTAGAAGATTTTGAACAAAGAAACCTAAGACCATGAAGAAAATAATTATGGGTGATACTCTTATTATAATCATTTTGAACATCTATTAAATCCTATTACAGTATCCAATGAACTATAAAAATTCTTTTTTGACATTCGCCGATGAACTCTAATTATTGGATCATGATCACAGGTGTTTTCTAGCAGTCTCTTATCTTTATACTCCTTCTAACTTTATAGATGTCCATATTCTGTCGATTCTCTCTAAATGTTCTTTTGATAGTCTCCAGCCTATGCTTCCTATATTATCTATCAAATGCTCTTCTTTAGTTGTATTGAAGACTGGAAACACGTTCTCTTTAATTAAAAGCCAGTTGAGAACCACCTGAGCCGGTGTTCTTCCGATCTCTGAGGCTATAGTCTTGATCTCGTTGACCAGAGGCTGTATAGCCTCTATAATTTCTGGTCTGGCAAGTCTGTACCATCTATATTCATCTCTGATCTCTCTTCTACCGATCAAAAAGCCTAGAGCCAAAGGATCGTACGCCTGTATAGCTATATTCTCCTGGATCATATATGGCATAAGCTCTTTCTCAATCTCTCTATACAATAGATTATAATGAACCTGATTAACAGCCACATCAGTTTTCGAGAGATGCTCTCTGGCAGCTCTTAACATTGGAAGAGGAAAATTGCTCACACCAATATATCTTATCTTGCCCTCACTCCATAACTTCTCCATCGCTTTCAAAGTCTCTCTAAGAGGAATATAATGATGAGGCCAATGAATAAGATAAAGATCTATGTAACTAGTCTCAAGTCTTCGAAGACTTCCTTCAGCCGATTTGATCACGTCGTCATATCTCAGATGATCATATGAGACTTTAGTTGTTATAAAGATCTCTTCTCTCTTAAAACCTTTAATAGCTTTACCAATGATCTTTTCAGAGAGACCGGCTCCATAACTCTCGGCGGTATCTATTGCATTGATCCCGAGCTCAATAGCCTTTCTAATAATTTTTATAGCCTGCTCCTCAGAGATTATAGTAGGCGTCCCAAACTCCCATGAACCTAATATTAAAGGAGATATCTTTTCTCCAGTCCATCCCAGAGTTCTTCTCTCAATCAAATTATACACCTTAATAAAATTGTTAACAAGAGAATAAATATAGATCCAATGTCCATTTCAAAGATCTTCATAATAAAAACATTTCACTTTAAGACTGTCAAAAAAGCATTATATATACTTCTTATAATAAGCATTTTCACGTTGCCATTTCTAGGTCCTGCAGAATTTTTCTATCTATTTATCATATTTTTAATGTCCATAGCGGTATTATATGCAATCGGTCCGACATACCTGAGAACTTTAGATCAAATGTTGAAATTGAGAATGATAAGTTTCTCCTGCCTAAAACACTTAAGATAGAGATCGGCATAGTATTATTAGATTATTATCAGAGTGGGAAAAACACTATATTTAAAATAGATCTTGTCTCTAGAAAGTTTATTATCACAAATGCTTTAGATCTTAATGAGTTAGTGTAGACAGTTTTATAATTATACAGAACCGCGGATATATTCATGCTCGTGCACCAGGTCTCAGAGTCATTAATAAAAAATAAATAAAAATATGAGGGCGCTGTAACATTATGTCTAGATCCTTCGAAAACTCCTCTGAGAAATATCATGTTAAGTATCAAAGATGAGAGGTTTGGCGATGTCTTTGGAGAGGTCTCTACTTCTAGAGGAGATTTTGTCGGAGAAATAAGATGGATTCATAGCTCACCTCGTGTTCATAATATGATATATGATGAGAAGAGCGGCGTCTATAGAGTTGTTGAATAATATATTTAGAAGCCTAGGGTCAGGTCGGTTAGATTTGAGATTTGTGGAGAAAGTCCGAATATAAAGATATGTGTGACTCTGGTTGATAGTGATAGAGTTAATAAAGAGGTTGTAGGAAGCATCTCAGGGCTTGAGAATAGAAGAATTATTTTTGTTCTTGAAGATAACATTGAGAGCTTAAATGAGCTTCGAAAAAAGCTGTCAACGGAGTAGTCGGCTATGTCGACAATAAGATCAAGACGAGACTGATCATTGATGTCCCTATAGGCATATACGTCATCAATGAATCACTCCTATGAGTTATGTAGCCACATCGTCATCTAGATATCCAAGACATCAACTTCTCAAAATCTATATTTCCTCCTGTGACCATGACAATAGTCTTCTTACCTTGGATCTTATCTTTCAACTTATTTAATGCAGCTAGAGAGGCGGCTCCCGAAGGCTCAGCAATTAAGCCTTCAGTCTCTATTAACAGTCTTATAGCATTAATTATCTCTTCATCTGATACTAATACTATATCATCGATCTTATCTTTTAAGATATTAAAAGGTAGCTCATAAGCTTTTGCTGTTGCAAGTCCTTCTGCTATTGTCTCTGCACGTCCAGTGCTTACAAGCTTCTTCTCTCTCCATGAGAGATAAAAACTTGATGCACCCTCAGCCTGTACTCCAAATACTTTAATCTCAGGATCCACATTTTTCGCAACAACAACAGCCCCACTAGCTCCAGAGCCTCCTCCAATAGGATTAATGATCACATCTACATCAGGAAGATCCTCGATATTCTCCAGATGCATAGTAGCCACTCCAGGATATAAAAGAGGTTCATTCACAGGGTGAACATATAACATTCCTTTTTCTTGAGCGATCTTCTCAGCATACTCTCTAGCTTCCTCAAAGATTCTTCCATAAAAAATTATCTCGGCGCCAAGATCTTTTAAAGCATCTATTTTAACCTTCGATACGTTATGAGGCATCACAATAACAGCCCTGGCACCGTGAATTGATGCGGCATAAGCAATAGACTGTGCATGATTACCGGTGGAGGCTGTTATAACACCTTTTTTAAGTGCCTCATCAAGTTTATTGCTTATATAATATACTCCTCCTCTGACTTTAAAAGATCTTGTTATCTGAAGATTCTCTAGTTTAAGATAGATGTTTGAGCCGAAGATTCTTGATAGTTTTCTTGAATATCTCAGGGGAGTTCTTATAATATGTTTATATACTATTGATCTGGCTTTGAAAACGTCTCTTAATTTGAAAAATGTCGTCAATATAATCACCAGATAAAAGTTTAATGCATATATAAATAAATATTATGTATTTATTAGTTCGACTTATTCTAAGTTATATATAAGTAGTAAATACTTCTTTATTGAGAACATGATTTTTAGAAGAGGTGATGCTGTATAAAGATACTTATTAGAGACGCCATCATAACAACATTTGATCATGATAATACTTTCATTGAGAAAGGCTATTTATATATTGTTGACGGGGTCATAAGATTATTAGGGAGAGATCAGCCTCCGGAGGAGCTTGAGTATCCAGATATAATTATGACCGGCAGGAACAGAATTGTTGCTCCAGGATTTATAGATGTGTTTTCTGATCTTTTTTCTGATCCTCTGAAATATTTCATTAAAAAACTAAAAGATCATAAACAGATCACTGAAAAAGATCTTTTGACAACTCTAAGCGACAAAGATCTTTTCTATATAATTAGTTTTGGCGTAATAAAAAAGATGTTAAGAGGATTCACGACAATTGTGACATCATTATCAAAATTAGATCCTGTGATTAAAATGCTTGATCTGATCAGTGAGAGGATTATTGTTCTACTAGATCTTGATCATATGTCTAGAGAAGAAGCTCTTGATTATTTCATAAGATCTAAAAGATGGCATAACTATAAAAAACTGTTGAAAATATCAGTAATGACTGGAAGAGAAGATCTTTTTAAAGAGCTGAGCCCTCATGTTCCTCGTGAGATGCCCATAGTGATCAAAGGGAATTTATGTATAAAAGATCCTGCGGGAAGAAAAATTATAAGATTAGATCCGAAAGATCTTTCATGTGATAATTATCCGATAATATATACAGATGAAGAATTGTTTAATCAGATGATCTCAACAGGATCTAGAAAAGATCTTTTGATCTTATTCGGATCAGGATCTAAAGGATATATTGATTATAGAAAGATTCTTAGGACATATGATTATAATATAATGATGTCTTTAATGACAAGAGTAGGGTCAGAGATCTATAATACAGCGACAGGATCTATAGAGCCTGGACGTTTAAGTGATGTTGTTATATATGATCTTTCGGAAGCTCCTTTGATAGCTCCCAGCATAGATCTTAATATAATATCACAGATAATTCTAGAGGAACAGCCTAAGATCGAGACTTTAATAGTTGGAGAAGAGATAGTTATAGATGGAGGAGAGTTACTTAGCGTCGGAAGAGATTTTTTTGAGAAAACAAGATCAAGATTTATAGAATTATTCTCAGAATTATCTAAATGAGGATAATAACATGTTAAATAGATTCCGCGAGAGTTTTAAAAGATTTGTCAGACCAGTGGCGAAGTCTCTGATCAAGATGGGGGTTTCTCCTAATAAAGCAACATTAATAGGTCTATTTATAGCATTAGCAACACCATTTTTAACATATTATTACAAATACACAGGTCTTCTGATAGGCCTGATCCTTTCAGCATTATTTGATGCTGTTGATGGAGAGATCGCTAGGATCAGTGGTAGAACAAGTCTTTTAGGAGCTTTTCTAGACTCTTTTTTTGACAGAATATCTGATGTGTTATATTTATACTCGCTGTGTTTCATAGGCGTCTCATTAGACATTATATTGATACTTACAGTCTTAAGCATATTGATCAGCTATGCAAGAGCTAGAGGAGAGGGGCTTGGAGTGAGAGTAGAAGGAGTAGGTCTTATGGAGAGAGGTGAAAGAATCATTTATCTAGTAATATTGGTCTTTTTATCAGCATTTTATGAGAACATATTAATCCCAGGATTATATGTTCTAATGATTCTTTTGTTATATACTTTAATAGAGAGAGTATACAACATATCTTTAATACTATCAAAAAAGAAATGAAAGATCCTCGAAAGAATTATATTTTAATTTATCTCATAATATTATCAATAGGGCTGGTGATTTCATGTTCACAATATCTCATTCAGACGGCTCTTTTATCAAAAAAATCTTTACAATAGCAATTTCTCCACTAGAAGTTATTCCTCTAAACGTGTCTACTGATGGAATAAATATTCTAGGGATCTCTCCAGATAAAATGATCCTTATAAAAATATCAGTTCCAAGTTTAGTCTTTGAAGAATTTAATCTTAGTAGTGAAGCAAAGCTGTTTCTAGAGAAGGAAGATCTTAAGCTTGCTGTGAAGAAAATCAGTAAAAGAGAGAGAGTTAGAATAGAGTATAACGAAGGTGATAGAGATCTTAAGATGACAATTTTTAATCCAAAGACAGGTGTAGAGAAGATTCAGATGATACATATAAGAGAAGAGGGGGAGGAGCCTCCTGGAGAGATTGATATAGATCTTGAGACAGAGATTCAGATGACAAGCGACTCATTAATTAGTCTAGTACGAGATGTGGCGACAGTCTCAGACGAGATGGAGCTTTCAATTCAAAAATCAAAACTGAAGATCCGTTCTGTAGGAGATTTAATGAGATATGACACAACACTTGAGGAGGGAAGAGGAGTCATGAGTATCTCAAGCAAATCAGAAGCTGTAGTATCTAAATACTCAATAGATCTTCTCAAGACAGTTATCAAAGGAATACCTAAGAACACTGTTATAACAATAGGATTCGGTCCTTCAAAGCCTATGAAGATCTATCTGCCTCTAGAAGGAGGAGCTGGAGCAACCTTCTGGATAGCACCTAGAGCATAATCTTCTTATTTCTCCCAATACTCTCTGGTTCTATAAAATTTTGTCTCAGCCTCAATTATAAGCCTCAGCAACTCTCTCTCATCGTTATGTTTAGATAATATTCTTCTAGCAGTCTCAGGCCCTATTCCTGTGCCAGCCAAGACATATAATGCTTTTCTGCCGTTAGAAGCTATTAAAGACGCAGTCTCTCTCAACATTTTTAAAATCTCTTTTTCTTCATCAGATAATGAAGAGAATGTTTTCACAAGACTATTACCCGTGCTAAGAGATCTTATCATCTTCTTAACGATCATGCGACTTCTCTCATCTCTATATTTGTTATATGCCAACAAGACTGATCCGCATCTCTCACATGTGAGAGGATCCTGAAGATCTTTTATTTTTCTCGTGAATACGTGGCCACACATCAGACATATAAGCTCAACCTCTTTTTCATATAATCTTCTTTTAACAATCTCAATCAAAAGATCCTCTGGCAAAAATCTTTTTTCAAAAACTCTATTGAATCCTGATAAAACCTCTAGAGACGCTCTAGCAAATATCGAAAGATCATCTTTTCTATCTCTTATGATCACAGGAACATTTCTACTCCAGATCTTCTCTAGAAAATCATATAAAACATCTACATCAAAAAGCTCTTGCAACGCCTCGTTAAGAGCCTCTCTCCATATTATAGTGTCTCTATAGAAATCAGCATATTTCTTAGCTTCTTTAAGAGAGACCTCCTTCTCTAAGGCCCCCATCTTTCTTGCTACAGAGACTATATACCATCTCATGTCATCAGAAGACTCAATAGATTCCTCAAGGATCTTTATTAAATCATCTTTAGAAATCTTTTTAGACAAGACATCTGACAAAACAGTAGGATCAACATTTTTATCAGATATCAAAACAACAGCATATGAGGTTGATCCAGATATAGTCTTGATGCCGTAGATTTTTCGTATCATATTCTGAATATAATATGATAATGCTCTATTTCCTCTAGTACCTAGACATGGATACATGAATACATAATGATAGCCCTCTTCATCAGAATATTTCTCGACAAAAATCTTTTTATCTCCAAGCTCAAAATCTTCTGAGACCTTTGCCTCTTTAGAAAGGATCTCTCTGAGATACTCGTAATATCTATCTTCCCAAAACATTTTAGAAGGTTTAAGATCTTTTATAACAAGATTGAGCAGAGAACATACCTCTCTAGCAACATTTCTCTCAACAGGTATCTGTTGACCAATCCATCTAGGGATCTTTCCTTCAAATTTTTTAGCAGGCTCGACAAAGATCTTGTCCTCTTCAATATTAAGAACTCTCCACAAACCTCCTGCTAAAACAAATATCTCGTCTGGATTCAAAGATCTTATGACAAACTCCTCGTCTAAAGCTCCGATCTCTTTTTTATCAAGAGTATTTATAACATCATATTTTTTTGTATCTACTATCATAGTCGTCGAATAATAATATATTCTTCCTCTTCCAGTAGCTTCTAAAAGACCATCCTGATCTTTTCTAATCATTCTCATGTCCATCATAAATCTTAAAAGTTCATCTAAGATCTCTTCTGAAAGATCTTTGAAACAATAAGATCTTTTTATTATACTCATGATCTTTTCTTTAGAACTTTTCTTATACTGAAGCAGTATTCCTACAACCTGATGCATCAAAACATCAAGAGGATTTCTTCTGATCAAAGGTTTCTCCAAAAGATCTTTTCTTCTATTAGCCTCCTCACCTCTTCTAGCAATAACGATGCTCTCAGCAATATCAAATATGTTTCTAGATGTAACTATGAAACCTTTTGAAATCTCTTTCTCACGATGACCACTTCTACCTATTCTCTGAACAATCTTTGTCACTTGTCTAGGAGATCTCACCTGTATCACGTTTTTCAGAAGACCGACATCTATGCCTAACTCCAGACTTGAAGTGGCTATCACAGCATCTATAGAACCCTCCTTCAGCTTCCTCTCGGCTTCAAGCCTCTTATCTTTAGACAAAGATCCGTGGTGAACATATATTCTGAGACCTCTAGAAGATAATAAAGATCCTAAATGCTCAGCCTCATCTCTAGTGTTCACAAATATAAGCACAGGCCTCTCAATCTTCTTCAAAAGATCTTCGATAGCCTCCACGTAGATGTTCTCATCATTATCGCCAGACGATGATGGCAAGATCACGTCTATATCAAAATTCTTCTCTGAAGAGACGTCAATGACATCATATCTTCCTCCAACTCCTGACAGGAATCTTCCTACAAGATCTGGCTCTCCGATAGTTCCTGAGAGACCTATCCTCATAAAATCTTTAGAGAAATCTTTCAGCCTCTCTAAAGCAACAGAGACCTCACAACCTCTCTCATCATCTATAAGCTCCTGGATCTCATCTATTATCACATAAGAAATGTTATATAGGAAAGATTTTAGGTCCTCATTTATCAGTATATACTGAAGACTCTCAGGTGTCGTTATAAGCATTATAGGAGGATTCTCTCTGATCCTTCTTCTCTCATTATATGAGGTGTCTCCATGCCATATGGCTATCGAGAGATTAAATGACTCAAACAATTTATATAATCTGTCAAAAAGATCTCTATTTAATGCTCTTAGAGGCGTTATATATAGAATCTTTATTGGATTAAGATCTTTTCTACTTAAAATCATTATTAATATAGGCATCAATATGGCAAGAGTTTTGCCACTGCCAGTCGGAGCAATAACAAGAAGATCTTTTTTATAAGAATTTTCTGAATAAAATCTTCTTCTGAAATAATCAAGAACTTTCTTCTGAACTAGAGTAAGCTCTTCATAACCGAATATCTCTCTTATACTCTCAAGAATCTTTTTTTCAAAATCTGTCGACATCTTAAGAGCTGACTGCCTATTAAAATATTATGATGAGAAAATTTAACTAGAGCTTTTCTTACTCTTCTTCTTTCTACTAGTCTTCTCAGAAACAATTTTTTTCTCAATCTTCTCTTCAGCTGCTGAGACACTCTTTTTAAGCGCCCTAGTTGTTCTAGCTTCTCTCCCAAGGATCTTGCTTGCCTCCTCTATAGAGATCAAGCCTTTCATAAGCTGATCCCACGTTTCTGTAGCTCTTATCATAATATCTATCTGTTCTATTGTGAAGCCTGCCTCCTCTTCCTCAACCTCTTCAACTTCTCCTATGCTCTCTTCTTCTTCATATTCCTCGATCTCTTCTTCGCTCATGTTATCGCCTGGCAATTAAAATTTATTATGGAGAATGATATAAAAATTTTTATAAAAGATCTAGAGGTTTCCGAAGGGGGGTATTATAATTATTTCTCTAACTCTTTAATGATCTCTTCTAGTAATTTCTTATCTATTCTTCTCTCAAAGATTATCATTATATTTCTTGTGTCAAGAGGTTTTATCTTGTCAATAACTACTCTTCCTCTTATAAAATCGCTCTCTCTTTTGGAGGGGACTATAAATTCTTTACCTTTTCTCTTGGCGTAGCTATAAAATTCGTTGTAGTTATTTAATATTCTTATGGCATCTCTCATATCTTCTGATTCAAAGCCTAGCTTCTGAGAGAGTCTCTCAATAATTTTTATTCCATTCTCAATATCACACTCGATATATGGATATCCCAGATGTTCACCTAAGACTATTTTTCCTGTCATAATAAGATGCTTCCCTTCTCTCATGTATATCTATTAAGAAACTCAATTATTTTTTTATACATTTTCTTTCTATTCTCATCTTTTCTGATAGAGTGACCCTCATCTGGGAATATAAGAAGATCATATGTTCTCCCAAGTTCTTTAAGTTTCTCACTCATCTGATATACTTCTTCAACTGGACATCTAGGGTCGTTAGCACCGTGAATAAATAATACTGGAGCTCTTATGTTTTCAACAAAAAAGATCGGTGATCTATCATAGAATTTCTCCGGATCCATTTTAATAGAGTCATATCTCTTCAGATAATCAGCCTCGTTCTGATATTCTGTGTACCAGTTGTAAAAGCCTACTATAGCAACTCCAGCATCCCATTTGTCAGATGCTTTTGTCAGAGCCATTCCTGTTAAATATCCTCCGTATGATGCTCCTAAAACTATTATCTTCTCTGACCCTATAGATCTTGCGTATTCCCCAGCGTAAACCACATCAAGAAGATCTCCTCCGCCAAGATCTTTATCATTTAAATGTTGAAATGTTCTTCCATATCCAGTGCTTCCTCTATAATTAGGCATTATAACTGCATAGCCGTGTAAAGCTAACAGTTGTGAAAGTGGGCTCCAGATATCGGCGGCGTTTGCATCAGGCCCTCCATGTATATTTATGACTGTCTTTCTATTCCAATCTCTCGGGAAATATGCTATGGCCTCTATAGTTCTACCATCAAAAGTCTTGTAATAAACTGTCTCAGCTCTGACAAGTCTTCCTTTGAGAGGTTCTGGCGTGTTGTCGATAATAATCTCGTTATTAACAATCAGATTATTGGGCGTATCAGAGAGACTTTTTACATATGCAATATTTCTACCAAAAATCTCATATTCAACAACCCCATAATCTATCGTCTCGATCTTGTCTCTACTCATCTTTTTCAGAGCATATCTGCCACGCTCATATTCTATAAATAATATCGAGTTGTTATAATAGCCTGGGTCGTATTTCTCTTTATCATTTCTGTAGACCCATCTCCAGCTCATAGTTGAAAGATCGTATTCACCAATGTCATACCACTCATCTTTATTTGATGAGAAAAGGATCTTTTTATTGTCTCTGTCAACATCTCCAAGCTCTATCTCAGCATTGTCAAACTTCAGTAGCAGTCTATCTTCTCCTGATGATATGTTTATCATTCTCATCTCAGTCTCATAGATACCTTTTATATACACGATCTCTTTATTACTCACCCATTCGAATGAAAATATAGGATCCTCCCATCTAGTCAGCTCCTCGATCTCTCCATCTCTCCATACATATAACTGTGAAGGTCTTCCATCTCTATTAGATGAGAAGACTATCATGCTATCATCAGGACTGAAACGCGGGCTGAGATGATAATGAGAAGGATCATTTGTCAGCATGATCTCTTTATTATTGTAAAGATCTCTGAGAATGATCTGATAATTCTCATCACCATCTCTATCCTTCCCATAGACAATTAGATCGCCCTTATTAGAAAGATCTGGGAATAAATAAGAGTCTTTTCCATCTGTAAGCTTCTGAATCTTCTTTTCATCAAGATAATAAAGAAACACATCCCACTTCCCATCTCTATTCCAATTAAAAGCTAGAAGATCTCTCTTCTCAGAGCCGCTCAGATTAAGAACAGTCTTTACTTCAGCTATTATCTCAACAAGATCTATGCTCATAAAACAATACACCAGATACTATTAACATAAAAAAGTAAAAACATTAAAAGATACATTATAAA
>WYEN01000025.1 GCA_009903825.1 Desulfurococcales archaeon
TAAGATTAGAAATAAAAAAAGGCTTATACTTATCACGAGAAGAAGAAAGCCTCTTAACAACATCACCAAAAACCCCACGATCAACAAAAAACTTTATAATCTTAGAAGAAAGAGGAGGAGATACTATAGATCTTGAGGTTTCGATCTCTAAATTTATATTAATTAATGAGCTGATTTATATCATCCTCTAAAGATTTTTATTATAAAACTAAACATATATAAAACCTAATCGGTCTTCTATAATGTCTTTTATACAGGCTCTGTTCTAAATTCCAAGTCTAAGACTTTGTAAGCAAATGTTTTAATTACTCCAAGACCTGGCGGAGCACTTTCTAACATCTCTGAATATTCCTCCATATCTATTCTCTTCAACGTCTCTCTATCGCTTCTAAAAGCTATTTTAGTATTTGCCAGCTCGATCACAAGATCATTTAGATCCTGAGGTCTATGAGTGGCCATTACACAAGACAAGCCTCTGACTCTGCCTAATCTCATGATCCTATTGATCATTTCTTCGATTATCTCCTTCTCAAAATCTTCTCTGCTGCCTCTGGGAAAGAATTCGTGAGCCTCATCGAGAATCAGGATAATAGGATTATTTTGTAATGAATGATCTCCTCTTTTATAAAGTTTATCTGAATATTCAAATATTTTTGAAAGGATCCTGTATGTAATTATCGCAGGTCCTAGTCTTGATGAATAATCTTGTACAATACCTAAGTCTATAATGATCTTTGATGTATTAGAAAAAATTGTTTCATAATCAGGCTCCGGTATAGGATTATTTAAGAAGGGTTTTTTCACATCTAAAAGTCCTGTATCATAAAGAATTCTTAATACTCTCATAATATTATCTACTGTGCCTTTATGTAATCTCATGTTGTTGCTTTTATCTTGT
The DNA here is from genome assembly GCA_009903825.1 of Desulfurococcales archaeon. GTDB lineage: Archaea > Thermoproteota > Thermoprotei_A > Sulfolobales > AG1 > WYEN01. The sequence goes on from WYEN01000025.1 coordinate 899, forward strand.
GCACATTTTAATAGTTTCTGAAAATCTTCACTGAAACTTTTTATTTCACTTGATAAGCATTCGCTGATGATTCTTGGAAAGAATAACGATGCTTGTATTGATAATAATGGTATTATCTTGGGAATCTCTCCATAGATTCTACTAAATTCTAATGCCATAGGTATTAGCGTAAGCTCTGATCCCATTATCTCCATCTTAATGCCTCCAAGGTTCTTATCTAATCCTATCACGTGAAGATCTTTAAGATTTCTTCTCACGGCTAATATTTGCGGAATCTTTTCAGTGTAAAATTTATCATAGTTTTGACACCATAATGAAGAGGGGCATAGTTCTTCTATAATGCCTCTTGTTAAAGGCATTATTAGGATCGTGTCTTTAGCCTTATGTTTTAATGCTACCCTTAAATAGTCTCCCTGAATGTCAAAGGCTATAGCTCTAGAACTTTCGAGAAATATTTTTGATAAGAGAGTTGTTTTTCCGCTTCCGGTAGTACCTATAACAAGAACGTGATGTCTTAATATCTCTTCATCTAATCTTATAGGTACGCTTTCTCTGGGTTTGCCTGCCTCAAAAAGATATCCTATTTTGATTCCACTTCTTTTAAGGCCGAGCATCTCAATTATTATTTCGTCTTTAGGTATGAATACAGGAGACTGAGGATCTATAGGAGAGGTATGCGGAAGAATCTCTCCGCCATCAAAAGATCTTTCAGATAAAGGCTCTACGATCAATGACGCAGGTGTGGTTAAAGATCTAGGGTCTCTTTCTATAGATATACTAGGGATCCCTGCTATTCCAAGAAGATCTATTCTCTCGACATCTATCACTCTAGAAAAAATTATAGATCTTGTTGCCGGTGCTGCGATACATACAAAAGATCCTTTCCTCGGCGGATTTTGTATGTAATTTATGAATGGTACATCAATTCTCAGTCCCTCTTCTTCTCCTATAGAGACTTTTGACACTCTTGATACTCTTCCAATAAGTCTTCCGTTTTCTATTGCAACTTTCTCCGCCTCTCCTAATATTTCGTCCAGCTTAGTAATATCTACGTCTTTTTCAATACTCATTCTGCCTCAACCTCTTTTACCGCCTGTTCAAGTCTCACCTTTTCATCATATGCTACACCAAGTATTGTCGATCCTATAGTGAAGGCTGTTATATATAGAAGAGATGAGATCCTTTTAGATAACCTGTCAGCTATCTCTATATACTCTGGCAGTCCTCGAATATTTGTTTTTCTTATACATTCTCCTAATACGTTTAAGAGCTTCTCTTTATCTATAGACTCAAGTCTATACACGGATGATCCTATGGGCGACTTTTTAAACACATATATTAGATATCTCTCATATTTCTCCTCGGGACTTTCGATTCTCTCCTGTATGACAGGAGTCACATATAATTCCTTGCCATCGGCTAGCTTCTCAATAGCTATAGGATCGGGAGCTCTTGGCGGTTTAATGCTCTTCCACAACTCTTTTATTTTAATAAGTTTCCAAGTGTTTTCAAGTCTCTTTACCAAACCAATAAGCCTATTTACGTGTACAGATCTTTCTAAATAAAGTTTTTTATAGGCATCTTTATAATTCTTTCCAATCTGTGCAAAAACTAAAGGAGGATATATAGGTCCGTCTAAGAGTATTATAGAAGACCTCATTCTAGAGATCAAAGCATTTTCTACTCTTAACCTTAGCTCATCAGATATATTATCATCTTTATAATCATCGACATAAGCCGTCCCGACCGGATTCTCTAGATATACAATATCTTTGATCGTGTTATAATCACCTTTAGATAATAATTCGTTATAAGCCTGATGACCGAGCTTTAAAGCAAGAAATCTTTCATTAGGAATACCGGGGATCGAGAGGCCTTTCCCAAGATCCCAAGCAAAGCCAGAGGCCATAAAAAGTCTCGGTCCTAATAAATCAATCGATCTTGAGGAGCTATCTAGAAAACCTTCTATGAAACCTTCTTGAGTTCTTACGAGGTCAGTGACGTAGCCTATATCAAGGTCGTCTACTATAGAGAGATCACCTTCCGAATCCCTAAAGATCCCTGAGTCTCTAGGGCCTAAATAATCTACTTTTGTTCTAAGCTTTGAAAGAGACAGAATAACTGATTCGATTGAGGCGGTAAATACTTGCATTTTATCAGATCAGCCTCCCAGCCTCTTCTGAGCTCTCCTGAGCTCTTCTGCAACTTTATATGCCAGAGATACATCTTTAGGAATCTCTCCCTTTCTCATTTTCAGTGAAAGAAAGTCTCTTGAAGCAATATAATATGTTTCCTCTACACTTTTCGCACCAACAATAGTCTCGTATAAATATATTGAGATCTTGATTGCCAAATCAGATCGTTGTGAAAGAGCCATTTCTAAAAGATCTATGAGCTCGTGAGTATATCTCTCTTTAATAGCCTCTCTTCTATCTATACTTTTTACTAACTCTCTCCATAGAGGACTCTCATGAAACATCTCTAGATCGATTCTCAGATGATTTTTAATCGTCGCAGGATTCGCTCCCGCAGGCTCTGAGATAACATAAATTCTTAATTTACTAAGTCTTCTATAACTTCTTAAGATCAAAGAGAGCCAGAGTATAAATGCAGGCTCTGGAGAAATGTCTAGAACGCCTTCTCTGATCTTTTCATAGAAAGTTTCTACAGCAAACTTCAATTCTAAAGAAGGCTCATGCCTCCAAATCACCTCTGGAATAAGCAACACAGCATCTCTGGAAAACCTGGTATATCCTATTCTAGTTCCTAAATATCCGGCTATTGAAAATAACACAGATTCCAAGGGATACTCCTCATCGAATTTTCTTGATCCGACATAGCCAGGGGTTCTGTTGAACTCATAAATATCAGGCTTCAATAGAGATGGCAAGGTAAATCTTTCACAACCTTTAGCTATATTGATCGAGTATAAATTATCAGCCACTTTATAGAAGATATTATGAATTGGAAGCTCTGGAGAAACCTGAAGGCATTGAAAGATCCTATCTATAAGTTTGTATCTTTTATCATTACCTGAGGCCGGGATCCGAGAGATCTTGTATTTTTCTATCTGCTCCGCTATGTTTTTGACAGCCAGCTTTATCGCATGTTCTGGTTCTGGGCCCTCTAGATAAATTCCTTCTTGCTCATAATATATAATATCAATTCCCTCACCGCCAGGAATATAATGTGTGAACCCTACAATGTAATCTCGAGCTATTGTAGGCGGTGTTTTAATTAATAATTTTCTCATTGTAATCCTCCCCAAATATATTGTTACCACTAGCAAGTTTATAAATTTTTGTCGCAATGCATATGTATAAATCACTGTGCATATGTATATATCTCATAGTTTCACCATGAATAACATAGTTCATTGATAAAAGCTCTTCTATGTTTGTTCTCTCGATCTTTGGATCTTTTTTCAAAACTATCGCATATGTCTGCCACAACCAAAGGAGCTTGGATCAGCGTATAGAGCTTCCATAAAGATCTTCTTGTTCTTCGCTCGCCACAATTGATCTCTAAAGTTCTCGAGTGAATGCTTATACTCTCTCCTGACAAGAAATTGTTGACGAAATCAATCGCTTTCGAGATCATATCTCTATCTGCAGATGCCAAAATTATTTCTCTCGATGATTCTATATTAAAACCCCATTCACCTATATACTTTACAAGCTCTTGAGATAAGAGTTCTACACCAGCAGGCTGAAGCATTTTCTCATTTTTATCAATATGTAGCTCTTTAAGAATTTCTCTATAGATTTTATCGCCGCATCCTTTCCCGCCGTATGCAGAGCTACATATATCTAGAAGATCTCCATAATCTCTCATTGAATGCATATGATTCAGTATTGAGAAGATCAAAAGAAATGTCTTCCATCTCCCTGATAAAACATTATTTTTAATCCAGCCTCTCTTCATTGCATAGGCCCATGCAGATCCGGAAGATAAGATCTCATGCATGTAAAAAGATTTCATACATCTATTTTTACTTCTAATAGTGGAAGCAATTTCTTCACAGTCATGAGAAAATCTACATTGATATATTCTCGCAGCCTTGCCTATATCATGTAATGCTGCAGCAACTACAAGGATCTCCTTCACCTCTTCAGGCTCTAAACATAATCTGTTTGCCACAGTCTTGTGATAATCTTCTTTAACAAATTTTCTCATAACAAGATCAACTGTTCCTTTCATATGATCCGTGAGTTTATGGCCGATAAAAGCACATAATGGGTCTGAGCTCAAAATGTATCGCCTCTTAAGATAAGGCCTCTCTCAAGATCATAATTAGCCTCTATTAAAAGAGCATCTATAGAATATTTCATCATCTCGATAGATAGACAGATGTCAGCATTCCGACTTTTGATCATACGATTAAATTTCATGACTAGATTCTGCAGATCTTTTGGGATATTATCATCTAATTTCACTATTTCTTCATCTATCAGAAAACCTTTTATTCTTTCACTATTTCTAATGATCGTCTCTGAATCCAGAGGAACTATGTAATCGTCTATTTTAACTCTATCTCCTGAATCTTTTCTCTTTATATAAAGATTATAAAGATCCTCTGTGATGACTGGAAGGATCTCACTATCTCTCGTAAGAGTACAGAATTCGTTGAGAAGCTTTATCAGTATTCTGTGATTCAATGAGAGATTTCTATCCAACTCGTAGAGAATTCTTAACAGATCAATTTTCAAAAGATCTTGTGGATTATTAATATACTCATCATAAATTTCGAGGGCTAATTCTAATGTAGACTGCTCTTTCTTTTCTCTAATTCTTTTAATAATTTCCTCAACTATATCCTCTATATACACATGCTTGCTCTTATCTTGAAACGGATAAATTATGATATACCCCTCTCCTCCTCTTCTAGCTATTCTGCCTATTCTCTGTATTAAATTATCTGGAGGACTAGCTTCTGTAATTAAATGATCAAAGCTTACATCAACGCCTGCTTCAACGACTTGCGTAGCTACTAGTATTGATCCTTTTTTAATTTTTCCTTCTTCATCCTCGCTAGACTCCAACCATTTCAAAACTTCTGATCTATGGAATTTTGCCATTCGTGAATGAAGCAATCTAACATCTGATCCACACTCTCCTATATTTTTAACTCTATCTCTGATTCTTGAATATATATCAATGGCGTCTCCCACTGTATTAGAGATCACTAGAACTGATCCTTTCAATGATCTTTTGCATGACTCATCAGAGATCTGGTCTAAGAGCACACTCCTATCAGCATTATGATAATCAATCAGATCAATTTTAAGATTTCTTTTCGGCATATCTTCAGCAGGTCCCGCGATCTCCTCAATAATCGCGTCATCAGCCTCTAATTTGATCTCTTTCTCAATGATCTTTTGTATTTTTTTAGGTAGCGTAGCAGTAGCAATGATCATAGGAGTCTCAGCATCGATCAAACCTTTCAATGCTGAAATAACAGATGTCAGAGTTCTCTCTCCTTTGAGAGATCCTTGTAGAACATATAGATGAAACTCATCTAAGACAACAGTTGATGAATATATGAATCCTCTAGAGATCTCATAATGCGCTGTCCCTCTTCTAACAGCCTTAGCGATCTCTGATACTGGAAGTTTAAAAAGAGATGTTATAAATGTATCTATTGTTGTAATAACATATCTTTTTGCAAGAAACGGTGAGCCACGACTACTCATGTGCTGAAGGCCGACATCCCTTGGATCCACCTGAAGACCATTATTCTTTAAAATCCACAGAAGCCCAGGTTTTTTACTATCTTCGGAGGGTTCTCTAGTAAGATCTCTATAAAATTTGTCTCCTATAGCTCTCAGAGGAAGAACATGAATCACTCTAAACCCAAGATCTTTCCTGCCAAGCATGATTGCCGTGTATAAAGTCAGAGAGATCAAAGTTTTTCCATATCCAGTGGGAGCCTTAATTATCAAAGCTCCTCTTCTTCTTATGATTTCTTCGAATCTTCTTAGTCCTTCAATAATTAATTGGCGAGGCTTCCATCCTAATATACTACATATTTTTTTATAAATCTCATCAAGACTGAGAGTCTCTTTTGCATGATTCCTTTGATGTTTCTGGAGAACCTCTGTATTATATTTTTTTGGCGAGTCTTCTGTTATAGCTATGTTTACACCTCCCTATAAAAACTCTGCTATACCATCTTCCTCAATTAAATATCCTTTTACACCATCTTTTAGTCTAATTCTGATCCATCCATTGAAAACAGGATTTCTCGTTCCTGGAACTATAAAAGTTCTATATGTTAATATATCTCTCCACTCATATGTGTTGTCCCAAAAAGTCTCTTCATACCATCCGTTATACTCCTTGTCTGGACATTCTTTTGGCGTAAAACCTGTCTGTATAATATCCTTTGGATGTGGATATCTAGTACATAGTTCATTAACCATCATCACGGGTTCCCCAAGATCTACTTTTTCTACAGATACTATGCTCTCTTTGCTGCCTATTCGAGTGATTGAATAGCCCGCCTCTATCAATATTTGATCCCATGAAGAGCCTAAGACGTTTCTTGCCTTTTCTTCATCAACAAGATAAATAATTCTCACCATAGATCCTGGTCCCATAACTTTGCCTGAGGGCACGGTGCCGAATCTAAACATGGGGTCTCTTCTTCTGACGTCTTTCTGAAACTGTAGAATCTGATATCTATTTATATCTTCCCAATATACTCCAGATGGGACATCTCTTTTCTCTTGAGTTATAATTGCAGATGCTGCTTTAAAGATGTCTTTAAACTCTTCCGCCACGCTATAGATTTTTCCTCTTTTGATTATCAATTCGCCTGATCCTTTGATCTTTGCTAATGGATATGATATAGCTCCTATGAGAGTCGTTGGTGGAAATGTTGTATATGAGGGCTGTCCTTTTGAAACAAAAGGTCTTTTTATACTGAAACCCCAGGCTAGCCTTGCCTGGATCAATAGATAGCTTCTCTTCTCTTTTGAGCTGTAGCTTGCAGCTATGATGAGCATCCCTCCTAGCCGGCTTTATAATTAATTTTATAAAATCTTGTATTTATTCAATATATCTATTACTCTGTTGATTGCCTCTTCCATTGTGTATACTTTCTCGACTTTCTCTGGTATTTCTAGACCTTCTCTATCGATCGCCAGGATATGTATCTCCTCGTTTCTACCAAATCTTTTATATGTATCTAATAGCGACGAAGCTCTGACAACTGTCTCTTTCACATAGTTTCTCGAATTGCCTGGAGAAGCTATAAAAGGTATTGTGCTGAGCGTGATCACAGCTGATCTTAGCTCTGCATTAGGCAAGAACCTAGATCTTTTTGCTCCAAAAAGCCAAGAGCTGGTCATTAATGCCAGCGCCATTAAGGATGCCTGTCTTCTCTTGTTAGCTTGAGCCTTCAGATCTTTTTCTTTAGGACTTTCAACACCAAATGTTGTCGAAGGCTCTGCTATGCCTTCTATATCTAATGTAAATGTGAATGTATACAATGCTGAGCCTACCTCGACGTTATAAGGGATCTGGCCTAATCTTCTCTCCTCTCCTGCCTGGACTCTCGGAGGTTTTGACTGAAGGAATCTTACATGAAATTGAGCTTCAAGAGCTGCAGCCTCCATAGCTGTTTCTAAGGCAGGGATCATGTATCCAACCTGGAATCTTGATGTTCTTTTTGCCGGCGGTCTACCTGTATATAAAAATCCTCCGACATCTGCTACCACATCTTTTAGTATAACATCCACCTCAAAACGTCTTATATCATTCACATCTTTAGGTGGAGTTATTCCTTCATCTTTCAAGTAATCATCTTCGCTAAATTTAATGAATTCTCCTCTCTCTGAATAGACACCCACAGGAAGGCCGAGCTTCTTTGATACTTCGACTAAAGCTTGTTGATATGCGTGACCTAAAGACTCTCCTGATATAGCTGGAACATATCTCAGAACATATCCTGTGTCTGTTGGTATTATTATGGGGACTGTTCTATGTCTAGACAGGTTGCCTACAGTCTCTACGCCATTTAGGCTTTCAACATTTATTAATAATCTAATACTCATACTCAGGAACATCTTCAACACCTCATATCTCTCTTTCGGCTTCAAGGATCATTGATTGAGCCAGTATACCTATTTTTCTTGCTATCAGAACATTATTATAGGTTTTTTCCATAAAATCTCTCACTATCTCAGAAGATGGAAGTGAGGCATATCTGATCTTGTATGTCTCTGTTTTATCATCTTCTTTAACTTTTATAATTATAGTTGGGACAGTTTTTTCTTCATCATTTTCTTTTTCTCTAACCTTCTCCTCTCTTATCGAAGGTTCTCTATCACTTTTTAAGGCGTTTTCAACTATTCTCAGAGAATCTCCTAATGATCTTATTACAGCCTCTGGGCTTAATGCGTTAACAACTCTATCCACTAGTGTGGGAGACCCGGATATTATTGACGCTGATGCTATTAAGGCAGCTACTGATCTGAACCTTCTAGTAAGATCCTCTGTATCTGTCAAATTATTCACCATGTCACTTTTTATATACAGGGTATTTAAATATGTTTTTCTGGATTATCACATGTGTCTTAATATATGTATTGTTTCATTATAGTAAAACATATAAGCTTCTATTTCATATTTATTATATGAGGAAAATGTTGGCATTATTTACTTTGGGATTTGATGAGAAGTTTGCTATAAGAGCTTTATTAAGAAGAGGTCTAAGGTCTGAGGATCTTGTGACAGTTCTTATACCTGAGAAAAGAAGAGATCCAAGAACAGATAAGGCCATAAGTCTTTTGGACATGTTTCTCAAAACTGCTTTAGGAGAGGCTAACATGCATATCCTTGAGATCCCTATTGAAGATTTTTCGTCAGCTATCTCTAAGATAAGATCTTATATAATCTCTAGGCCGGAGAGACCTATATATGCCAATTTAAGCGGCTCTATGAGAGTACTAGTTATTGAAACCTTAATCGCAATTATTTCAACAGGTTTGGATGCCGAAATTGAAGTAGAGGCTGAGGACGGATCCTCGATTGTCAGCTTCAGAACGTGGGAGATACTGCCAGAGAGATTAGATAATATAGACCTTGAGATTTTAAAAAGATCTTTGGAAGCAATCTCTCTACCAGAGCTGAGCAAACAGATGAACATGCCCAAATCAACTGTGTGGAGAAGAGTCGTCTCTCTCAGTAAAAAAGGTCTCATTGAAATATATAGAGAGGGAAGAACCATGAAATTAAAAACAAGCAGAAAAGGATCTTTTTATATATGAGTCTGTTTCTTAACACTATGTATAAAGACGACAACGTTAACTATTAAGAGATCCTCTGTTTTATATTTCACAAGGACTTTTCCCTTATAGATATCTAAATTTATACTCTATCCCCAAGTCACCCGATACTACAAAAGATCATTCATGCTGAACCAGATAATCCAATAATTTATTTCAATTCTATAATAGATCTTCTTTGTTGAAAGATCTTTTGTTTCTCCTCCTCTTTCTTCTACTTTCAATTCTATAAGAGATCTTCATGAGTTTATTGTATTCAAAAGCTTTCACCACGATATTACTTCTTTCAATTCTATAATAGATCTTCTGATACGTCCATTGTTGAAGAGAAAATTTGGTATAAACAATGACTTTCAATTCTATAAGAGATCTTCGGGATCGGTTATGAAAGAATCCAAGATCGTTTTACCCAAGACTTTCAATTCTATAAGAGATCTTCTATATAGCTAGAGAACTTGATTATGAGACTCTTCTTAAGAAAGCTTTCAATTCTATAAGAGATCTTCCGATCTATCATGTGGAATCTATCCTGCTACTTTTTCTTTTTTAGATCCTTTTTAACCATATTGGTTCTCTTGTCATCGCCGAGAATCATCTATAACAGATCTACGGCTCAAATAATATTATCTTAAATTATTTATAAATTTTTCTTGTTAATCACGATCCTCAAAATCACAGCTTTCAAAAAGTAGAAATGTCAAGAAAAAGATCTATAGTATATGTTGCACAAGAGAGCGGACAAGGAGAAGAATATAAGATAGATATAGAAGAGATAAGAATATTATCAAAAGAATATAGCGAAGAAAAAATGAGAATATTAAAAGAGATAGCAGAAAACCCAGGAACAACAATAAGAGAGATAGCAGAAAAAATAAAAAGATCCGAGAAGACAGTCACAACACATATAAACGATCTTAAGAAAGACAGACTAGTAACATCAAAAGGAAGAACACAAAACTTATATATAACAAAACTAGGAGAAATAAAAAACAAAATAGAGAAACATAGAAAAACAATAACACCAACAGAGATATCAGAGAATATAGAACAATAAAAATTTTTTACCGAGAAAAAATTCATCAGAGAATCATCTATCACAAAGATCATTAAATATTAAAATGAAAAATATTTATAATGATCATATGATCAATAGAATGATTCAAATAAGATCATCAGAGGATCAAATGATCATTATGATCTTTATGATCTTTATGATCTATGGATCTTCTCGGATGATCTCGGGAGATCGCTGTAACAAAGATCTTAAAGATTCTAGATCAAAAGATCGTTCTCTCTAGATGAGAAAGATTCTGATTCATGTTTTCATCGGATCCTCCCGAATGATCTATGGTTGATCTAGATCAAAAATTTTTGAAACTAATAAACTTTACGGATATAAATTTTCAGCGATCATGATCAATAATATTTATAAGATTTCTAAGACAATTATTTATTGAGCCGCTGATCTGTTATAGATGACTCTCGGCGATGACTAGAGAACCAATATGGTGAAAAAGGATCCAAAAAAGAAAAAGTATAAGGATAGATTCTACATGACGGATCGGAAGATCTCATATAGAATTGAAAGGTAGCATTATTGCTAGGTCAGACAAGCAGCACATCCACTATAGATCTCGAAGATCTCATATAGAATTGAAAGTAAAACTTGAGGCGGTGGAGAAGGTGGTGGAGAAGGCGGTGCAAGAAGATCTCATATAGAATTGAAAGTATATGTGTGTAAATTCATATAAAAATATGAAAAAAGATTCAAGAAGATCTCATATAGAATTGAAAGCTCTAGTATATCGTGAATCCTATGTTCATGTCTAAATCTTGCGAAGATCTCATATAGAATTGAAAGTATGATAAGTATCTATTAGCATTCTGGTATAGAGATAGGACGTATGAAGATCTCATATAGAATTGAAAGCTCCTAAGCCTGTTGCTGAGACGAAGCCTGAGAAAGAGCTTGAGGAAGATCTCATATAGAATTGAAAGTGATGTGCCTGTGCCAGGAGCTCCTTCTCCTAGTGAGGGTACGAAGATCTCATATAGAATTGAAAGTCACTTCGTCCTTGCCTATCCAAATATTGTGAAGGCATTAAGAAGATCTCATATAGAATTGAAAGATAGTCTTCTGAGATAGCTTCGTCAGCAACAACTTTGACTTGAAGATCTCATATAGAATTGAAAGTAGGTTGAGGTTACAGCTGTGGTCTCTTTGAAAAAATAGAAGATCTCATATAGAATTGAAAGCTACTGTCTGAGCCATCTCTCTCTAAGCTCAGGATTAGGATGAAGATCTCATATAGAATTGAAAGCTAACAATAGACTTTACAATTTCATCCTCATTTTTGTAAACATGAAGATCTCATATAGAATTGAAAGTTGTTAATCACTTCTACGATGCTGGGCTTTCTTCTCTCTTTTTTATGAAGATCTCATATAGAATTGAAAGATATATCTTAATCCTCTCCACAAGATTTTTCATCACCTTTATCATGAAGATCTCATATAGAATTGAAAGCTCTTAGGATCTTCGTTTAATTTTGCTTTTACTATTTTACCTTGAAGATCTCATATAGAATTGAAAGGGGCTTTCTCTCCGCAGGATCCATGAAAAGATCCTGATAAGAAGATCTCATATAGAATTGAAAGCTTTTAAAATTTGCTTTAAGTCAATACCCTGTTGTTTAAGCTGAAGATCTCATATAGAATTGAAAGTTTGCTGGCACGGCAGACTTCACTATCAGCAAGATCTGTGAGAAGATCTCATATAGAATTGAAAGTCTGAATGTTTGCTGATGCCACAGCTGTGGACGTATCTGCTGAGAAGATCTCATATAGAATTGAAAGCGCCTTCACAATACCAGCGATCACAGGAATAATACAGGTGAGAAGATCTCATATAGAATTGAAAGGATAATATCTATAGTGTGTGTGAAGATCTATTATAGAATTGAAAGATCTGTATCCAGTATATAAGAGTTGTAGGTGACTTCCGAAGATCTATTATAGAATTGAAAGTTGACAAGACATGTTGTTGAAATGATTATTCAGAAGACGCCTAGAGACAAGAAGATATTATTGATAATATCTTATGGATGGAGTAGAAAAGCCTTATCATTATTCAGAGAGCTTTTTATCAGTCATGGATTTAAAGATATAGAGTTTATAGAGTATAGAACTGGACAACATCATAA
>WYEN01000034.1 GCA_009903825.1 Desulfurococcales archaeon
AAATATCTTTTCGGCTTAATTCTTTGATAGGCTTAGGCTGACCTTAAATTTGATTAAACTGTATTCGAATATTTATACTAGGAGAGTACAAGATGAAAAGATTTCTTAACTTTTATATATGTGTAAGGATACAAATATCAAATATCTTCGATCGCTAATATATAACTCCAATATTATCTAACTAACACGACAATTAATTGTGCAGATTAATGAGATCATTTAAAGAATTAAGTAGTGATCAATTTAACCATGTTTCGATACTATCTTGATCTCTTGAACTAGTGTTAAAAATGTGACATATGTTTTTGTCGCGAAAATTTTATGATATTTATATGGATGCCGAGAGTAAAAATGTTGATAAAAAATTCTTGTGAGATTCAATACAATAATAGATGTTTTAACGGCATTATCAGGATATCTGCACCATAATTATGTTACGACTGCAAATGCTAAAGATGTTTTAAGCTCTTGTCAATATTTTTAATCTTAGAGCTACCTTGTCGCTCATACTTTCTTAGCTCTCCTCACTGCCTCCCATACTATGCTAGGAGGCATAAACTTAATCATGACCTTACGCAATGTCTCCTTCTCGTTAAGACCTTTATCTAAGAGCTCTCTAGCTTTTTTTGTCAGCTCCTCAAAGCACTTCTTATGAACTCTAAATGCTAAGTTCTTAGGGCGATACTCCTCAGGTACTAAGATAAAGTCTTCTCCATATGTTGAGCTAAAGCATATAGGGCATAGATCTCTAAATCTGTCCTGTGTATAGAACTCTACCTCTAACACCTCAAGAACACATAAATCCATGCACTCCTTTAATTCATTGACAGCTTTAATTAAATCTTTGAGGAAGTTAATGATATAAGGCTCTCTTAATATGTCTACAAAACTCTTTAAATCCTTCACACTCCATAGCTCATCACTCTCAATCTTCTGAACAACTTCATATATACCTCCACCATTCTCAAATATTTTTAAAATAGGAGAGAAGTCATTGGTTATACCATCCAAAACTTTATATACAAACGATTTAATGTCGTTGATCGCATAAGCTACGCCATAATTTCTTATAAGCCATCCATATTTACCTGCTGTCGCAAGTTTATGAGCGTAATCTAAGAGATTATGATGAAGCATACACTTAAGACCATTATAGCCCCACTTCTCGTAAATAACTACTGCTAGATATAATAACGCCTCTGGATCCCAGTGACCATTTATAATAATTCTGTTAACATCATGTTCAAGAGGATTAAAGTCTATGAATCTATTGATCTCAACGCAAATATCTTCAGGAAGATTACAAAAATTCTTGGCGGTATAGTTGTGTACAACCCATTCAGGCATCTACATAACCTCTTCCAGCAACTTCATAGCTTCTCTAAGCCTCTCGATAGCTCTCATTATCTTCTCTGGTGTTATGCCTATGAATATATCTTTAAGCTTATTATAAACAATGCTATATATTTCCTGCGCATTATCTGTCGTTGCCTTCTCCCCTAACTCGATGACGAAGAAGCCATCGTCGAAAGCTGCTTTCCTAGCTGGTTCTGTTAAGCTCCTTACAACGAAAATTCTTAGATGAGGTAGCTGATTTAGCTGTAGCACTCTACCAAACTCTTGATCAACAACAGTTCTATCAACATCTTTATCCCAGTTCTTGCAAGACACATACACCCTGAACTGTGCATTACCAACACTTTTAACACCCCAGACATCAACCTCAATATCACCACCCTTCGCAGGCAACCTAACATCAGTCTGAACACTAAACCCTAGACTTCTCAAAGCTTCAGCAACAACAATCTCGAGAACCTCTCTAGAGGGCTTAACACCAATAAACCTACCTGAAACAGCTTCAGCCTCTCTAGTCCTAACCTCAGCAACTCTAACCCCCTCAATACCTTCCTCAAGGGCCTTTAGCGTGTCGTCTAAGAAGCATGGGATAGGAATAATGTAATTCCCATAGCCACAGTATATAACGATACCGCTATTCACTAAGTATTGGTAAAACGTTTTCATTTCCTCTTCATTTAGGTTTAAGGATTTAAGAAACTCATTGATATGGTAATTGGAAACCCCAACTGATCCACTAATAGTTTCTGAAAATACAGGTATCCTTCGTGAACGTACTTTACGTAAGAGAAGTGCCACCCTCCCTTTAAACTCACGTGGAATTTCATCAAGCTTCAAATACTTTTTATAAGCCTTTATAAAAGTCTCAAAGAATTCGCCTTCTATCTGCTCAAGAAGTCTATTTCTACTACCTGCTTTTAGTGCTTCTGATCCATGTTGTGTAAATATCTTATTGAAGAAGCTTCTAATAGCTTCAAATGCTTCATACCTGTCTCTCCCTATAAGATATAGTTTAAGGATCTCCTTCATATGAGATTCAAATGATGAGTAATCATAAGACTCCATAGAAGGAGCCGATTCAAAATCGCGATAGTGCCAGTTAAATCGTAGACAGAGAAGCGTTACGTAAGTGCCAAACGCTTTAGCATTAGTATCGATCAAATCCTTTATCCATGAAAATCTCTCTTTACTCATGAGCTCAGCCCTGAGTTCAACTGTGACCTCTTTCCTTTAAATTATAAAGTGTTAGCATAATAAAATAATATTATTTATTTTATTTATTTTTATAATATCCTTCCTACCGTAAGATATTTGTATACCTCATCCTCTACTCTTCTCATAGCTAAACCTTCTTAACGTCTTTTTTCTTTTCTTCAGATACATCGACATATTCTTTATGATAACCAAAAACAGCTATGTATTTGGTGCTAACCTTTTGACTAATTTCTTTGAGAACTTTCTTTATTCAATCAGCTGATTCCGTGTATCACTTACATTCACACTCCATAAGCCCTGTTATCACCCCTGTTGGCCAACTCTAGAACCGCCCTCTAACAGTGCTTATGCTCTTTGACTCTCCTTCATCCCCGTCTTTAACCTTAAACATTAACAAAGTTTTTCTCGCTTCAATAACTATGAGAGAGTCCTTGCGACATATAACTAT
The DNA here is from genome assembly GCA_009903825.1 of Desulfurococcales archaeon. Classification (GTDB taxonomy): domain Archaea; phylum Thermoproteota; class Thermoprotei_A; order Sulfolobales; family AG1; genus WYEN01. The sequence goes on from WYEN01000034.1 coordinate 3,020, forward strand.
GTCAAGGTCTCATTGTTAATACTCGTAGATAACCATATATCCCTATATTACCTAGAAACCTCTTTAACATCTGAATAACCTCAATTTCTTTAAACTCGTCATATTGTACAAGTATATTACAGGTGGCAAATCCTATGTCATCCATCTCTTTTAACCATAACATCTATGAACTCTAAGTTTTAGAGAACATATAATATAAACACAAAAGATGTGCTAAGTTTAGTAAGGAGCTATGAGAATAAAACTTGTTTAACGTACTCTACGAGCTGATTTTCGTTAGCTCCTCCGGGATAGACATGATCTATAACCTCTATCCCTAAGGACTTAAGCTTCTTCTTAACGTCTTGAGATACTGGTTTTAGTGATGCTATAATTATATGTTCTGGTTGAAAGATCTTTTTATATGGTATTATCTGCCTCTCAACATCTTCAGCCCAATACTTATAGTCAAAATTCTTACACTCAATAATCAACTTAATTGTTATGGAAGAGCTCTTAAAGAGATCATCACAGGAGCTAACCGCCTGCGTAAACATTATGTCTGGTCTAAGGCCTTTAAGCTTTACCCCCAAGAGCTCTTGTGCTCTTGAATAGGGTCTCTCTAACATGTCTATTCTTGAATAAATTTGTGATAACCACTGTGGCAGAGGCTCTCTACACTTCTCCACATTAAAACTTCCGCAGTAATCGCGTAAAATGCCTCCACACATTGTGTGTGGCGTGAAGTCGAATTCGTACCATAAAGAGTAATTGCCTATATTAGCTACTGGTTTAGCACTACTTTGTTGGAACCATATAAAATCTATCTCCCTAACAAACTCCTTGAGAATTTTTAAAGCAATCCAAATCTCGTGAATCTCTCTTGCAAGAACCTCAAAAGACTTTAACCTTGCATTACTGCTATAAGATATGAAGAATGGAAGTGGATACTTAAGTAAATGTAAGTGAAATTGTAGCATATCACTAACTCCAATACCCTTAGCAACTACATCCTTAATGAACTTAAGCATTGGAATATAATACTCATGCCACTCCTTCAGAAAACTTCTCTCAAGCTGTGTTAAGTGCGAAAGATCTACACACATATTGATGAATTCCACATCGGGCTTAACATAAATATTTCCACTACCAGCCGCAAACACTTCAAGTACAGCTTTGTTCGCAATTTTAGATTCATCGACATAATAGCAGACTTCATCCTCATATTTTCTCACAGATTTTGTAGCATACTTAGCTATGGAAATACAATAGCCATTGTCTAAGACATAGTAATATCTTCCGCCACGAAACCCTCTCCATTGTTCACAAAACTCCTTAACTTGAGACATTATATCACATCTAAATTTATTTCAACACTGCCATACATTAGTATTACTTTTCTTTAAATGCTTAATTGCTAATTGTAGAAGTAACTAAAGTCTTCCGACTTTTAATTATAATTTTTAGAGCATTATTCAAGTAATCTAGATACTTCGGGTAATGTTCAATAGCTTCGCTCAGCAGATCCTTATATCTAGCTTCAGACATCTTTAGTTCTTCAAATATGCTTTGTATGAACCTAGCTATCTCTCTAGACATAGCCTTTATCATTAGCCTCCAGGTTACCTTCTTTATGTACTTAGGCAACTGTGGAGGCATACTCAATAGCGCTGAAAGGTCTCAGACATCAACAAATATAAGCATTATAAATGATTATAAAGGCTGAAACATCTAAACAACCTTAACCTATATGTACACCGAGCACATGCAACTTTATTTAATTTGCTTAATGGAGGTTACGTTCACTTTTTGTGCAAAACAGTCTCCCAAGATCTGCTCACGGCTATTCTGGAAGGCCAAAAGATCTGAGGCAGGGACAAGCTGATAACATGCCTCGACGAGGGTCTCAAATCATCTCAAAACCATAATAGCCTCTAGCGCTAGACACTTGAGGGCTGGAGAGATCGGGATCCAGCCTACAAATTAAAATTGAAACAATTGATTATCAATTGAAAGTGCTGAAAAGTCTGACTTCGGTAGAAATTAATTAGAAAAATGATCGATTGAAAAATGCTTGGGTGCTCCATGAACATAATAAAGCAGGGCTTTAAGAAGTCTAAGCCACAGGGTTTCTAGAAATGATATTAATTGTTACTGAAAATTAATTACTTATACTGATTCGTGCGGTTTGATCGATATGTGTATAAACCGTGTTTATGTGTAAATTCTGATCTGTTTCTCAGGCTTCACATACGAAGCATAGATCTCATATGAGGTAGAAAGATCTTGTTTTTAGATTAAGCGTCTTTTTATATGTAAACAACTTTTTCTCTTAATTTCGGATTATAATATTCATATAGTTTATCTCCTAATATGTTGAAAGATAATATTGTGAGAAACAGAAATAGTCCTGGGAAGAAGCCCATCCACCATGCTCTACTTATATATGTCTGTGCTATACTAAGCATCTTGCCCCAGCTTATAAGTGTAGGATCTCCGAGACCTAAGAAGCTTAGTCCGGCCTCTATAATTATTGCAGATCCCATCTGAAGTATTCCTAGAGAGAGCACTACACCTATTGTCTGAGGCAGTATATGTCTAAATATGATCCATGTCGCGCTTGCTCCTAGCGCTTTTGCTGCTTCTACAAAATCCATGGCTCTTATACTATGTGCCATAGCTCTTACTACTCTTGCTATAGGAGGCCATATAGTTATTCCAATAACTATGATCATGTTTATCATGCTACCACCGAAAATTGCTATGACTACTAAGATTAGAAAGAAAGTTGGTATAGATAGTTTCGCATCAATAATCATGCTAATAGCAAGATCGATTCTTCCACCATAAAATCCTGCTAGCAATCCTAATAAAGTTCCTATTAATATTGATAATGAAGCCGCTGAGGCCCCTATGATCATGGAGGTTCTTGCTCCATATATAACCTGACTTAATATATCTCTACCAAGATCATCTGTTCCGAAAAGATGTTCTAAAGAAGGCGGTTTAAAAGTTGCGTAAGGATCTATTTTATAAGGATCATAAGGAGAGATATATTGAGGCAGTAAAGCCATTAGTATTATCATTACTGAGAATATAAACGAGAAAAACGTCAAAAGATCTTTTGATAAATATTTGATTATTTTCTCGACTTCTTTAATAAAACTCTTAGAGAGATTTCTCACACGTTTATTAGATGAGGCTTTTAAACTCAATATCTCACCCTAGGATCAAGAATAGCATTTATCATATCAACTATCAGATTTGTAAGAACCACAGATATTGCTATAAATATGAAGATGCCTAAGATCACTGGATAATCTCTTGCGATAGCTGATTCATATATCAGTCTGCCCATCCCAGGCCATGCGAACACCGTCTCTGTGAGAGTTGCGCCCGCAAGCATAGTTCCTAGATTAAGACCTAACAAAGCTATTATAGAAGGACTTACAGCTCTGAAAGCATATCTCCATAATATATAAGAGCTGCCTAACCCCTTAGCATGTGCAAACAATATATATTCTTTGCCTAGCTCGTCTACTAAAAGAGATCTTACAGATCTTATGTATGTGCCTAGATAAACAGTTCCTAAAGTCAATGTAGGCAGTATGAGATGCCATAGAATATCTATCATCATCTCAGGCGTCAGCTGTCTAGCCCCCATGAAATTTGGTGAGAGCATTCCTTGAGTAGGTGTTAATCTAAGCATCACTCCGAAGACAATGATCAATATGATGCCCAGCCAAAAGGTCGGTATAGAGACGCTTATTGATGCTAAAGTAGAAGCAAGTTTATCTGATGCTCTACCATAACCTTTGGCTGCCCTGACCCCTATTAATATTCCTACAGCAGAAGACCATCCTATTGAGACTAACATTAGCAACAGCGTTGCTGGAAGCCTCTCTAATATTATATTAATCACAGGCTCTCTAAATCTATATGAGATCCCTAGATCTAGCTGTAAAACTTTTGAGATATAGATGAAATATCTCTCCCATAATGGTCTGTCAAGACCGTACTCACTTCTTAGTTTCTGTAGATATTCTGGAGAGACATATTCTGTCCCAACAATATATGAGAGAGGATCTCCAGGAGCTATATGAACAAGTATAAAATTGATCGTTATTATAATAAGTATCAAAGGTATAGAAAAAAGAATTCTTTTAACAAAATATCTGGCCAGCCCCAACTGTTATCTCCTTCTTCTCATAATGACATAAGATGTTAAGGCTATAACAATGATCACTATGACGGTAATAGCTATCAATAGGGTATAGTCAGGGCCAGGCTTCTCTGACACTTTTTCAGTAGGAGTTGGAGTCTTTATAATCTCAGCAGGTGTTGTTAAAGGTGTTGGAGTAGGCGTTTTAGTTGCTGACTCTATCTGTGATAATGCCTGAGAAGCCAGCTCATATGCTCTGTCATAATTGCCTTCTCTATAAGATTGGTTAGCTTGTTCTATTAAAGATCTTATTTTATCTAAAATGTCGCCTGGGATCATAGATGAGACTTTTGTAAGAATATTAGATGCATTTAATATTAATGAACGAGCCTCTGCAGGAGATCTTATGCTCCCTTTGGTCCACCAGATAGTCTCTAAATGATTAGCATACCAATAAGGCCCTGGCGGGAATCCTTGAAACTCCTCTCTGTACGCGGCATATAATACTCTCTCCTGCACTGGTATCACAGGAGCGTCTTCCATCACTATTCTCTCAATCTGTCTAAAGATCTCTGCTCTCTTATTTTGATCTACAATAGTTCTAGAAAGATCCCATAGTCTATTTACTTCACTATTATTATATCTTATATAGTTCCAGCTACCAGGATAAATCTGTGATCCATGGTAATAAACATATAATCGGTCAGGATCTGGCCCTGTGGCATGTCCGAACCACACAAGATCAAAATCGTATTTAACTGTGATCATCTCTTTCAAAGTAGGCCAGTCATATGACTGTGGTATTATCTCTACACCGATCTTCTTAAATTGTTCTTTAACTATCTCTGATGCTCTCATTCTAGGAAGATCTCCTGCGGTGAAAAATAGTCTGAAACTTAATCTGGTGCCATTGGGCGTGACTCTGATGCCATCAGGCCCTCGTTTGAATCCTAAAGAATCAAGGATCTGATTGGCTTTATCAGGATCATAATCATAACCAACAGTAGGATCGTGGAATGGCCCCAGCTCTGACGAGAATATTCCTCTCTGAGGTCTACCGACATTTCCTAGGGCAAGTTTTATTATCTCCTCTTTATTAATGGCATAGTTTAAAGCTTGTCTAACCTCTTTAATATTCAATGGATATTTCTGTGTGTTAATTCCTATATATAATACCAATCCGAGACCTGTGAATATCGGGAATAATTTTACTCCAGGCATCGACTTCACCTCCTCAAGATTAGGTTCTGGAACAAGAGTAACCGCGCCTACTTCACCAGTGGATAAAGCCTTTAACATAGCCTCTGTATTTGGAAACACTTTAAATATTATCTTGTCTAGACACGGCAGTCCAGCTTTGAAATAGTTCTCATTTCTCTCAAGAAGTATATAATCTCCTTTCTTCCATTCAACAAATTTGAATGGACCTGAACCGATAGGTTTTAAGTTGTAAGGATTAGTTGTTATGTTTGTGCCTTCATAGAGATGTTTAGGTATTATCATATGATTTCTCCAGAAGGCCAAGGCCAGAGGCACAAAAGTTGGAGATGGCTGCTTCAGCTTTATTATTACTGTATAGTTATCAGGCGTCTCCACATGATCAATGACTCTGAAGAAGGCTGACTGAGGAAGAGATTCTTTAAGATATAGTTCCAACGTAAATTTAACGTCTTCAGCTGTAAGAGGATAGCCGTCATGCCATGTGGCGTTTCTCACTAACTTGAAATAAAGCGTCATACCATCTGGAGACATATTCCATTCTTCTGCTAAATCTCCTTTATAACCTAATTGACCATCTACAAAAGCTCTCTCAATCAATGAATTAAATATTTGATTAGCAACCATGAAAGACGCGTCATCTATTGTTAACAGAGGATTCAAAGTGGCAGAGTCATCAGTTCTACCAATCACTAATACGCCGCCATATCTAGGACAGGGCCTGTTCTGTTCTGAGGCCTGTACTGTGACTAAGCCGAGCTCGTGTGAAGTTCCAATAAATAGCTGAATAAAGATTGAGATAGATATTAATACAATAACAGCTATAGATAAGATAAATCTTTTCATCTTCGATACCTCCGTGTATATTAATCAAATTAAAATGATATTTAAGTTTTTAATTGATATGCATCAAATAGGTAGCATTTTCATATAACTTTTAAATCTTTTTCGTTTTAGCTATCAATTATGTCTTAAAAAATTTAATTATGTCACTTTTTCAGATGCTTATCAAACCATCTGAGCATATTATTTAGCCTTGCCTCACGTAATCTAGGTCTTCCAGACCAACCGAATACATGTCCACCTTCTTCGAAAAGTATTAATTCTGTCTCTTTTCCTTTAGTCTTTAAAGCTGTGAACATTGCTATAGCTTGATCTAGCCAGCATCTATAGTCATCTATGCTATGAATTATCATTAGAGGTGTCTTCACAGAATCTACATAATATAAAGGTGATTTAGCTCTTAATCTCTCCCATTCTCTCCATGGATCTCCTTTCAACTGATCTGGGACAAAATATACGCCTATATCTGTTGTCAAATACTCAGCATCCCATATCGATATTCCATTTTGTGAGACAGCAGCTTTGAATCTGTCTGTCTGTGTTATTATCCAGTTGGTCATAAAGCCTCCATAGCTTATTCCTGTAACGCCTATTCTCTCCGGATCTATAAAATCAAATCTCTTTAAAGCCTGATCAAGACATTCAATGATGTCCTGATAATCTCTCTCACCATAATGTCCTCTAATATCTGCAAAATCTTCCGAATATCCGTCGCTTCCTCTAGGATTACAATATATGACTGCGTAGCCATTTGATGCATAAAGCTGAAACTCGAACATAAAACTCCAGCCGAACTTGCTTTTAGGCCCTCCATGGATCCAGAGTATCGCAGGATATCTTCTCCCCTCCTCACGATCTACAGGCTCGATGACCCAGCCTTCTATTTCTGCCCCGTCGCTAGCAGTAAATATAAAATGTTTAGGCTCTGACACCTTGTACTCTTTTATTAAATCATTGAATCTTGTGATCTTGACAGGCTCTTTGCCCGGCTCTAACATCCAGATCTCGAGAGGTTCTGTTGAAGATGTTTTTATATAAACAATAATATTGTTACGAACATCATAATCCCACACCACATATTCTCCATCTAAAATAGGCTCTATAAAGCCTGTTTTCATTGAATATCTATATAATGAGTATCTACCGCCTTTAGAGACCGGAAAATAGATATGTTCATCTCCATCCCACACAGGAGCTGGCTCAGAGGCTCCAGGACCTCTAAGATCATAGTAAACTCTTCTAGAGCTTCCCAATCCTAAACTACGTGTTAATGATTCTAGTCTCAAACTATCTAAGTCGAGCAACCAGATCTCTTCATGTGAGGCAAAACCTTTTCCTTTCTCATTATCTCTTCCCATGAAAGCGACATATCTTCCACTTGGTGAGACTGCCAAAGGTCCTATCCAGATATCTCGTCTAAGATTTATTTCCTCAATGTCTCCATTTCTTCTGATAATTGCTAGAGATGTCTTATAAGGCTTCGAAGGATCCTTAGCTACAGAAGATATTAAGTATCTCCCATAAGGATCGGCTGCTATGAAAGTGTAATTATATTCATCCTGAGTAAGTCTTTTAAGAGAGCCACTAGATATATCAAGAAGATAGATCTGAGACCTAACATTATATACAAACCCTGTTCCATCAAACCATACAGGCCAGCTTCTTATAATATGGACGCCAGGCTCTTCTTTATAAAGTTTAGTTGGAATTATAAGAGCCGCTGTCTCATTATCAAGCCATGTTAACGATGTGGCAGGATTCTCAAGTTTTGTAACAACAAAATCCAGACCTTTATCTATATCTACTAACCTAATTTCAGAAGTCTTCTTATCTTCAGAAATTCTTTGATATAATAAGATAGAGCCTTCACGTCTCCATACGAAAGAGACATCATAAGGACCTGGGCTCACATAAATTGGATATCCCTTTAAATCTATTACTCTAACACGAACATCATATCGATCGTTTGATCTATCCGGTTTAACAGTTGTAAAAGCAATCATATCACCATGATATGAGATAGAGATCTTTCCATAGAAGACGAAATTATTGACGTCTTCAGGATTAAATTTTCTCTTCATATTCAACCCTCTTAGTAGTTTTTGAAACTAAATGTTTTATTTATATTTAATACTTAGGTCTCTTTCTTATCCGTAGATAACATGATTTTGTTGTCAGAATATTTAAGAAACCATTTTAATCTCCTCCATAGAACGGTTTTATCTCTACTCGCGATAAAGATGTTCTTCACTTCATCTCAACCTCGATTCTAATGTTATTGATGGGTATACTATAGATCTTCTATATGGATCTTCTAGATCTGTATGATCTGGCGGTGTCAGAATCATCTCTATAGTATTTTATCTCGTAATGTTTTATAGAACTTCTCATATATTTTCTGTAGTCTTATTACGACTAGGTGTTTATAAAATGGCTGAAGAGATCAGAGATATGATAATTTATGTAGCAAAGCTTATGACTATTTCTGCCATAACTGCGCCAAAAGCACGTGGTATTGGAAATATTGTGGTCAAGATTTTGAGTGAGAAAAAAGATCTTGAGGCTTTGGCGAGCAAGATGAAAGAGCTTTCAAAGATCTATGGTGATTACTTCATTCGAGATGCAAATAATGTAATGGAGAGCGATGTTGTAATACTTATCGGATGTAAAATTGCTAAGACAGGTCTTGTCAAACCTGAGAAATGGAGTCTAGATGTAGATATCGTAATGAGCTTGATCAATCTGGGTATAGCCTTAGGATCAGCCGTAGAAATCGCTTCTATGCTGAATGTTGACAATAGGATCATGTTCAGCGTTGGTGTAGCAGCACAAGAATTAGGACTTATAGATGCAGACTACGTCTTTGGAGTGCCTCTCTCAGTAAAATCTAAAAACATATATTTTGACAGAATATGGCCTCCAAAATAATTATATCTCTCTGAGAGCCCTCCGAGACGGAACTACATAAGATCATTTCAATACAGATTAAAACAAGCTTCTTAGATTAGGGCTCGGGGGTTTTAATAAAAAAGCTGATAAAATTTTTATCTTCAAAGCTTTATTCCAGATTCTTCTGAATAAAAATATTTCTGTTATACATCGACAGATCTTGCGAGCTTAAGCTTAGCCTCTTGATTCACTATATATGAGACTTGATATCTTTTAAACTTCTTATAAAGATATGTAGACATTTTATCTTCTCATTTTCACATGTTTTTCTGATAAAGTCTTTCTAATGATTCTTCCAGCATCTAATGTGTAAAGTCTCGCATCTTTCCATGATGGATGTCTTATAGTGACTTATGGTAGAACAATAAACTCGCGACTATTATATTTGGCTGGATGTTCTATTTTATAGCTTGGAGCTATCCATGTTAATCTAGACCTTTTTGATGCTAATATTCCATGAATCTCATCTGGAGTTATTACTATTTCGAATCCGATCATCTTAGAATCTCTTAGATAAGTAATATAAGCTCTTATAATCCATTGATATCTACCTGTTTTTTAAGTTCTAACATATTATTTAGCTATTTAATACTTCGTGCAGATCGTCTATATCACGTTTAGTTCTATCTATTCTTCAATTACTAATATCATAAAAATTTATCCAAGATCTAAGAGATATGAAGAAATAAACCTTAATAGCTTTCTCGGATGTTAGTTGCAACAGATAGAGAATCGTTCTATTTATATTAAATATTTCCTCTTCATCTTTACAAACATTTAGATCCAGATCTTTTAAAAGCTTATTTTACAAGTCTCTTCAGACTCCTGTAGGCATCTTCAGCAAAATTTATAGCACTCCTCAACATATCCTGTGTGCTAAATTCTATCCTTGTTTATAACTTTTGATTTTTTCTATCGCGTTTTCAATTGGTGTGTATTCAATGTTGAATCCGAAGTGTTTTGGTCCTAATATTTCTAGTCCTTTTTCTGTTCTAAATATGTTGTGCGCTTTGAATCCTATTACATAAACTTTCAAGTCTTTGGCTAATGCATTGTTTGTTATCGGGTTTCCGTTTGGATCCATTAGTGATATCAGGTCTGGGCTTGTTACAAATGGTTTGTCGTTTAGCCATGTTATATGGTTTTCGTTTTTAAACCATATCTTCATATGATCATTTTTATACT
>WYEN01000092.1 GCA_009903825.1 Desulfurococcales archaeon
TATCCTGTTGTGATAAGCTCTGAGAAAGATATTGAAAAACTTGATCCTGCGAAACATATTGTTTACATATCATCTAGAGTAGGAGGTCGCCGTAGAATAGAGTTGATCAAGATATTATCCGAGAAAGGTTTTAAAATTGCTAATGCTAAGGTGATGTAAACATGGATCTATCTCTTCAAAGAAGACTGGCAGCTGAGATACTCGGCGTAGGAGAGAACAACATAAGATTTGATCCAGAGAGATTAGAAGATATCTCAAAAGCTTTCAGAAGAGAAGAAATTAAAGCATTAATAGAAGATGGAGCCATATACGCGATCAAGCCTTCTAGAAATAGCAGAGGCAGAATAAACATGTTGAGAGAGAAGAAAAGAAGAGGTAGAAGAAGAGGAAGTGGAAGTAGAAAAGGTTCTAGAAAGACCAGAAGTGATGAGGAGACTATGTGGGTTTATAGAATAAGAAAAATAAGAAGATATCTAAAATATCTAAAGGATCATGAGATTATTGATACAAGAACTTTCAGAAGGCTGTATAGAATGGCTAAAGGAGGCTATTTCAGAAGTCTTTCTGCATTAAAGATGTATATGGAGGCAGAAGGTATTTTAAAGAGGGAATGAGGTGTTCTAATGGCTAGAGACGCCTCATATAAAGTGCCTAGGAGAAGAAGAAGAGAGGGCAAGACAAATTATTATAAAAGATATATCTATGTTCTCTCGAAAAAGCCTAGACTAGTTGTTAGATATTCAAATAAATATGTTGATGTAAAGATTGTGAAACCAACTATACTAGGAGACATTGTTATAGCAGCTGCTCATAGTCGCGAGCTGTATAAATATTTTGGATGGAGAGGAGGAGGAAAAAATACTTCTGCATCTTATCTCACAGGACTTTTAGCTGCTGTAAGAGCTAAATATATGGGGGTCAAAGAGGCCGCATTAGATATAGGATTAAAAAGACCTACAAAAGGCTCTAAAGTGTTCTCAGTTGCGAAGGCGTTTAGAGATGTGGGTATAAATGTTAATGTCGATGAGGAAATGATACCAAGTGAAGAAAGGATCAGCGGTAAAATTGTTAGTGAATATGCCAATATGCTTAGTCGAAATAATGAGGAGATGTTTAAAAGATTATTCTCTAGATATCTAAGAGATGGACTAGATCCTAGAGATCTTGAGAAACATTTCAAAGAAGTTTTAAATAAAATAGTTTTATACGCATCTAAACTAGGTGTTGAGGTGAAGATCTCTTGACAGAAATGCTTCAGCCTCCTCCCACAGAGACTTCAGAGTGGATACCTAAGACTAGGCTGGGTCAGCTTGTCAAAGAAGGCAAGATAACATCTTTGAAAGAGATTTTCGAGAGAAATGAAATAATAAAAGAGCCTGAGATCATAGATTATCTTCTTGGGCCTGAACTTAAACATGAGATAATAAGCATTGATATGGTTCAGAAGATGACTGATGCAGGGAGAAGAACTAAGTTTAGGGTAGTAGTTGTAGTCGGAAACATGAACGGCTACGTAGGATTAGGGATAGGAAAAGCATCACAACTTAGAGAGGCTATTGATAAAGCTATTAAAAATGCGAAGCTGAATATAGTGCCAGTGAGAAGAGGCTGTGGAAGTTGGGAGTGTAGATGTGAAGAGCCTCATTCAGTTCCTTTTGTAACTCAAGGAAAGGCCGGCAGTGTAAGAATTATTGTGAAGCCTGCTCCTAAAGGCACAGGTCTTGTGGCTGGCGACGTTGCCAAACTAATATTTAGATATGCAGGAATAAAAGATGTTTGGACATGGACTAAAGGCAAGACGTCGACGTCTATAAATTTTGCTAAAGCAACCTATGAAGCTCTCAAGAATCTTTATAGACTTTCGACAGTTGTTGACTGGATGAGGTGATCTTTTACGCCTCTGATTGCTATAATAAGATTAAGAGGTAGAGTAGACGTTCCTCCAGATGTAGAGTATACTTTGAGACTATTAAGACTATACAGAAAGTTTCATATGACTGTATATCCCAGCGAGCTTCAAGGTCTAGAAGGTATGTTGCTTAAGGCTCAGCATTGGATAACCTGGGGAGAGATTGATCTGGATGTTTTGAAAGAAGTTCTTAAGAAGAGAGGTGAAGTGCCTGGAGGCAAGAGATTAAATGATGAATATGTCAAAAATAGACTAGGGTTCAACAGCATTGATGAGCTTGCTGAGGCATTATACAACGGGAAGATACATCTACATAAACTCTCTGACTATATAAAACCTGTCTTCAGATTACATCCTCCTAAAAAAGGTTTTAAGAGAAGTATTAAAAAACCTTTTGGAGCAGGTGGAGAAACAGGGTATCGTGGGAGAGAGATCAACGAATTGATCAAGAGGATGATCTAGATGGTAGTTAGGAGAAGAAGAAAAAGTAGAAAACTAAGAGGAAGAACAAGAACGATGGGCTGGGGTAGAGTAGGTCAGCATAGAAAGGCTGGTAGCAGAGGTGGGAAGGGTGCTGTAGGTTTTCATAAACATAAGTGGATATGGACTGTGAAATATTTCCCAGATTGGTATGGTAAAAGAGGCTTTGTTCCTAGAAACCCCTCTTATGAAGAGGAGATAAGAATCTTAACTCTAAGAGATCTTAATGATCTTATCTCTAGACTTAAATTAGAGAATAAGATTGAGATGTCAGAAGGTAGAGTTAAGATAGATATCACTAAATATGGCTATAACAAAATCGTCTCAAAAGGAGATATAGAGATACCTGTTGAAGTAGTCACTAAATATGCTACTGAGAAAGCTATTGAAAAAATTAAAAAAGCAGGTGGAGAAGTAATACTTCTTTATACTAAAGAGACTGGTAAATAATAAGTTGAGTTTTAAAGAGATTTTTTTAAATCGTAGACCAGAGGCTTTTGGAGGCATTGAGTGGTCTCGTGATAAGACTAAAGTAAGTGTTATAGGGATCCCATTTGACAGTACAGTATCTTACAAGCCAGGCACAAGATTTGCTCCTGATCATATTAGAATAGCTTCTCGAAATATAGAGCTTTACAGCATAAGAAATCAAATAGATGTTGAAGAACACGGAATATATGATGAAGGCGATATAGCAGTTGTTCATGGAGATGTTTATCAAACTCTTGATCGAGTTGAAAAGATCGTAAGAGAATTCTCTTCAGAAGATAGATTCTTTATATATGTAGGTGGAGAACACACCATAACTCAAGGAATAATAAAAGGTCTTATGAGAAAAGATCTTGGGGTATTAGTATTTGATGCTCATCTTGATTTCAGAGACGAGTATCTGGGCCTGAGATATAGTCACGCATCTGTGATGAGAAGAGTCTCAGAGCTACTAGGAGGAGGAGCATTATTCTATATAGGTGTGAGAGCATTCTCTCGGGAAGAGCTTAAAGAGATAAGTAAGGCAGGACATGAATATATAACAACAGTTTCTTTAAGAAGAATCGGTTTAAGAGAAGTTATTAAAAGAGTATTAAGATGGAGCGACCGATATAAACATATTTACATCTCTTTAGATATTGATGTAATAGATCCTTCGATGGCTCCTGGAGTAGGAACTCCAGAGCCTGATGGGTTAACCAGCTGGGAATTATTTGATCTATTGAATGAAGTTATTGATGAAAGAGTCGTCTCGATGGATCTTGTCGAAGTAAATCCGCTAAATGATCCTTCTGAGATAACTTCTACACTTGCTGCAAAGATCATTGTAGAGGCGACAGCAAAATATCTCTCACTTAGAAAAGAAAGATCCTGATCACAAAAAACTTATATTCAATACTTAAGCTATTATAATGATATATGCGATTAAAAATATAAGCTCAAATCCTGTGAGCACACAATGAAGAAAAACATAATAGTGACACATGTAGATGCTGATGGCATAGGCTCTCTAGTTAATATAGTGAGACTGACAAAGATTAGAGAGTACACAGCTTATTACGTGAATCCCGAGGATCTTTATAATAAACTTTATGAGATAGCCAGAGACATCAAAGATGTCTCAAGAATATTTATATCTGATCTTGCTCCTAACAGAGATAAAATAAAGGATCTAGTTATGATCTTAAAAGATCTATCTGAAAAAGATGTAGAGATTTTTTGGTTTGATCATCATATATGGGATCCTATGTGGATTGAAGAAATCAAGAACGTTGTCGCAAAACTTTATCTAGACACATCTACATGTGCAACTGGTGTTGTTAAAAATGCTCTAGATCCTAAAGATGATTTTGCTAATGAGCTGGAGAAAATAATATGTTCTATAGATCTCTGGAGATTTGATGATCCTAGATCTCCATGGTTCACAAGAATAGTCTCCTATAAAAACACAGATGATTGGAGAAATCTGGTGGCTTCAAAACTATTAGAGACATATGATCCTTACAAATTTATTGAGTGGGGAAGAAGATTTGTAGAAGAATCTATAGATGAAGAGCTCTCAGAATATGATAAATATCTTAGAAAATCTCAGACTTACAAAATCTCTGATATAACTATAGTAGGAATAGTAAAGAGAGAGAGAAGCAAGATAGGCACAAGTCAGCTTGCTCATTATCTTCTATCAGCTAAAAATGCTGATATAGCTGTCATCATCAGAATGAATGGCTCTATAAGCCTAAGATCTAGAGAGTATAATGTCAGAGAAATAGCAGTCAAATTAGGTGGAGGAGGACATAAACTGGCTGCTGGAGGAAGAGTCAATCTAAGTCTTATAGATAAGATGTTGATGAGAATAGGTTTAGAAAAAATTGTTGTGAAAAAAATTCTCAATATAATAGGAGATATTGTTAGCCAAAAAGCGTCTCACGAAACAGATCATTAGTTATATTATTATGATCTTATAATTTATTATGCTCTCAGAGACAAGCTTTTTATATGTCTCAAACTAATCTAATGTGTGGAGGGGCATCTCGATAGCTTGACTAATACTCATAATATGAATAATGTGGTGTTTAGGGAGATATCAACTGTTATAAACAGAAGATATAGAGCGCTGATCTGGTCGTCTAAAGAGATAAAAACAATAGATCTAGATCTTCAGCTTGTGAATAAGATATCTAGAAACATCCTGAGTTTTATAGAAAGATCCTTAGGCAATTCTAGAGATAATTTAGATGTTTTTGAGCCTTATAGAGTTATTAAAACAATAAATGTTAACACGAATCTTAACAAGAAAAATATTGAGACATTATCATATCTATCTCTACTCAAGATTTTATACACAGACCTTCCAGTTAAAATATCTGTTGAAGAAAAAAGACTTGGAAAGACTCTCGTCTGTCCATCGATCTATTATTATAACAGTGGCTATTTCAAGAGAATCATAGGAGGATGTGGTGGGAGAATATGTGATGAAGAGTGTAGTACATACAAGGTTGAGGCTCTCCCTATAATCATGGGGACAGAATTTGATGAAGACATACTAACTTACGAAGAGAATATTGTTGAAGACAGTCTTGATGAGATAGCTTCTGTAGAAGATAGACTCCTCACTATGTTTAATATAAACAAGCTGATTTATCCTGACAATAGTTTAGGAGTGTTAATTCTTAGACTTAAAAAGAGCGAGAGCGAGGCTGTGGAGGTATTTATAAGAGAAGGATTTGATAATGTAGTGATCAGACTGGATCTTAGGAAGCCTTCCTGGGATCTTAATATGTTTCCGAAGAAGATTGTATCAGATATAGAGACTTTAATCACGAATCCTATTAAAAAAGGCTATAAATATGCTCCCAGAGGAGTTCTGTTAGTAGGTCCTCCAGGTGTAGGTAAAAGCGTATTAGCTGAAGCCATAGCATCTGAGATAGGAAAGAAGATTCTTGATCTAAAGCCCTCAGTATATAGATCAATGTGGTATGGCATGACAGAGAAGATATTAGAGAAACTATTGAAAAGCATCACTCACAGAACTGATCTTGCGTTGTTAATAGATGATGCAGAGTTCTTAGTAAGTAGAGCTTTAGCTATTCATGAGGTTCATATAAGTGAGATATCTATTCTTCTTAAATATCTGCAGAACCCTGACAGGCCAGTCACGCTCTTAACATCAAATACGCCGACATTGATAGATCAGGCTCTTCTACGTCCAGGCAGAATTGATGTGATCATTGTATTAGGATATCCAGATAGAGAGAGTAGAAGAACTATTATCGAGAATATTCTTAAACAATATGATGTCAAAAACGTCTCAGAAGATCTTATTGAAGAGATCGTGAGAAAGACAAGATGGTTTAACAGTGCTGAAATAGATGCTCTCATAAGAATGGCCTTGTCAAAAGGTGATGGCAGAATAGATATAGAATCTATTGAATGGGCTAGAAAAAGATTTAAAATAGATCCTAACATGAGATCGGCTGAACATCAGTTTCTTAGATGGGGAGTCAACTCACTTAGTAATCTAGTGATCCAATATATACCTGATGAACAAGATATGTGATTCTAAAGAGAAGATCTTGAGAAAACGCTTATATAATTCCATAAGATTATTATGATAGGTGAGCAATACGGAGTACGTGTACGCAACACTTCTTCTCCACAGCGCTGGTAAGGAGATTAATGAAGAGAGCATTAGAAAAGTGCTTCAGGCAGCTGGAGTGGCGATTGACGAGGTCGAGCTTAAAAGAGTTGTCGCAGCTATAAAACAGATTAATATTGATGAGGTTTTGAAACAGGCTTATGGTATGCCTGTTGCAGTAGCCCCGGCTGTTTCACAGGCAGCCGCCTCACAACAGGCTCAACAGAGTAAAGAGGTTAAAGAAGAGAAGAAAGAGGAGGAGAAGAAAGAAGAAATATCTGAAGAACAGATCGCTGAAGGCTTGTCAGCTTTATTTGGCTGAGAAAAATCATTTCTCTCTCAACTCTCTTAATATTTTAAGTGTTTTCAGATATGCCTCCTCATCTGATGAGACTATAATAGTTTTTATCTTGTCAATATCTGAAAGCTTGAAGCTTAAATCTCTGCCCAAATGATCACTTACATACACACCTAAAGTCTTCGAGAAACCATATGCAGCTGCTATATCAATATTTCTTAATCTTCCTCTCACATCTATAAAAAGTCTGAAATGCCCGAGAGCCGTCTTAACTATGTCAAGAGCTGCTGAACCTAAGGATCTTATCTTAGGTTTATCAAGTCTCTCCCATATCTCATAGAGAAGTTTTAAAGCATCAAGATCATCAACATATGATAGAATTATATTCTCCAAAGATCTTTTTTTAATACTAATTTTCTCATTATTAACATAAGCTGCCTCACCATATATGAAGCTATACACCTTGTCTCTGAAAACTTCTGAGACTACTCCAGTAATGATCTGGTTCTTCTCTTTATCAGCTACGGCAATACTTATAGACGCATATGGAGTGTCAGCAACATAGTTGCTACTGCCATCAAGAGGATCTATTATGAAAATGATATTTGAATCTTCATATGTTTTCACAACACCTCTCTCCTCAGAGATTATGAGAGCTTTATATCCCTTCTCAAAAATATTTTTTATTATAAAATCTTCTAAAATAACATCTATTCTTCTTATAATATCTCCAGTAATGTTTGCACCGACAACTTCGTTCAAAAGATCTTTGTTAATATTTTCTCTAGCAATTTTACTGGCCTTTATAGCTATCTCAATTATATCTCTATGGATCTTATTAACATACTCTTTATTCAAATCTTTTCATCAAATAACTATTAGAATTAGATTATTATTTTCTTTTGTCATGTTATTAGAGGGTTTGAATATTAAAGAAATAAAGATCTCTAGGCCGATGATATCAGATGAAGAGATTCATGGAATGATCGAGGTGTTAAAAACCGGCTATTTAGCTCATGGAAAGATTGTTGAAGAATTTGAGAAAAAATTTGCAGAAAAACACGGCTGTAGAGAGGGCGTTGCGGTAGTAAATGGCACGGCTGCTCTCGAGATAAGTCTTAGAAGTCTTGGCATAGGATTTGGTGATGAGGTGATAGTCCCAGCATTCACATTTATAGCTACAGCCACGTCAGCGTTATCACTTGGCGCCAGGCCAGTTCTCTGTGATATTGATCCAGATATTTTCACAATAGATCCTAAATGTGTTGAGGAGAAGATTAATAGAAGAACTAAAGTTATAATACCAGTTCATTTATTTGGTCATCCGGCTGATATGGATCCTATCATGAGGTTGGCTAGAGAAAATGAGATTTATGTGTTAGAAGATGCCGCACAGGCACACGGCTCTAAATATAAAGACGTGTCTGTGGGATGTATAGGCGACATAGGGATCTTCAGTATGTATGCTACTAAAAATATTACAACTGGAGAAGGCGGCATGATCCTTACAAATGATATGGAGAAGGCGCGTTTCATAAGGATCTTCAGAGACCAGGGTCAGGTGGGCAAGTATCATCATGAGATCCTTGGTCTTAATTATCGAATGACCTCGTTGCAAGGCATCTTAGGTTTAAAACAATTAGAGAAGCTAGATCTTTTTAATGAGATCAGGAGAAGAAATGCTCTTAAACTTACTGAGAGACTGAGAAAAATCGACTGGCTCAGACCTCCTGTAGAAAAAGAGTGGGGTTATCACGTGTATCATCAATATGTGATACTACTTAAAGATGATGCTCCTATAACAAGAGACGGGTTGAGAGAATATTTAAGAAGAAATGGTGTGGAGACTGCTGTTCATTACCCCACACCTATTAACAGACAGCCTCTCTTTAAAAAATTAGGTTATGCAGAAGATTGTTGCCCGGTCTCTGATTATGTATCAAAAAGAATATTAAGCCTGCCAGTTCATCCAGGACTTACTGATGAAGACATTGATTATATAGCAGAGCTCATATCAAGGATCTAGATTCTCAGGCCTCAAAAGGCTATTTTCATCAGACTTTTCTTGAATAAAAATTATTTTTTCAAATCAAGTTATACGACAGGGTTAGCTGATGGACTATCTCATTTAACGTTTTGTCGTTCTCTGTTTAAATCTTTATTAAAAATCATCTCAGATAATGCTACTCCTCTCCACTCATCATATATATAGTCGTATTTTCTACTATGTATATTATAAAGGATCTCCCAGAACTTCTTCAAGATCTTTATTTTATGATGTATCATATTCTCGAGATTATCCGGTTTCTCTCTTAATAATCTTATGATCTTGAGAATATAATAGCCTACTAATTTTGTGAGAAGATCTCCTATCTCTCCCTCCAAAAGATCCTCTTCTACTCCAGAGATTTTAACATGTCTCCTCACATTAACTTTGTTAATCAAAAGATCATTTCCAAGATCAACTGTCTCCTCACCTCTTCTAAAGGCGATGTTTCTTCTCATTGCAAACGCGAATCTTGACGCCTCTATATAGTCGGAATATATATTAAGAGATCTGTCTATGACGATAAGAGATTTCTGAAGATCTATAGGATCTATCTCGTCTCCTACTAATGAAGATGATATGACTGAGGTTATTATAGTATATGAAGATATGTCTGGCAGATTATATCCTTCAGCATCTACATCAAGTTTAAAACATATTTTCGCATCCATCTCTTCTGATAATCTCTCTACAAAATCTATGATCCTTCTCATAAGAATTCTATTAGATCTTTCCAATGATCTTTTGCAGAAAGTCTCTTGAAAAGATCTATAATAGATCTCTCCTTTGATCCATAGTTTATTACCTGTCAGAATAATTATGATAGGATTGATTCTTTTAGGAATTGGCACGCCAAACGCGGGAACAGGGATCTTATCAATTTTAAGAGATATTCTTATAGTATTCATATAATCAGCTCTATATAAAATAGATCTTTACACAGCTGTCACCGCTGCATAACCTACTACCCAGTCCTTCTCTCCAGTGACGTCGCCTGAGGTCGCGTACTTAAGTATCTGACCTTTTGAAAAGCCTAGTCTTTTAGCAAGTTCTATAAACAACATTATAGGACCTATTCCACATGCTGTGTGTCCCGTGCTCTCAATATATTTATAAAAGTTCTCCAGATCTAGATTCTCAACATATTTCAGAGCCTCCATATCTTTTCTATAAGCAATTTCATGAGGCTCATAATGTGTCCAGTCAGAAGATGCTATATAAACAAAGTCTCTGCCTAATCTGTTTGAGGCCTCTATAATTGCTTTAGCAAGATCTTTAGCGACCTCTGGTCTCTGAAGCATTATAACTATAGGGATTATCTTAAAATCTCTCCCAAAAATATATTGTAGAAATGGTATCTGAACTTCCACTGAATGTTCACTATAATGAGCTGTAAGATCATCATCAAGATAACTACTGTTTCTCATGATCTCTCTGGCAAACTCTCTATCAACTTCTACAGAGCCTAAAGGAGTCTCCCAGACGACATCTAAAGTTGTTGCAACAAGAGATCCCATGCCAGTGTGATTAGGACCTGCTATGATGAATACCCCCGGGTTTCCGCCAGAGGCAATTTTATAATACACGTGAGAAGCCACCGGTCCGCTGTATATGTATCCCGCATGTGGCGATATAAAAAGTTTTACCTTAGGATCTCTCGAAGAACTTATCTTAGGAAGATCTCCTGGGCCGAATGGATGTTTAAAAGCCCATTCTATTCTGCTAATCAACTTATCTTTAGATGCCTCATAGAATGTTCCAGCAACAGCAGGATATCTTTTTCTCATAAATACACACTCAGTAACTAATCAGATAAAAAGTATTATTAAAAATTGTTATGGATCAGTTATGTTTAAAGGTTTTAATTCAAAAACGTTTATATGGGTCTAGATATTGACAGGCTTTCTAGAGAAGATATCGCCTGCCACACCAGGTCAAGAGAGATATATAGAGGCGTTGAAAGATCCTAATATAGATATTATAGGGGTCTTCGGACCGACTGGAAGTGGTAAAAGTCTTATAGCATTATTATATGGACTGGATCAGGTTTCAGAAGGAAAATTTGATAAGTTTCTTGTAGTCAGACCTATAGTTAATATTTTAAGCGGATCAACTGTGAGCTCTGATCTTGGTGTAGAGACTTTCAGAGATCTTGCGAGAGAATATGTGTCAGATCTTCTCTCACCATATGTGCCTATAGATTTGTTGCAAGATCTTATTAATAAACAAAAGATCGTGTTTGTAGATCTTCATTATTTAAAAGGAAGATCTTTTGATAAATCACTTATATTTATAGATGATATTCAGAACATGCCTGCTGAAAGCGTCATCGAAGTCTTGATCAGAGTAGGTAATAATAGCAAGCTTATTATAGCAGGAGACCCAGTGTTTCAGAGACTTAAGAGAGTTGAGAGAGACTCTTCAGCTATAGTAAGAGAGATCTTAATGAGCGAGGAGAGAGCTAAAGTAATTGATCTTGGTGTAAAAGATGTTGTGAGACCTGGTGCTAAGAAAGGTCTTAAACTATTAATTGAGTTACAGCTTAGAAACAGAAGTCTCAATGAGAATGAGCTTAAGATCTTAGATCTATGTAGATTACATGCGCCAGATGCAGATATAGTGACCATATTTGAATTATCATCTGTAAGAGATCAATATGGGATCCCGAAAGAATCAGTGCCAGATTATGTTATAGTCACAAAAACTCCTGGGAGACTTATTGGGAAAGGAGGCGAGAGGATCCAGGCGATTGAGAAAGAGTCTGGAGGAAAGATAAGAGGATTAGAATTATCATTAGAATTTAAAGATTGGATAAGATCTTTACATCCAGTCTCATGGATTCATAAACATATTATTGAAGCTGATTTTGCAGGACCCCAGCTGAAAGTTGTGATTGATAGAGAGGGGGCTGGAGCATTCATAGGATCAAAAGGTGTTCACATAAGATATCTAGATCAGGTCTTTAGATCTATTTTAGGCGTGGGCGTCATAGTAGAACAGATTGAGAGAGAAGAGGAAGAGGAGAAGAAGAAAAAGAAAAAGAAATAGATGAATGATATTGAAAAGATCTTTTAAAATATGTTTTTTTATAAATCCTGTGGCAGGCATAGGTGGAGAGCCTGGTCTTAAAGGAAGCGATTATGTAGATATTAAGAAGCTTATTTCTGAAGGATATAGATTCACATCATATGATAAAGCAAGAAGATTTTTAGAATCTCTAGATAAAGATGTGTTTAAGAACGTGATCATGATAACTCCACAAGATCCTATGGGATGCAGCATTGTTAAAAGTTTTCAAAATATCTTTCAAGAGGTAAGATGCGTATCTCTCGAGAAAGAACTTGTCGATGGTCTTACAACCAAAGATCATACCATAGAATTTGTTGAGAAACACTCGAGAGAATGTGAAATAATTGTTCTTGTAGGTGGAGATGGGACTGCCAGAGATGTTTCAGAGGCTCTCAAAAGATCTGGTCATGAAGATATGTTAGTCTTAGGCATACCAGCTGGAGTAAAAGTTTATAGCGGGATATTTGCTATAAGCCCAGAGATGTCGGCATATGTATTAACATCATATATTAAAGATGAGGCTACAGCTGTTAAGAGACCTGTTATTGATGCTGACGAAAATAGCTTAAGAGAAGGATCTTTAAACATAAGATTCTTTGGAGAGCTTAACACAATATTTGTACAAGGCCTAATCCAGGATGTTAAATCATCAACGACATATGCCGACCTTGATTATGAAGGTGTCGCCAAATATTTAGATGAGATCATGAGCGAAAATAAAGAGACTCTTTATTTAATAGGTCCTGGAGGAACTTTGAAAAAAATATTTGAGTATCTATCTATTGAAAAGACCGCTTTTGGTGTCGATGCTTTATATGATAAAAAAATTATTGGAAAAGATCTTTCTAGCAAGGAGATTAAAGATCTAGTTAAAAAATTTGAGAAAATAAAAATCATATTAACTCCAATTGGAGGAACAAAATTTCTAATTGGAAGAGGTAATCAACAGATTACTCCAGAGATCTGGAAGAGAGTCAGCAGAGAAAATCTGATCATAGTGACAAGTCTCAGCAAGATAGGAAAAGATTATAAATTGTATATTGATACTGGCGACAAAAATGTTGATCTAATGTTAAAGGGTTTTGTAAAAGCTTTGATAGGTTATAGAGAGGAAATCATCATCAGGCTCGTTCCTTCATGGCTCTCAGAATAATACTGCTCTTGCAGATCATGATGTTAATTATTTTAAATCTTCTTATAACGAATCATTATTGTGGAGACAGTTTTGCAACCAAAGATCTTTGTTGACGAAAGAGAGAAAAGTTCTGGAGTAGCTGATCATTTGATTAAATTGGGTGCCTATATAGAGTTCAAAATGCTTGAGATAGGAGACTATTTATTTGGAGACCAGATTGTTGAGAGAAAAAGAATAGATGATCTT
>WYEN01000063.1 GCA_009903825.1 Desulfurococcales archaeon
TATGCGGCGGCCGGGATTTGAACCCGGGATCGCCGGCTTGGAAGGCCGGCGTCCTAGACCAGGCTAGACGACCGCCGCTGTCCATTATTTTCTTTAGAGATTTGTATATATAAGTTTTTCAGAGTATCTCTTTATCTAGTTTTTTGAACATATATTTTGATGCTTTGTAATATGTTACGTCTCCATGCATGTCCACCACTGCGATCACAGGTATATATCCTTTATCTATTGACGACTCAATCCATTCGCTTATAAGTGTTATTGGTAGAAAAACATTCTCTTCTGTGACAAAGATCCTGTATTTCTTTCCTTCTCTCTCTAATATAAGATCATTTTCTGAAAAACCTCTTTTAACAATTCTTCCTCTTTTATAAAGATCGTGAAGCACTGTAAATAGAAGCCACCAATCTTTTTTATCGCTATATCTATTTACAAGATCTTTTAAAGACAAAACTTTATCATTATCAAAAACAACAGCCTTTCCTTCATATATTAAAAAAGCTACCTCGAGAGGATCTAATGTTGTTCCTTTAGGATATTTCTCAGATCCTCTTACAACAACATATTTATCATCAAAAACTTTGATCTCAATAATCTTACCGCTCATCTCAACCTTCTAATATAGACACATGAGACCTATATAACCATAATCTGACAAGATCATGATTTCTCAGCAACAACATAATAAAAGATCCTGTCAATCTTTTCATCTATTACATTCATCATCTTGTCAATATATCTACGAATTTTCATCATAGATTTTAGAAGATTCTCTTTTCTATGAACAGAATCTATAGAGAAAAATATTGAAGGCACAAGATCTATGATGATCATTCTGCCATTATTTTTTAAAACTCTAGACATCTCTTTGAGAGCTTTGATAACGTTATCAATATGATGCACAGTAGTATGTGATACCACGACATTGAAAGATCCTTCTCTAAAAGGAAGATTCTTTGCGTCGGCAACTATAAACTCTAGAAGACCTTCATAGAATTTATCCACAAAAAATCTTGAGAAGATCTTAATATTTTCATAAGAAAGATCTATTGATATAAGTCTCGACCTCTCATTGATATGGCTCAGCATTACATAAGTATTTAGACCAAAGCCAAAAGAGATCTCAAGAATCAAAGCTTCATCATCAAGATATTCACCATAGATCTTATCTAGATCCGAGGATAATCTATTTAATGTCTTATAAAGAAGCTTGTGTATCATATCTAATCTTTATAAATCTATCTTATTAATAAATATAAAAAGCTTATTGAGAAAGGTTGAGAAAAGTGTCTGTAAAAAAAGATCATGTCTTAGATTATGAGATTCGGCTGAGAATTATAGAGACTGCAAAAAGATTATATCTGAGAGGTTTGATAACAAGTCTCACAGGAAATATAAGCAACAGAGCATCAGATAAAAGAAGATTTTGGATCACGCCTTCAGGAAAAGATAAATATGATCTTAAGCCTTATGATATGTCTCTAGTAGATATAGACTCTGGCGAGAAAATAGCTGGCGACAAGCCTTCTTCAGAATATCTTATGCATCTATATATATATAGAGTGAGAGATGATGTAGAGTCTATAGTACATGCTCACAGCCCCTACACTCTTGTCTTATTTGATCTTTATAAAAGAAGTCAGTTGATAAAGATATTTGAGAAATTCTCTGAAGAATATTATGAGACAAAAACTTTTTTAAGAAAAATAGATGTTATAGAGAGAACTCCTCCGGGAACTGTTGAACTTGCAGAAAAAGTCTCAGAGGTTTTTAAAAACGATCTTGATGTGACATTGTTAGTTTTAAAAGGACATGGGGTAGTCTCTATAGGCAATGATCTTACTAAGGCTCTCAATAGAATAGAAGTTCTCGAAGATCTTTCTAAAATATATATTTTTAGAATGCTATTGATCAAATGAAAGATCTTTTAATCCAATGCTTCTCCTGATCTCTCTTCACATTTTTTTGATAAAGTCTCTAATCTATTAACAAGTTTGCTTAATGTTCTTGTTAATAATCTAAGCTCTGTTAAAGTAGGCTGAGATTTATAAATGATCCTTCTCAGCGAGGTATATACCTCATTAACACGTTCTCTAGGAAATGTTTTTGAGACGGCTTTCAAAAGGATCCTTTCCATAACCTCGAAGTCTTTTTTATCAGGTTTTTCAACAAGATCTATACTTCTCTCAACACCATATTTATTGAACAACTCATATAAAACTATCGCAACAGCGTGTGATAGATTCAAAACTGGATATTCTTTAAAGGCGTTTATATGAACATACATGTGACATTTCTCGAGTTCTTCTCTTGTCAATCCTGTGCTCTCTCTGCCGAAAACAATTGCAACACTTTTATAGTTCTCGATTTTTTCAACAAATTCTTTAAGTTCTAAAGCCTGTCTAATAGGATCTTTATCTAATGGGATCACTGATGAGGTACATGCCATCACATCTACATCACTTATGATCTTGTCTAAAGAGTCTATGATTACAGCATTCTGAAGAACATCAGATCCTTTTACAGCAAATCTGAGAGCCTCCTCATTTATAGATGCAGATGGATTCACTAGATAAAGTCTGTTGATACCAAAATTCTTACATAATCTAGCTACAAATCCTAGATTAATAGATCCTTCGACGCCTACTAAGACAACTCTAATGTCTTTAGAGAACATTTTCACACAATCTTCTCTCTATACAATCTTATCTTCTCAAGACTTTTCATAACCTCATCAACAAATCTATCGATCTCTTCTATAGAAAAGCCTTTTCTCGCCAACTGTTCTTTTATTAATTTCTCGACTAACGCATAGCTTTTGTATCTCTCGTTAAGCTCTCTCCATCTAATACCTTTCAGACCTTCTGCAAGTTTCTCGTTATATGGAAGAACTCTCTTGATCATTAGAACAGATATTATAGGATAACCTATGTATCCTCTGAACACAGTCCCATTATCATTACTATCAACAATTTTTCTAGAAAGATCCACATAGACATCATATGTTCTATCACCTTCTGAACTGACCACCTGAGCTCTATACTCATCTAAAATCTTGATCCTGCCATCAGCTACCGCGCCGAGAGCCTCCAGAATTTTAATACGAGGAGGAAGTCTAAGTATCTGAGCCATATCTCATCATCTATTAATAACTATTTTAAAAATAATAAGATATAAACATCGATCACGACCTCCTAAAGGCTCTGAAGAGCAAGACATTCAGTAGCAAGTATCACAAAAACATATTTTAATACGAACGGTAACTATTTAGGGAGAGTTTATAGGAAGATTAACTAGATATATTGTTCTAAGAGGATTATCAATGTTTATAGTCTTCATATTCTCTATGCTAATATTTTTTCTATTCTTTAGAGTCGCACCTGTAGTCATAGGTGCGGGAAACCCTCTTGCACCTGCAAAAGCATCTTTTGATCCTGTGTCTGCGGCTGCAGGCTCAGCAATGCAAGGAAACCCCTCAGGATCTAGCTGGCTGGGATCTCCTCCTCCAGATATTCTCACAGGAGTGAGCCAGATGTCTCATCAGGCAATAGGTTTTCTTAAAAATATTCTGACATTCAATTTCGGCTACTCGAGATACACTTTTAAACCGGTTTCACACGAGATCTTGATAAGACTTCCTTATACCTTAGCAATATATCTAGTCGGGATCTTGACGCCTATATTGATAGGATATGCTCTGGCAGTTAAAGCTGTGAAACATAGAGGAAGGATCTTTGATTATCTAATAACGATCTCATCATTAATATCATATGTGGTTCCTTCATATGTTCTGCTGTTATTACTCTATTATTTCCTAGCTTTTCTACCTAAAGTCTATTACGACATATATATCTTTCCTTTGCCTACCAGAGCTCCTATAATAAGCTCAAGAATAAGTGTTGAAGAACTCTTCTACATGATATGGTATCTTATACCAATATATATAGCTCTTATAACAACATCATTTGGTCAATGGGCTTATTATATAAGACAACTGTTGATCTCTGAGGCTGAGAAAGATTATGTAGTATCCTCAAGAGCCATTGGGAAAGACGAGGAGTACATAATTAAGAAAGAGATCATACCTAACATAAAAGGTCCTATAGCGACATCAGTCGCATACACGATCCCGACGGTGTTCGGAGGATCAATAGTTCTTGAGATGCTCACTTCATGGCCTGGAGTGGCCTCATATGCTTATAACGCATTATCATTAGGAGATTTCCCAGCTATAGTAGGCTTCTACACGATCTCAGTTATTCTCATTATAATATCATTATACATAACTGATGTGCTTATAGCCATATTAGATCCTAGGGTCAAACTGGGCTGAGCAGATCTTATATAGATAACAACTCTGATATAATAGCCAGCGATATTATAAGCAACGAGAAAATTAGCGTTGAGATTATTAATGTTTCTCTCAAAACATTTTTTCCAACATATTTATTTAGAAGATTATGAAAACCACAGAGGCCATGTATGAATCCAAATATTATCAAAGAATATCTTAGAAACCTATTTGTATGTAGATAAAGAGCATCAGAATAACATATGCTGAGTATATTGCACATAATTTTCTCAAAAAAAGGTGATATCATGATATAACCTGTTAAAAAATATGTTAATGATATGATCAGTAGTGGTATTGAAGTGAATTCAGTTAATAAAATAGAAACTCTTCTGATTATAAAAGATTTATCCACCTCTCATTTCACCATAAAATCTTTCTATATATTCAAATGAATTAACAAATCTGATGTTTGGAACACCTATTGGAAATATATAGAGAGGCTCCTCATCTGAAGATGCTCCAATGATTTTCGCCACAACATCATCATAGAAGGCTCCTACAGCAACTGTGCCTAATCCTAAGGCTGTAGCCATTAAATATATGTTCTGTCCCACGTGGCCAGCCTCCATATATACGTATCTAAAGCCTCTTTCACCATAGACACGTGTAGTCCTTCTATGAACTGCACAGATCACTATTGAGACTGGAGCGTCTCTGACCCACTCTTGATCTAATGATGCTATATAAAGATCGTTTCTAAGATCTCCTTTTTTAATTAGTTTAATACTGTGTCTAATAGGATCATATTTATAAGAACCTGGCTCAAGAAATCCTTGCGAAGTCGCTACAGATCTTTCTCCAACAACAACATATATCTCCATAGGATATGTTGCTCCAGCACTTGGAGATGTTCTTCTATACCATCCATATATGTTCTCGACGACACCATAGGCGGCCCAAAGAATCATTGATAAATCATCTATATGAACAGGATCTTTCCTCCATTCTCTAATACTTTTTCTATTTAAAAGAGCTTCTTCAACAGAGAATCTCGTTCTTCGAGTAGGTATAGTGAGAAATATCTCACTGAGAAAAACTCCACTAGATATATCTCGATAATACTCATGTGAATATCTATATTTAGATGACAAAAAAATTGATGAGATTAAGACTAACATGAGAAAAGCAACTATAAGAGATGTTATAAACATTCTTCTGCCAATATTAATGTCATATTTTCTCCTAAGATCTCTCATAAACAGTTTTGCTACTACTAAAACAACTATTCCTACAATTATGAGAAATACTATGGTCTCAAATATCTGATACATATAATGACTCCATTTTTAAATATCTAATTAAAATAAGAATTATAGTTCAAAATGTTCTCAAGATCTATTGATCAATATTTTATATAATAAAATGTCTTATCACAAGATCTGTTCCGATAGTGAGTAAAATAGTGAGGATTACAGCTGGAATTATATATTTAAAAGGTTTCACGATATGTGTCTCATAGTATTTTGCTGATAAAACTAGACATGCGTGAGAAGGACTTAACATAACGCCCATGTAGCCTCCTAAAAACGCTAGAGTTAGATAAAACAAATTATGATGGAAAAGATCTATGAAGGGAGGAAAAGCCAGAGCCACATATGCAAATTCTGCGGCAGTTGCAAAACCTATTACAAAAGGTACTGCTAGTGTTGCTATAAAAGCATGTCCTGATAATATATTTGATAATCTACTTGCAATATCTGATACTCTGATCATGTTTCCGAATACAAATACTTCAAATATCAACATTATAAGAGATAGATTAAAGGCGTATTTTAAAGCTTTCAATATAACATCTTTATCAGGTCTATATAATATTATAAATATAATTATTGTGATAAATATTGAGAGAGGCAGATAAACTCCCATCACAAGATTCAAGGCAGCTATCAGAATAAAAGGCCATAGATGATAGATACCCTTTAGATCGCATGAATCTCTCTTTTCTATGATCTGAGAAGCATTTTTTAGAGAAAATCTTTTAATAAAAATAAATATGATCAGTCCAGATAATATGCTTGAGAAAGTTATGACCCAGTTGATATTTAATATATCTCTCACACTCATTCCCAGAAGACCTATTGCTATAATGATGTTCTGATAGAGAGGCCATATAGGGATCCATATATGTCTGAACCAATAGTTTATGAAAGTCTTAGCCTCTGACTCAAACATCTGATCTTTATATACAGGATCTGCTAATACTGCTGAGATATATGCGCCTCCAGGCATTGGAAGAAGACCTATTATCGCTGGAATAGAGACTCCAGCAAAATTATGACCTGCACAAATTAATCCTCTAACCATCTTGTCAGCTACACCACTTAATCTATAAAGATCTGCTAGAAACATTGCTTGTATAAGTGATGTGAGAGCTGTGAAAAGAGTGAGATCAAACGTTCTCATAAGAGCCGTATATATTTTATCAAGATCTGAGACAGCGAAGATTGTATATATGATCAGCCCCGCTCCTAAGGATATGCTTATATCTATCTTCTTCAATATAAGAGAAACGACAATTATTATAGAGATCATGAGAACAAGCTCAGGATTCATGAGAAACATCTTATTAATCCTCATTAGATATATAAGAAATATCTTATAAACAGATGGTAGTAATATGTCTATGATATAGGTGTGAAACTTGAGTGAGAATAGATCTAGATATGATGTTATAATTGTAGGAGCAGGCGTTGCAGGCGCGTCTTTAGCGAATCTTCTCTCTAAAAAAGATCTGAAGATTCTATTAATAGATTCAAAGCCTTGGCATAGATTAGGAGACAAACCTTGTGGAGACGCCATTGGTAAACATCATTTTGAAGAGACAGGTATTAGACCGCCCTCAGGAGAAGAACTCGATGGATATGTGAAAGGAATCTTGTTATACAGTCCTTCTGAAGAAGTTGTGCTGAGATTAGAAGGAGAAGGTTTTGAAATCAATAGGGTCATGTTTACTCAAAGATTAGTTAAAGAGGCGATAGATAGAGGCGTAGAGTTTTTTGAAGAGACAAACGTCTCTGAACCTATTATTGAGAAAGATCATGTTGTCGGCGTCAGAGCAAATAGAAAAGGACAGCGCCTCGAGTTGAGAGCTGAGATTGTTGTAGATGCGTCTGGTAATAGCAGAAGTGTTATTCGTAGACTTCCAAAAGACTGGCCTATAACAGAGGACATTGATCCTAGGGATACAAATGTTGCGTATAGAGAGATCAGAGAACTTAATAGAGATATTGAAGAGCCGGAGTTTATCAGAATATATGTTAATAACAAGATCGCTCCAGGAGGCTATTGGTGGGATTTTCCTAAGAGCAGATATTCTAACGTCACCAACGTGGGATTAGGCATTCAAGGAGGCAGAGGATATGGGCATCCTAGAGATTATCTTTATAAATATGTGTTATCAAGAGAGCAATATAGAAACTCTAGAATATTAGAGGCTGGAGGAGCTTTAGTGCCTACTAGAAGACCTTTAATAACAATGGCATGGAACGGCGTGATAGCTATTGGAGATGCCGCGTTTACAGTAAATCCTGTACATGGAGGCGGCAAAGGATCTGCTATGTTGTCAGCTTTAGCAGCTTCAGAAGCTATTAAAAAAGCTTTTGAAACAGGAGATTTCAGTGCAAAAGGATTATGGCTGATCAACAAATTATATCTTAAGCTATACGGAATTAAACAAGCTTCTTTAGATATCTTCAGAATATTTCTACAGAAACTTAGTGACGACGATATTGAATATGGTATTAGAAAGAGAATTATGAGAGAATCAGATCTTTACGAGACTAGCTCTACAGGAGTTATAAAAAGAAGTATTTTTGAGAAATTAGAGAGAGTGTTAGCTGGGTTAGGAAGACCATCTCTTCTAATAAAACTTGCTCAAGTAGCATCATATATGGATAAGATCAGAGGATTATATGAGGAGTATCCTGAGAGCCCTGAGATGTTAAAAGAATGGAGAGAGAGATTAGAGAGACTGTACTCAGAGTTCTATGATGTTCTCAGATAAATTTTTAAGTATATTTTTTATTTTATCAACTGTTTTCACAGCCAGATCCTCAAGATCTTGTGAAAAAACAAAAAATCCATATGGATTATAAAGGATATAATCACAATTCAAATATTCAGATGATCTATATGTGATCTTTGCATAATAATATTTATAAGCAGATCCTTTTGCAAGCATGATCTCATATACTTTATCGTCAAACTCTACATAGCCAGTGAAACACCACGATGTTTTTCTCAGAACAATTCTCTTGACCCCATGTTCTAAACATTTTCTTCTGAAAATCTCAGCTTCTTTATCATCTATATACACATACAACACCTCATAGTGGTTATAGTCTTCTATAGATACGCTACATTAATTATATTCTTTTTCTAAAAGATAATATTTTTGAGAAAATGAGTGATGTATATAATTCTTTTAGAAATCTCTGGATATGGAAATATCTTGGAGAGAGAGTGGCGTGGTATTATAAAGTCTCTGCGAATGATGCTCCTGCAAAATATTTGATAGCCAAAAGAACTCCAGTACCTTTAGAAAGTTCTTCAGATTATGATGTTGAGGAGGGTCTCAAGATCTATGAGAGGTATACAGAAGAGTTTCTTAGAATAAAAAGAGATATTGAAAATGGAGAGGATATTCGAAGACTAGAGACACCTAGATATAGTCTCTTAGATATGGCTAAAGATCTTGTGTGGAAGATCTTGAGGAGATGCGTGTTCTGTAGATGGAGATGTAAAGTAGATCGTGTGGAAGGAAAGAGACTTGGAAC
The DNA here is from genome assembly GCA_009903825.1 of Desulfurococcales archaeon. GTDB lineage: Archaea > Thermoproteota > Thermoprotei_A > Sulfolobales > AG1 > WYEN01. The sequence goes on from WYEN01000063.1 coordinate 9,130, forward strand.
ATGTATGCTTGATACTGTCAGCAGAGTCTCATCATATTTTCATCATCTTGGTGAGGAGCTGATATTCAGAGGAACACATGGCTCTGGAACAATATTCTTTACATCATGTAATATGAGATGTCTATTTTGTCAAAACTCTGATATATCAAGAGACAGATTCAATGGGATTCCAGTCACACCTAGACAGCTTGCTCAGATGGCCTATATATTGAGGTTAGAAGGTGTTCACAACATAAATTGGGTGGGTGGAGAGCCGACGCCTCATATTCATAATATTGTGACAGCTATATGGCATTTAGCTTATGAAGGTTTTAGATTAAAACCTTCTGATGATGATCTGGATCATATTTTAAAAGTCAAACATGACTACTTTATATTTCCTATGGATAAAAGATTTGCTGATTATAAAGGAGAATTTAATGTTCCAATGCTCTTCAACACAAACACTTTTCTCAGCAGAGAGTCTCTCATAATATTAAGACCTTTGATAGATATATGGCTTCCAGATTTCAAATACGGTCCTGGAAAATGTTCTATAAGACTCTCAAGAACTCCATGGTATTGGGAGACTGTCACTGAAAATCTGAAACTATTATATGAATGGGGTGAGAACATAGTGATCAGACATCTTATAATGCCTAATCATGTCAAATGTTGTTCTATACCTATAATAGACTGGATCTCTAGAAACACTCCTGAAATCCCAGTGAATCTAATGGATCAGTATAGACCTGAACATGAGGCTGATCCTCACTCGCCAATATTTAATAAAGATGCTTATGATATAGCTAGAAGACCTTATAAAGAAGAGCTTCTTGAGGTCTGGCGATATGCTGAAGAAAAGAAACTTATATTCAAAGAAATAACTTTTGAGAAAAAAGGATTCATGCCGCCATGATCTTTATGATTAAATTTTTATCCTCAAATCACAAGAGGATCAAGAGAACCTCCTATAAAGACCATAGATCCATTCAATAGTTTTTATAAATGAAGGCCCGAAGTGAGCTAGATTCAGCTCTTTAGACTCCTGAACAAGAAAAATTCTCTGATATTTATAGGCTGTGGAGTTTTTAAGTATAGGCCTGATCTCTAGGTATCTTTCTATATTAATATTTTTCATCACAGGCTCTATATTTACTAAGATAATTTGAGGATCTTTCTTAATTATATCAAGATCTGTAGGGGCGAAAAATTCTAAAGCATAATCTCTGAAAATATTTTCTCCACCCGCGATCCTGATCATGTCATCTATATATGTTAAAGATCCTGCTGAACTAAAACTTTTGTCAGGCCATAAATACTCTATGTATGTTCTTAATCTATTTTTAAAATCGAAGGCTTTAACTCTGATCCTAGCTATCGCCTCTATTAATCTCTCAGCAATCTCTCTTGCTTCATAATATCTTCCTACTATACTTCCTACATCAATAACTATATGAGATATTATAGAATAGACATTTGTGGGAAGAGGAATTAAAAATGTGTTAAAACCCTTCTCTTTTAAAATCCAAAATAATTTGTCTTGAACACGTGATTGAAGAAATATTACGTCAGGTTTTAATAGTTCGATTCTATCCCATAAAATAGTTAGATAACTACCTACAATAATCTTATTATCAGGATCCTTTAGATACATTCTACACCAAGGAGTTATACCAACGATCTCATCCTCAAGACCTAATAAGACTAAAGTCTCCGTCACGGAGGGAGATAAACTTATGATCCTCATATTATTCTCAGAGATTATATTATTATGAGCTATAAATTTAAAAACATTTTAAGATCTCTTTATAAGGAGCATCAGTCTTAAAACCTGTTTCATCAAGATGTGTTCTAGAGGCTTTATAACCTATCTCTTTAAGACATTTTATCACTTTATCTATCTTAGGAACATTCTTCTTCAATATTGATGCGATGTACTCTGTCTTATAATAATATGAAATATCGATCTCTTCGTTAATTGTGTTCAGAATCTTTTCTATCTTCTTCTTATTTTCTAGCCACCACAGGCTCTCAAGATCTTTTATAAGTCTATTAGTTAATTCTTTATCATATAGTTCTCCCAGCCATACAGGACCTATCAAGATCATTTTAGATCCGCATATTGGACACTTTAGATCCATATGATCTTTATTAAAAAACTCTTCCTGAAAGATCGTGTCTTTATAATGACATTTAGGACAATATCTGTAGAAGCCTTCTTTTCTTAAAATATCAACACTTTTATCAGCTCCTTTATCTATTGAAAACAAGATCTTATAATAATGATCTGAGTAGTAAGATAATAAAGGTTTTAAAACAAGATCCTTTTCAGCTGCTTGCGTCTGAATATATCTGATTAATACTCTCAGACCAATCTCTCGTGAGAAATCTGTCTTGTAGATATATGCACCATATCTTCTAAGAGCTTTGCGAGGATAACCACCCATTAAGACAGCAAGATCTGTAGCTGTCACACTCAGAAAACCTCTTGGTTTAACAACCTCTAGTATAGAGTCTAAATATGGAGCTGGAGATCCATATGGATCTAAATCTACGAAATCAATTTTTATACCGCCTCTTTTTAGACTTCTAGCTAGTATATTAACATCCTCACAGTATAACCGAATTTTATCAGAGACATTGTTTCTACGTACATTTTCTGAGATCAAAAGACATGCCATAGGATCTATATCATTCATATAAATCTCATTTAACGAGGAGACTTCAACAGCCATTCTAATGCCTCTGACCCCTGTCGCGGCCATAAGATCTGATGCCGTCTTTATCTTACTCTCTCTAGACAGCTCGTGTATAAAAATTATTGTGAAATCTCTATTCATAGACATAACAGGATTATAAAAGACAGGAGCCCACGCAGGCTCGTATACACCGTCTTCTCTTAGATAAAGATTTTTCTTAGGAACACATATTCTTGCTAATCCTTCTTTAATCTCTTCACTCCACTCAGGACATAAGCTCTCTATATTCATCTCTCTCTAATTATAAATCTTTAGTAAGTCTTTGATAAATTTCTATATAGATCTTGTCTCTATTAAACTCATTGATCTCGTAGATGATTGCAGAAAAATTTTTACTCAGATCTTTCACAATTTTCTCATGAACGACATACAGACCTTTTTTATCAGTTTTCAACATTTTATATATAAGATCTTTTAAAGAATATATTGACAACTCCATAGGTCCTATCTCATCTATTCCTATGATCTCTGCATAATCGATCTTCTCAGAAATTTTTCGAGAAATCCTCTCAGCATCCTCATGAACAAGACAATATCTTCCTATCCTCTTTATACATTCTCCACCTATTTTATCAGCTGATACAGCCAGCCATCCTGATTCTCCTGTCTCAATATCAACTATTTTAAAACCAACTCGTCTACCTCCTTCTCTTACCTCAGGACAATAAAATCCTATTATCTTAAGCCCTCTTTTTTTCAAAAGATCTATTGTCTTCATAAAGACCGTAGTCTTTCCTATTCCAGGTCTTCCAGTTATAAATATTCTCATAACTATATCCCTAAAAATTTTATCTTCTTATGAATTCTTTCAACTCTCTCTCCAGACGGTCTAGACTTATGATCTCTGCCCTGCTCTCTTTTATATCTCTAATAATCTCCTCATTAAGATCTTTGCCAGCGATAAAAGATCTGATTCTAAAGGATTTTGAGAATTTCATGGCTTCATTAATTTTCTGAATCCTCTCTTCAACAGCTTTTCTATGGTCATCAATTACTATCATAAAAGATTCTTCTTCAAAAACTCCAACTATATCTGGTGCTGTTCTATAAAGTCTTACTGCTGAGAGACCTTCTCTATTTATTTTATTGACAATTTTATCTTCAGCTGATGAGATCTTTGCTAGTCTCTTTATAAGTTTCAAACGATCTATTTCATACTCTGTCTTTGACAAAAGATCTATAGAGCCGACAATCTCTTCTCCAAAAAGATCTATGAGTCTCTCCCCATGATCTATATCTGGATCCATAAGATCTCTCTCATACTCGTACACACTTTTTCTAGAGACGCCTAGCCTCTCCGCCAGATCTCCAAGACTCATTCTAGCTTTCTCTCTCATCTCACGCAGCTTCTTATGATCTATCTTAATATAGAAAGATCCTCTCCACTCATATATAGAGATCTTTTCTCCATTAAGATATGCTATGAAAGTCTCTAGATTGACAACTCTCACGCCATTTTTCTCAAATATTATGCCTGACTCAATATGTTCGTCTTCAATCTTCTCAGAGATCATTAGTGGAGAGGCTTTCGTTGATGCTGAAATCGCAAGCAGATCTCTGAAACCTTTGTGATTAAGATCTTTGGTATCTTCAGCCACCTTTACTAGAGAAAGATCTTTCACAAGAATATCTAGAGACCTCTTTTCCTTGGGATATCTTATGATCTCTGTCTCAAAACCTTTCTCACGCAAAATCTTGCTGATTAATAAAGCTCTCTTCTCAACAGAGATCGTCTTGTCACTGCCGTTTTTCATATATACTGCTCCTCCGTATAATAATATCTCTCTATATCAGATTCTTGAATTATAGTTAATATTATTAAACTGCTGAATTCTGATAATAATTTTCTTAAGCCTCTATATGTTAATATACATTGTCTCATCTCTGTTTCATCTTTATCAAGAAAATTTTTCTTTATAAAAATGTTAAGCATCTCTATATGGCTATTGTTACAATCAACAATTTTATAGATAGATGTCCCACTAATTTTTCCAATTAAAAAAGGAAGTTTCAGAAGATCCCATAGCTCTCGAGGTATCATCTCAGAAAATTTCTTCAGCTCCTCTCTCGAGAAGCTATGTCTAGAGCCGTCTTGAAGCTCTACATACGGGTGGCTCTCAGACAGGAGTTGTGTAAGAGATTTTTTAGAAACTGGATGTTGAGAAACTATTTTGTCTATATGATATTTATATAATCTCGTGAATCTTGTGATTTCATCTGTATCTCTCAGAACAATGCCCTCCATATTTATGTTTTTAAACAATATTTTTAGACACATCCAATCTTCTCATCTATTCCTGAGGCGATGTTCTCAAGTCTACGTGAGATATGTCTTAAAGCTCTCGACAAGATCTCTTGATTATTATATTTAGATAATATCTCGCGGGCATATTCTTTATATCCTTCTCCCAATGATTTGATCTTTTTAATCTCCTCTATTAATCTAGGCATTGCTCTCACAATATTATCTACTATAGTGATGTCTGCTGCTCTGGCTGTTCTTGACAGAGGATTAAGATCTATTGTTATCACTTTCTTCCCTAGTCTTCTCAAAGCCTCTGTTCTATCACCATCTTCTAAAGGCACAAAAACTAAATCAGCTTTTAAAATTCCTTCAGGACTTACTCTTCTTCTCTCGCTATGTATCTCAGGTATTACTGCCACAGCATCTTCTAGACCTAATACTTTCTCTAAACCTTCTTTTTTCAAAACATCTGCTATCAGCCTAGATCTTTCTAAAGTTCTATGAAAAAGATTCACTTCAACAAGAGAGTCTGTCTCTTTAGCAAGCTCAACAATCTCTTTAGATACTAAAGCGGCTGTGTTTCCATTCACAGAGATGACCGGGTACGAGGCTGTGAGAAAAGCGGCTGCAGCAGCTCTTATAGCCTCTAAAGCAAAATCAGTTGTACACTCACCTATAAGATAATCAAAACATTCACCACGTCCATGAGCGATCAAGCCTTCTAAAACTACTATTCCCCTCTTGTATCCTTCTACAATCTTCTCTCTAAGAAGTAGCGAATGATAACGAGGATGACGAGGATCTAACATCAATGTTCTCCTAATATAAATAATTCAGAAGGAATTATTATTCTTTCAAAAGCCATATATTCTATTGCTAAGGTTTTAGACTTATTAATAGAGAGATTATAAAATAAAATTGTTAGCTTCATGATGTAGAGAGGAAAAGAGATGCACATAGGATCTCTTGAGGAGTTTATAGAGATACCTCTTCACATAAGCGGTTTCTGGAGACCTATATATACAGAAGATGTGTTATCAACGGGAAGTCTAGGCGCAGGATTAGTGTTGAAGCCTATGACATTTATAAAAGCTGTTAACGAAGAAAAGATATATATAAACTCTACACCATTTGATCTAGAACATCTTAAAATAGTTAAAGAGAGATATGGATATGCTAGAGGACTATATGTAAAGACCTCTGTGCCGCTGGGCGTAGGTGCTGGTGTCAGTGGAAACATATCTATAGGCTTAGGATATAATCTCGCATCAAAAATATATACAAAAGATCTTTTTAAAAGAATTGTTTTTGCAGGCATCATCGGACATGAGATTGAGGTGATCGCTAGAACAGGATTAGGCGATGTAATTGCTGAGCTGTCTGGAGCAGGTATTGAGGAGAGAGTTAGAAATGGTTCTCTATGTAAAGGTGTCATAATAAATCATCATATAAAAGAAGATGTCAAAGTATTACTTATAGTATTGAGAGAGAGAATTTATACGCCAGAGATGTTAAAACTTTATTCAGACAAGTTTTATTCTTTACATGAGAGGGCTTATAGAATATTCTCAAGATCATATGATATAGACTCTTTTATAGAAGCATCTTATTACTTCTCTAAAGAGATAGGTTTTCTAAGAAAAGATGTTGATGAAAAAATCAGTAGTATATTAGCTGATTATCAGAGAAAAGGTGATGTCTTAGGATATTTTATAAAAAAATCTCTTTTAATAATAATCTATAGATCTGATGCCGATGTAAAATCTATATGCGACAACATGAGATTCTTAGGTGAAGAATGTATATTTCTAGAGATAACGGATCGTCCTATCATAGATAGTAAAGCCTTAGACGAAAAACTATGTGAGACATTATTAAGAGATAGAGATGAGATATTAAAGAAAAAAATTATTCTACAAACTGATATATAAATACCATTACATAAGCCTCGAAATAAGAGTTTGGCGAGTTGCCGTAGATAGGTATATACGACATGAATATGGCCGCAGGCTTTAAATATTTAAATTCTGGAGGCTGAACAGGCTGACCTCCTACATTAGGATCTTCTGAATAAAATGTGTATCCTTTGAATATATGTAGAGCTCCATCAATCATTATTCCGTATAACGTTGTGTTTCTAACATAATCTGATGCCCAATTAGGCGCTATTCTTATGCTTCCATCAGGCATTCTATATACTTTCACATATCTCTGAGGACCTGATCCTACTGTATAATAAGAGGGAGTGTTGTTGCCGTATATATCATAATCAATGTTTACTCCAGCGATTCTATATATAGCTGATATTCCCTTAGCAGCATCTGCCCAATTTAGAGGAACTATATATTCCCCGAATCTATTCACTGTGAAGACGTCATAGACAAGTATATACGTCTTATTAGGTTTCAACCTAAGATCTTCTCTCAAGATCTTTATAGCATCACTCTCGTTAGTAGCTGTAAAGAATTTAGCTAACAACTCTATTTGTGTGCCGTTTATGGTAGACCCGTCTGCTACTGAGGCTCTTCTTCCAAGCACAGAGATCCAGTATCCATAGTCCCACCACGCTACAATCACTGAGTCAGGATCTGTATTATTTCTTATCCACTTAAGAGCTTGTATCCATGCATCTGATGGTATGCTAACTGAGATGCCTGATGTAACGATCATAGGTAGATGTGTTCTATAGGCAGGGATATGATAGCTATAGACTATATACACATGTGATAAAAGTATTGATATTAATAATATGACTGCTAATAACGATGAGAAACTGAAGTATCTTCTCAATTTTATAAACATTGTTGAAGAATGTCTAACTAATAAGCCTAAGAAGCTTGATGCTGTCAATGCCATACTTATCACAGCCAATGAGAGGAAGTAGCTTAGATTAGTCAATACATATAGCATTATAAGTCCTTGTATAGAAATAAAGAATGCCACAAGATCTTTTCTATAAAACGTGAGATATAAATTATAGATGACAGAAAATATTGATAATACAAATACTGAGCCGTAGATATTGAGCACATAACCCATGTTGGTAGGCTGATACTCTGCAATAGTAAATGATAAAGTCCCCAGAACGTGATAGAAACCTAATGCCTGAGCCGCCTTCCCGGCTATGCCTAAGAAACCTGTCTGTAACAATATCACTCCTACGACGACGACGCCTATCAATGTCCCTACGTATGTTAACAAAGCTCTTTTCTTGAGATATGATATGTAGACATAGTCGTAAATAGTCAGCATGAATATAACCGCGATTGGGACAAGACCTAGATTCTTTACAACATATATGTAGCCATATATAGGTGTTGAGACAAACACTATTAAAACAGGTATGCTCATCAAAACTGTGTTTATTAAAAGTTTTCTCAGGTCTTCTCTCTTCATAACAAAAGGTGCCAGAAGAAGTGTTGCATATATAGGAACATATGAGGCTGCGAATAATCCTGTTGAATATGCTGAATAAGCCAATAGTAGTCCTGTGATCATATAATATAAAGTCTTGTTTGTTTTAAATGCTTTAATAAATATATAAAAGATCCATGGAGTGATCATTATAGCAATAGTATATTTAACCATGAAGCCTGCAACTGTTCTGTCCATAAAAAATGTTGCCACCAGCCCGGTTATTATTATAGAAGCAATCTCACTTCCACTGATCTCTCTAGAGACTAGATACACTCCTATAAGTGAGATCGCTGCAGCTATAACAGGCATATAAGCCATAAAAGTCATAAGATCTATATATCTAGAGAATGGTAGATATAGAAAATATATTGTATAATAGATCCCTGGCACATCAGTTTTTGTGAAATCTCTCCCCCATGGGTACCAGAAGATTTCTGCGGCAGGATTTGGAGGCTTAAGATCCCAGAAAGATAGCAAGCCATGATCTAGGAGATACTTGACTACATAATAATTAGAATAAGGATCAAGCTCGTCAAGAAAAGTTGGATAACCATAGAAATGGCTGTTCACAAGAGGTAATATTCTGAGATAGATGCCAAATGCCACCACCAGAATCAATAATGTGATCGATATTATGATACTTAGCCTCTTAAGATAATTTGAATATATTGTCTCAGAGACGTATCTACGACGAGCCGGAGATTGTCTAATAATTTTTTCAGATGCTTTCCTCTTATCTCTTCCACCCATGTTCTATCCACTTTATAATGATATTCTCAGTATATAATTTTATGAAGTCCTAATAACATTATTAATTTCCGATTTTGCTCAATTCTGAGGAATAAGATTTTCATTTGCAAAGCAACATCATTTATTTATGATGGTGACGTGATTAGATATTGAGATGAGCAAATCATATAATGATGAATATGATCATGTGTATATCGGTGTTGACGATCTTGATGACTTTTATTTCGGCTGTACAACATATTTTGTAAAACTGTTTATTGAGAAATTATCTTCTTCAAATATGTTAACTAATATAGCTTTTCTTGATTATCCACGGCTTGTAAGAATGAATCCTGCTGTTCCTTTTAAAACACGTGGAAATGGTGCTGTATCTCTCTTTCTGAGAGTTAAAAAAGATTCTGAGGATAAATTAATATCTATTCTCAAGGATCTTGTTCAGAATTATTATGAGGAGAGCTTCGGCAGAGAGCCTGGGATCATATTATTATCTGAGAACAATATTCATGATCATGGGATCATGAGAGATTACTATTGGAAAGCTGTGTCTGACGTCATATTAATAGATCATGCGTTAAGATTATTAAAGAAATTTAATGCTAAAATCTTGAGTCATGGAAGAGGTATTGTAGGTGCGCTAGGAGCTGTATCAAATTTTTTCATCGAAGGAGACTGTACTTATGAGCTTATAGGATATTCCGAAAGATCTTCTGAAATCATGATCTCTAAAGAGAGAGTTATCCTCATGGATAAGCTGACTAGACCCTATACCTTCAATAATATAGATCCTGATCATAAGAAGATCCTTATAACGCCTAGTTTAGGAAAACCAGTTGTTTTCGGTATAAGAGGAGAAGATCCTAAGATCCTTATGAAAGCATTAGAAATATTAAGACCAGCAAACATAGAGAGCACATTAATATTCAAAACTAATCAAGGAACAGATCATCATATGATCCCTAGGAAAATTAGTGAGGCCAGAATATATAGAACAGGGCTTTTTGAAGGCGTGGTCTCGAAAAGACCTTATATAGCATATGGAGGCGATGTATTTCTAGAGATAAAAGATCCTGAGGATCCTGATCTCAGGCTTGAAGTTGCTATTTATAAAGAGCTGGGTGAGGGAAATGTTGTTGCTCGAGAATTGAGAGAAGGAGATATAATAAGAGTAGGAGGATCTATAAAACCTCTCGCCAGATTATACGGTTCCTCTGATATGTTGTTAAATGCAGAGGTTCTAGAGATCATCGATCTTAAAAAGATCTTTATTCAAAAAAATCCTTCATGTCCTAGATGCGGCTCTACTATGAAGAGCATGGGAAGAGATAAAGGATTTAAATGTCCTAAATGTGGTTATAAAGATCCTTTTGCAAAAAAGATCTATATAGAGGTGCCGAGAAACATAGATGTTGATAAAAAAATATTTAAGCCTCCGCCTAGAAATATGAAGCATCTTACGAAACCTGTCTCAAGATATGGTCTTGAAAAGATCTGTAGAAAAGATCCTGTATCTCTCAAAAATTTTTATAATATTCATAAATTTATGAGGAATCTAATGATAAAAATATAAGTTGCAAACAATTAATATTTATCAGTGAGACTTATGACGAGCGCTCTTGTATTGATTAATACTGAGACAGGATCTGAAGAAAACGTCCTAAAGATCTTAAAGAATATTGATGAGATTAAAGAGATCTATTTGACTTATGGGGCATACGATATTATTGCTAAGATCGTTGTAGAAGATATTGGGAGATTAAAAGAGGTTGTCTCTGAGAAAATAAGAAAGATACGAGAAGTCAAGAACACATTGACTATGATAGTCGTGGAGGGATCTTTTAAAAAAGTTGAAGAATGATCATAGGCTGTTAATGTCTGCCACTGAGTATTCTAGACAGACTGTTAGCGCCAAGAGTTATTAGCGAGACGTAGATAGCCGGAAATATAGTTGTTAAGATCATAGTCATTATAACATCAGACAAAAATTGATCTAGCTGAATATTGACTTGATCTTCAGGTTCGTATCTTATGATCTCTAGATTCGGCTTTGGAGGCTCTCTAAAAAGAAAATATATATCTATATGAATATTAGAGAAACTTGCCCCAGGGTCTACAGATATTTTATATGTGTATCCCTCTAATCCAGCCCACTCCCATTTTATAGTTATGGGAGAAGTCTCTATATTGTTTATGATGATCTTCGTGATATTAGTTGTTGATGGAGCCGTGATCATAAGTTCGTCTTTTGTTTCGAAAGTCATGTCTAGAGATATCAAGCCTTTATCATCATTTATATAGATAGTATATCTATAATATAGCATATGTGAAGGTGTGTGAACAAATATATATGGCATATATGAGACTAATATATGAGGGATCTTTATTATCTTGACACATTGTGTATATATACAGTCTCTAGAGAAATATAATGTCTCATCAGTATAGAAAGCCCATCCATATAACTCATTTCTAAAACCTATTCTTCTATCTGCTGGGAGACCTGCATCTAAAGATCTTGTGTCTAAAACTCCTTCTCTATCTGCTGGATATGCCGCTATTATCTTATTAGGATCTTCTGGGAAAAAGAATTTTGTATATACATATGAAAGATTATTTCCTGAGTAATCTTTAAATATAATTAGTGGATAAACGATCTGTGTGTTAATGTTGTTCTGGCTCTGATTATTTGAATTAGATGTGTTGACAAGATTACCAAAGAGATAATTTGCGAAAGACGGCATTGCTGGCAGAGCAATCATTGATATTATAACGAAAGACATTAAAAGAGAACCTGCTCTTTTAAAGATCCCAAGCGGAATGTTATATAAGAGAACTCCTATCGCTAATAAGATCCCTCCTTTCTCAAATATCAGTATATAAAGTATTCTAAGTAGAAATAGACTTATAAATGATGTTGTTAAAAGAGAGATCGCTGATGAAATCAATGGATCTATGAGAGATCTGAGTAGAGGATTAGAGATAGACGCCAAAGTCTTTAGAAAAAGGATCTTTGAGGAAATACTTAAGAAAAAAGTGTTAAACCATTTGATAAGCTCGTTAGGATCTGCTCCTAATAAATTTTGAATAAATCTTACTATATACAAGATGATTCCGAAGCCAGTGACCATGACGATTCCTGTTATAGAGTCTTTCATCATTGAAGCTCCTAATCTTTTTACGCTGGCAAAAGGTATTGGAGAGCCCAGCAATGCTGATCCTAAGACATAGTTTAGAAACGCTAGATAATAAGAGATCTCTAGTAGAGAGCTTACGTCCTGAGGCATTTATACACCTTCTTTAAAAATTTAAGGCGTCGAAGTGATCTGGATCATGTTTGTGGGAGGAGGAGGCATGGGAGATCCTATGGAGTTTACTATGAATATTATAAGAGAGAATACTGTCCCACCCATGGCAAGCCAGAAGGCTGCCCAGACAGCGTCTTCTACTAATGAATGACCTGTTTTTTTAAGTCTTGTCATAGGGATCGGAGCTCCTCTAAGAACCCATCCTATGATCCATGTTATCAAAAATATGACCCATGCTACAATCATTATCTGTACCGCTAGATTTCTTACAAACTCCACAAGATCCATTTTCCACCCCAATATATTAACTAGACTTTTAAAATGTGATAGGGGCTTTGAAATGATATCTTCTAAGGCTGTCATTAAGAACGTGAGATATCAGCCGAACATAATGATCTATGGAAGATCTATTGTTGAAGATGATGTTATTTTAATGAATTTTGTTGAGATAGGATTTCCTTCTAGAGATACTTTAAAGAAATTTTTTGATGAAAATAAAGATAGGAATGACCTTAATTTATTAATTGAATATGGCGAAGGATCTATTATAAGACAGGGGTCTCTGATAAGATCTTTTAATGTGATATATGAGAAGACTGAGCTTGGAAGAAATGTGAGAACAGGTCATCATATTATTATAAGAGAGAATACTAGAATAGGAGATGACACAGTGATTGGCAGCGGAACTATAATAGATGGAGATGTTGTGATTGGAAGAAATGTTAGTATTCAATCAGGCGTCTATATACCTCCTAAAGTTTATATAGGAGACAACGTGTTTATAGGTCCTAGAGCAGTTTTTACAAACGATCGTTATCCGCCCAGTAGAAGATTAATTGAGACTATCGTAGAAGATGATGTGGTCATAGGAGCAAACTCTGTGATAATAGCAGGAATAAGAATAGGGAAAAGATCTGTAGTGGGAGCTGGTTCTGTAGTGACTAAAGATGTGCCCAGCAACGTAGTTGTAGCTGGAAATCCTGCCAAAGTATTAATGTCTAGAGAAGAGTATGAGAGAAAAAAGAGAGTTTATGAGGAGAATATTGGTCGGCTGGGTGTGTCTTAGATGAAGATAGATGTTAAAAAGCTTGTTCTAAAGATAAGTGGGAAGCTTATAGATCCTTCTAGACCGGATCTTTTTAAAAAATATGTTGATGTATTGAGAAGAATCTATGAAGAAGGCATTAAAATAGCTGTTATAACAGGAGGCGGCGTGATAGCGAGAGATTATATAAAATTATGTAGAGAGATCTCTGGAAACGAAGGGTTATGTGATATGATAGGTATAGAGGTCTCTCGTCTAAATGCTCTTTTACTATCATTTCTTTTAGGAGATATTGCATATAGAAAAGTTCCTGAGAGTTTCAAAGATCTTTTTGATGCATGGGCTTCCGACAAGATCATTATTTTAGGAGGAATACAGCCAGGTCAGTCTACAAGTGCAGTAGCTGCTGCAGTTGCAGAAGTTTTATCAGCAGATCTATTGATATATGCAACAGTTGTTGAAGGAGTTTATAATAAAGATCCTAGGGAGCCTGGGGCGGTTCTACTTAAAGAGGTGAACACAAATGATCTTAGAAAGATCCTTAGTAGCCAAAGTTTTTATGCAGGAGGATATGAGCTTATAGATCATGTGGCTATAAATATTATAGAGAGAAGCAGAATAAACACTTACATCATCAACGGATTTGATCCTGAGAATATTCTCAGAATATTAAGAGGAGAGAAGATAGGAACAAAAATAATATTTTAGAAAAAATGTTTTTGTCATAAGAGTTTTAACAAGATCTTTATGTTGCTCCCGGAGGACCTCCAACGTTTCCTACGATGATAACATATCTTACCACTAGAGGAGCTTTATTATTTTGAACATATGCATCAGCAAGATTCTGAGCTGTGATCTTCTCAGCAGAGACAGGGATCGACTGTTCATCAGGTCCTGTTCTGTCCCAATATAATTTTAGAAGAGATATAGAACCTTGAAAAGTCTCGTCCGCAAAACCTATGAAGTTCCCTAAGAATGAGAAGAGTTTGTTGACAGCAGAATTCGAGAACTCTCCTTCAAATAATAGATTCACAGCCCACATGAAGATGCCAAACATTATAGATGCCATACTACTTCCACCAGAGATATAGCTTGCACTAGAGCTATCAATAAGCGTTGGAGTTATAAAAGGAAGAGAATCATATGTGGTACTGTTTAATAGATATTCTTTTACTTTAATAGCTCCCGTCAAATCAGATATTGCATTAAATATGTTTGTGATATATTTACAGGATCCTATACAAGCTCCATAAGCATCATAATAATTTGTGCCCCAGTCTCCCCGTTCGGCAGCTTCAAGATAATATGGTGTGATCGAAGGAATCGGAATTGCGATCCAATAATTATCATCATAGCTTCTTATATCATATTTAAGAACGAGAACATCTCCATAGCTGGTCATAGTTGTTGGTACTACAATAGCTGTGTATCGCACTCCATTGTTCCAGTCGCTCTCAGTTATAGGCACAGCAGCCATGTTCATATATGTATAATAAAGCTGTTGACCAGATATCAATGTACCCATGAAGACAAGACCATGAATATTATAACCTGCAAAGCCAGATGCGTACATCAACAACACCTCTATAGGCGGTAGTGTCTGAAGTCCTGAGATCACCGATAATACATATAGTTTATAGAATATGAAGGGGCCAGGCTCTATAGTATTTCTCCAACTAATTGTGTAAGATCCTGGGTTGAGACATATGCCTACTATAAAATCCATGTTATGAACTCCCTCTCTGAGACATAATCCTCTACTATTGATATAATCTCTGACCTGATCAGGAGTGCTAAACTTGTTTTTACTAAATAGATATGCTGAGCCGTATAGACTGATGAAGATCTGCCATAGATCATTTGATGTGATGCCTGGCGTGTTTATTACAACCCTATCAATCCAGAACTTCGGAGGATCATATGGGAAATCCCAGTAATTATATATGTAGCCGTCAGGATCTATATAGCTATTAATTATGCTAGGTGCAGAAGTTATCTCAAAGCTCTTATTTAATAAGCCAAGCTCCCTGCGGATCTTATCCACAACTGGTTGAATGTTGATTCTGACCAGATCATTCTTAAGATCATTTAATGAAGGTATTATAATTGTGACCCCTTCTCTCACAATAGCCAGAGGATCTTGAAAAATTCTTTCAAAAGCATCTCTATATCCTTTGCTTATATAATAGTGCAACGACGAGAAGGTCTGAGTAAAAATATAATTATGATCATCTTCATCATATAACCATAATGATAATGAAAGTGTAGGCATTCCTACTCCTATGATCTCTCTTTCTGTTAATCTTTTAATAACCTCTTTACCACTTACTCCTATAACACCTTCAGGCCTAAAAGATATATTTATACTTGAGTATATCCTTCTCATACGTTCATACTCATTTTCGAAACCTTTCGAGAAACATATTGAAAAGCTTCCCTTTCTTGCTAGATCTTTTAGAGAGATAGTGTGAAATTCTCCTCCGAAGGAGATTATAAGAAGACCGGAAACTCTTTTCCCATCAATTATGAGATTAGCGTCTCTGAGCATGATATTTATACAATTTCTGCCATTACTCAGGGCTTTGAAAATAAGAGGACCTACATTTACATGCTGGGAGAATATATCGCTGACGAGAAAAGGATAGATGATAGTAATTATGACCATAAGTAATAGAGATATGATTTTTAGAATATTATGACTCATGTCAATAACACCCTTCTTATCAATATGATTTTAAAGGGTCAGAAAATATAAAAGTGATAATCTTTTTAAAAAATATAATAGCGATTATGGATCTCTAAATAGACCTAGATCTTTTGTGATGGATAGTATAGTTGTCTCTTGTTGTTTATCGAGATCCATATTTCAAAAAAGTTTTCTATAGAGCTTGTCAAGATCTTTGGCATGAGAACTTCCTCTATTTGAAATAATCCTGCGTAATCATTCATTGTTACTATGATCTTGACAGGTCTCTCTACTCCTTTCTCTATCTCTACGCTTCTAATTGATAATGCTGACATGGCGTGCATATCTATTTTTCCCATCTTATATGGTATTCTTGCTCTCCCCATAGACATGTCTGTTCCATCTGCTATTTTAACGATCCCTGCCTCAGTAGTGAGACATTTTTTAGAATATTCTGTCGCATGTATTGTGTGAAGAACCTCCTGTCTTATAGCCACAGCTTTTCTCCCTTTAAAACCTAATGAGCTTAATATTCTATCAACAATATCTTTAGATATCAAAGCTCCTAGAAGCTCATGATCTTCTCTATGAATAGAGTTTCCAATATCATGAAGATATGCTCCTAAAAAGACTATGAGCTTAGCCTCATCAATATTTGACACAGTCTTATCTCTGAGAGAAGATGGCTGAACTCCCTGAGAGATCAATAGATCAAAAATTTCTAATGCCGACCCAGACACGATCTTAGAATGAACAGGCCCATGATCATTATATCTAAGTCTTATAACAGCATTTACATTACTCATTCTCAGAAGCTCTTGAACTTCTTCATCTCTCTCAAGAATCTTATATGCCTCAGCGATGAGAGGATTCTCTCTTAATTTGGTCTCTAAAAGCTCTGTAGAGACTATAACCATTTATTTCACCATACTAATCACATGCATATGGCATATACTCATTATTATTTTCTTTTAAAGTTAATATAGGTTGTAGTGAGATACAAAAATGTCTTTGAAAAAAGATCTATTGTTTGCAGATGCTCATCTACATAGCAATCCTATCAACGGCCTAGGATCTGAGAATATCGCTAGAAGATTTAAAGAGAGAGGAGGCTGGTTCATAGCATTAGTTGGTCTGCCCCCAACCAGTCTGGGTTTGAGACCTGATCTAGAGGGTTTCACAAAGTCTATAGAGATGCTATTGAAAGAATGTGAGAAATTGAGAAATCTAAAGATCAGATATTCTTGTTTAGGAGGTTTTCATCCTGCAATGATTGATAAAATGATTGATGTATACAAGATGTCTCCTGAGAAAGTTTTTGAGATATCTATGAAAACTATAGAATACGCTGTTAAGCTAGTTAGAGAAGGATTATTAAATGGTTTAGCAGAAATAGGCAGACCTCATTACAAGACTTCTCCAGAACATATAGTTTTGGCTGACACTATTTTTGATAATGTTCTTGAGATAGCTAAAGAGAATGATCTTCTTTTACATCTTCATCTTGAAGAAGGCGGGTGGGCAACAGTTTATAACGTATATCTTAAGATAAAGAGATATTCGCTAAACCCCTGGAGAGTGATTCTTCATCATAATAGAATCAAGAATCTCAAGCCTGCGATCTATTATAATCTTATATCTACTGTGCCAGCGATTCCTCAGATAATTGAGAATATAAAAGATCTTGAGAAGAATTATGTCTTTGAAAGCGATTATCTAGATGATCCTTCTAGACCTGGAAGACCTATGTATCCATGGGAGATTATAGATAATTCTCTAAATGCTCTCAGAAACAATATATTAAGTTATGAGGATCTGTATAAGATTCATGTTGACAACATAATCAAGATATATAATGTAGAGCCTCCTTAAGATATAATAGGTGTCGAAGACATATGTTTACTATAAAACCTATTGGAGTAGTCAGAACATTATATTCTGATGATGATATTAGAAACTCTATAGAAGGAGTGCCTGGGTATATAGAGATATTTCCAGAATATGAGGAAGGTCTCGAAGGATTAGAAGAATTCTCACATATTATCGTGATCGCTTATCTTCATAAAGTCTCTGAGAGACAGAGAGACGTTCTAAAGGTGAAACCTAGAAGACTTGTAAGACTTGGTATAGATATAAGTGATGTTCCTGAGATAGGAGTCTTCGCATCAGATAGTCCTCATAGACCTAATCCTATTGCATTATCTATATTAGAGCTTTTAGAACGTAGAAAAAATATATTATATGTCAATAAACTAGATCTTTTCAATGGAACTCCTGTCATTGATATAAAGCCTTATACTAGAGATAGAATCATTGATAAAATAAAAGTCCCCGATTGGATCAATATATTAGAAAGAAAGATCCTTCAGAAATTTGGTGATAAAAAGATCCCTATATGAGCCTGTGTTAAATATGAGCTATTTACTGATCTTCTTATATGGACATATTATAGAGAAAGGGCAGTAAGAACATTCCCAAACATATCTTGGGTAGGTATTGCTTGTTATTCTTATTATCAGCTCTTCCTCAGAGATCTTGTCTTTGATCTTGTATTGAGCAACTCTCTCATAAGTTATATAGATTAGATATGTCTCATCAAGATCAAAAAGCCAGTTATATATTCTCGCCTGATCCATATGATGTTCTAAAGGTATTCCATAATCAGATCTGCCTGATTTTATTTCTATACCTATCCTCTTATTATCTTTCTTAACTATAGCATCACATCTTCCTTTGACTCTAACCACATTACCCTGAGGAAGACTCAGTTTTTTCTCACCTTCAACCTCTATCTCAACATCTGATCCATATATCTCTGTAAGAAGTTTCTGAAGACCTTTATGAACAAATTCTCCTAAAATTGTTGGCGGAGACATTATCTCATAGAGAGAGATCTCTGGATATCTCAGCTCAAACTCTCTTTTCAAAGGACATCTGACAAGATCTGTGACATAATATACATCTGGCTCTCTCACATGTTTATCTCTCTCTTCTTTTCTTAATCTATAGATCTCTTTTATAAGATCTATATCAAACTCACTCAATAAGACACCAAAGATAATTATGTCTATTTATAAAATATTGCCGAAGGCGAAGATCATTAGAAAAGATCTTTAATAGAAAATTAATTAACATTTTATTAGTGACAATTATGAGCAATATAGTCTTGGTCGAAACTTGTGATGAATAGGGATGATATGTTGAATAACAATGATATATTAAGAGAGCCTCCATATGATTTTGAAATTGAGAAGATCGTAGATGTCATTCTAAGAGGAGGATATAAAAAAATTTTGATTCAAATGCCTGATGGACTTAAGATCTATTCTAAATATATTCGCGACGAAATTGTTAAAAGAGTCGGAAATGTCGAGATAGTATTTTCAGGAGATAGTGCATGGGGTTCTTGTCTTTTAGATGATGTAGAAGCTACGAGAGGAGGCTATGATCTTCTTGTTCACATAGGACATATAGAGTATCCATATTACAAATCTTCTCACAGAACATTATTTATACCTGCTTATAGCAGACTATCTATATCAGAGGATCTGATATCAAAACTTTTTGACGCTCTTGATCTTTATAAGATAAATAGCGTAGGTGTTGTATCAACGATCCAGCATATAAAACTTCTGCCTGAAATATTAAAAGTTTTGTCCACTAGATATAAAGTTTTTAAAGGCTCTGGTCTTGGAGCTGTCATGGGATGTGAATATTCTTCTGCAATAGCGATCTCTAGATATGTAGATGCTTATGTAATCATATCGGGAGGAGTTTTTCATGGCCTGGGTCTAGGTCTCTCAGTCTTGGGAAAACCTGTTATAAAACTTGATCCTTATGAGAGTAGGGTTGTAGATCTTACTAAGGAGATTGATAAGATCCTTAGAATACGCATTCACAAGATCCATGAGGCTTCTGAGGCGAGAAACTGGGTCTTGATAGACGGTGTCAAAGGTCAGAATAGATCTTGGTTCAGAAGATATTTAGAACAGCTGATAAAAAGTAGAGGCGGAGACTACATAGTATATGTTTCAGAGAATATAACAAAAGATCTTCTTATCAACATAGACAGTAGTTGGGTTGATGCCTACATCATATTAGCCTGTCCACGAATACCAATAGATGATCTATATGATTTCTATAAGCCTGTTCTCACACCTGCAGAAGCTAGGATGATATTAACTGGAAAAAAAGATCGATATTATTTTCCATGGTAATTTTCTTAAGACAGATCTTATATATATGTCAGCCATTTTCTGTATCTAGGCACCTTGCCTCTCACAATATCCTCATATAATTGTTGTAAAGCTTTTGTGACAGGCCCTGGAGAGCCGTCTCCTATCTTGACGCCATCAACTTCTACTATAGGTGTTATCTCTGCAGCTGTTCCTGTGAAAAATGCTTCATCAGCTGAATATAACATTCCTAGCG
This sequence comes from Desulfurococcales archaeon, assembly GCA_009903825.1. Lineage (GTDB taxonomy): Archaea > Thermoproteota > Thermoprotei_A > Sulfolobales > AG1 > WYEN01. The sequence continues at coordinate 29,747 of WYEN01000063.1, forward strand.
ATATGTCATCTTCGAAAACGTCTATCCCAAATTCTCTGTCTAAAAGTATTTTTACCGTGTCTCTAGTTATTCCTGGAAGAACTGATGCGTAGAGAGGTGGTGTAATAGCTTTTCCATTTTTCACTATAAAAATGTTCTGACCAGGACCTTCGCTTACAAATCCTCTTATATCTAATAGAAGAGCCTCGTCATAACCTCTTATAGCTGCATCAACACTTGCCAAATAGCTGTTTATATAATGTCCCGTCGCTTTGGCGTTCATTGGGAGAGAATTTGGAGGTATTCTTCTCCAGCCGCTAGTTATCACTCTGGCTCCTTTTGTATATGCCTCTCCCATGTATCTGCCCATCTTAAGAACTCCTATAGCAACTGAAGCTTTTCTCTGGGGAGGTCTGACGCCTAGCTTTGGAATATTAAGAAACACCAGAGGTCTGATATAACATTCTTCAAATTTTGATGCTCTAACAGTTTTGATAATAGCCTCCTCAATCTCCTCAGGTGTGTAAGGTATCTCTAATTTATATATCTTAGCAGAATCAAATAACCTCTCAACATGATCTCTTAATCTGAATATAGCTGTTCTTCCATCAACAGTTTTGTAAGCTCTTATACCTTCAAAAACTCCTACACCATAATGAAGCGAATATGTCATTACACTTATCTTAGCCTCATGAAATGGAACTAGCTCACCATCAAACCATACATACTCGCCGAAATCTCCAGTTGAAGACAAAACAAAACCTCCCGATATAAAAATATTATGTCTCAGATAATAAGCTTACTCTTCATGTCTTCCTCATCAGAGATTATTCCAAAGGATCTTGTAGAATAACCTCCACGGGCATTGGAGGGATCCTTCTTTTATGTTTATTCATATAATATCTTCTTATCACATCATCAACTAATGTCTTTGGATATCCCAATTTTTCGATAACATCTCTGACACTCATCCTAAGATCAAATAATGCATACATTATCTGATCCAGGACGCTATAATCAGCCGGTAGCTCATCTAAAGCAGTATGTCCAGGATATAACCTAGGTGCTGAAGGCTTCTCAGCGATATGTTCTGGAAGACCAAGCCATTTCGCGAATCTTCTGACCTGAGACTTATATAAATGAGTTATCACTGTAAAATCAGATGCTCCATCACCATATTTCGTGAAATAGCCTAATATATATTCGCTCTTGTCGCTTGTGCCAGCCACAAGATAGTTATATGAGTTAGCATACATATAGAGTATACACATTCTGACTCTAGCTCTTAGATTCGCGACAGCCATCTTATGATCCTCCTCTTTCAATCCCGTAGATCTTATGAAGCTACTAACGATCTCATCTATAGACACCTCTATAGTCTTTAATCTCAACATCTCAGCAACGTATTTAGCATCTTTAATATCTTCATAAGGAGTAAATCTGGTCGGCATAATAAGTCCTAGAACATTATCAGAACCTAGAGACTTAGCCAGTAAGGTGGCGACTACAGAACTATCTAATCCACCGCTCAAACCTATTACAACTCCTTTAGCACCACTCTCCTTTAGAAGATTTTTGAGAAATATAGATATTCTTCTAAACTCATACTCCCAATCCAATTCCAGAGGCATTATCAAAAGATCATTCGCCTCCTAATGTTAATATTTTATTTCATAAAAAAATTATTTCTAACACAAGATTCTCAGATTCATAAAGTTTTCCACAACATTTTTCATCGATAATATTTCTCAGAAAATCCTCATAATTATTTACATAATCTTGTAGAAAAATATACTCGTCTTCAGATAGATAGTTACTTTTTAATCTTGTTATAAAGACACATGTGCTACTTATTACACCAGCTACCACGCCTCCCTCACTTAAAAACTCTAGTATACTCTCAAGATCTTTCCTCGATGGGATACATATATTCTTTGGATGTGTATGAAACATCGCTATTAAACTTTCTATTTTAGGTATTGTTATACTTCTCTCATCACCTTCTAAAACAATCCATGACCCGTCCGAAAGAAGAATCATAAGAAATTCTTTATTTAAATAATCAGAGACCGAAATATATCTGATAAATAATTCTCTTAGATCTTTTAATATTTCCTCATATATTTTATCAAAAATCTCTTCATATCTTATTACATGTAATGAACTAAGGATCTTATCACTTCTTTTTGTAAACGAAAGTTTCTCAGCCCTCCAGAACATGATTTTTTCTTTCTCATATAAATCTTTTAAAAGTTGTGAAAATACTCTCTCTATCTCTTGTCTACATTTTTCATTAACATAGATCTCAGCTTCATCACGAAGCTCATCTATATAGATAATAGGATTTTCACAACCAAGATCCTCGATTATGTAATCAAGAATTCTTCTAAGTTCATAAAATTTTGCTATCGAAATACCTCTCTCAGATCTTTTTTCTAAATATATTTTATTAGTCATCTAGACTCCAGATTAAAAACTTTTTTACAAATATAATAGTAGACTACTATGAACATATTTGCTCTCTACATATTGATCATGTCATTGAACTTATTTCTCTTATTAGCATTTTTCAGCAGAATTCTTATGAAGCCTGAGCTACTTGTAAAAGAATTTAAAGAGACATCAAAATACATCTCTAAAGCTGGGACGAGAGGATCTAGAAAAAAGAGAGAGATAGTCTCAGCAAAAGTCTCTTTAGTAAGGAAAAAAGTGTTCACTATATCAATGATGGCAGCGATAATACCTGTGATAGGTATGATGCTCATGTTTTTATATCTATCAGTATTCCTTGGCGAATATGGTCTTGCAACAAGATCTTTGTGTTCTCTCCCGTATCCTATAGAGCTTTTTTATGAAGGGCAGTGTCTCATATATACTCCATGGATCATTTTTTTAAGTTATGTTCTCATTCTTCCTCTATATAATCATTTCTCAGGAATAGATCTTTTGAGAGAACATAGAGAATGAAAAGATCTTCTTAATATCATGTCTTGTTTTCTTCAGCGAGTGAAAGATTTAGTTTAAGAAATTCTATAAGCTCTTTATATCTATTTCTCACAGTGACTTCTGTCACACCAGCTGCGGTAGCGATCTCTTTCTGAGATCTTTTCTCATTAGTTAATAAAGTTGCTATATATACTGCTGCAGCTGCTATTCCAGCAGGATCTTTTCCAGCTCCTATTCCTGTGTTTCTTATCTTAGCCACAATATCTTTTGCTATTGCCTCGACATTTCCGCTGAGACCTAGTTGTGCAACTATTCTAGGTATATACATTGAAGGGTCTGGCTTAGGTATCTCTATATTAAGCTCCTCCCAGTTGAGTTCTTTCCATAAAAGTCTGTAACATCTTGCAATTTCTTTTCTATCACTTCTAGTATATTTCACTATATCATCTAAAGATCTTGGGGTCCCCATTACTCTACATGCAGCGTATAATGCTGCCGCAACAATACTCTCAATAGCTCTACCTCTTATAAGACCTGATTCAATAGCTTTTTTATAGATTATAGCAGCCTGATCAATAACTTCTTTAGATAATCCCAAAGCGTTGCCCAGCTTGCTAAGCTCTGCATATGCCTGTGCAATATTTCTATCTAATGTGTTCTGAACTTTTGTTCTCAACTGAAGTTTTCTCATTCTGGCATACTCGATCTTCTTCTTAAGATCTAGTTTCTTTCCTGTGGCATCTTTCCCTCCTATATCTATGATACTGGTGACATCACTACCCTGAAGAATTGGAGATATAGGAGATCCTGCTCTGGCCCTCTTCTCTCTCTCCTCACTAGTATAAGCTCTCCAGTCGGGACCTGTATCAATCAATCTCTCCTCAATAACTTCTCCAGTATCAAGACATATCTTCTCTCCTCTGGCCTCATCATATATTATTCTGCCAGAAGGACACGGAATGCTACTCTCGCCTTTTATAGATTTAGCTTCTGTAGAAGAAGTAGCTGAGTAACTCATTTAAATCCACCAATACGTTAGCCATAAAATACAATTATTTTAAAAGCTTATAAATATTAACATATGAAAATTCCGAGAAGCTCTATTGTATCTACGTATATTAAGATAACTGACCTCCTCGCCCGCCCTCAGGTCATCATTAATCGTCATCCCTTTCAGGCGGATCATTGGTTCCCCTCATCTATTCGGGTTTACATCTGTCATCTGAGGGGCAGTCGGGGTGGCCAGAGATCCCCCACGAGGGACTATGCCTAGTTTTCTTAATCCTTTTTTCCTAACATTAAGCTTTCCAATAACATCTCTATCAGCCTCGAAGCCACATCTTGGACATCTAAATCTTCTATAGCCAACCTCTTCTAATCCTTTATAGTCGCATATTGGACATTCTGAGGATGTCCCATTTGGATCAACCTTTACATATGGCACACCATGTTTCTCAGCCTGCCAATCAATCCATCTCTCAAACCTCGAATAACCCATTATGATAAGTTTTCTCCTATGATCTTTAGGAAGCTCTCTTAAAGATCTTATTAAGTTGGTGAGATCTTCTCTTGAGACGGCGTATCTAAGTTCTTTAGCCAGTCTAACTATCTCTAGAGATATCTTCTTTGTCCAATCTATTAGTATGTTTCTAGCTTTCTCATGATAAGATCTTATTCTATTAAGAATTCTTTTTCTTCTTCTCCAGGCGAGATATCTCGATGAGGAATATTTTCTCTGAAGATCTTCTGCAAGTCTGATGTATCTATATGCTTTATCTATTGCTGTATCCTTCTCAATATTGATAATTTCATCTCCATAGACGATCTTTTGTTCATTAATGTCCACGCCGATGACATCTATAGGAGTATATTTCTTAGGCTTAGGTATTCTCTTAGATATCCATAGAATCATCTTATCTCTTCTATATATTAGTCTAGCCTCTCTATTTTCATAATCATCATATCTTCTGTCCCAACCAATTATTCTAAGCCTCATTCCGCCAATGATCTCCACGTAGTCATCTTTTATTCTATATCCTGACCCTGGATGCAAAAGCATTGATAATTTCTTTACTATAGGTCTTTTTCCTCTCTTAGGATTATTCCTCCAGGCATTAGCATTTGCAAGAGCATCTCTGTAGCAATCAACAGCTATTCTAGATGGTAGATTAAATATCTCAACAAGATCTCTATATAGAAAACCATGGATCTGTTTTAAAGTCTTTAGATTATTATCTAACTAATATCTTATTAATGGCATAATTTAATGCATATCTATATTTGTGGAGAAGCTTTATGACGACAGGCTCAGGACTAACCCTAACACCTATCGAGAGGGTTAGAAAACCCTCATCACCTGTCGCCATAGAGCTTCTCCAAAAAGATCAGAATATAAAAACATATAAACTTTTCTGTCCATCCCCGCCCTAAAGGTCGATGCTTTTAGTTGTAAGATTTATATACTTCCATACGTATATACGTGTATGGTGTGATGATGCCTAAGAGAAAGTTAACGTTGAGTGTGAGAGAGGATCTTATCGATGAGGTTAAGAGAATGGTTTTAAGCGAGGGTAAGACTTTAAGCGACTTGGTTGAGGAGTATCTCGAGTTTCTAGCGTTTGAGACTTGGGTTGCAAAGCTGGCAGAGGATCTAGGGTTAGGTGAGCTAGAACCGATATTCGATCAAGAGATCACATCTACTAGGCCTAGAGGGTTAGACGCGACTAAGATAGTTAGGGATCTAAGAGATGAAAGAGCAAGTGTTCACTATGAGTAGAGAGATCTACTATCTCGATACAAGTGCTCTAGTTAAGAGATATGTTCTCGAGCCTGGTAGTGAGGTAGTGGATATGATATTTAGAGACGCATATAGAGGTTTAGCAATGATATCATACTCATCCTGGAATATTGCTGAGGCAGCGCTAGTATTCGACAAGTACGGCAGAATCTTAGGGCTTAACACAAGAGAGCTAATGAGAAATATGATGAGAGAGTTGAGAATATTAAGTAGACTCCATATGCTGAGAGTGATTGGAGTAACACCAACAATAATAAGAAATTCGATACAGATGATCTTCAAACATCACATCTACGTAGCCGATGCTCTACAGGTATCGTCAGCTAAAACAATTAATAGTAGCAAGTTCCTAACAGGAGACAAGAAATTAGCTAAGATAGCTGAACAAGAAGGCTTACAAGTTATTTATGTCGAGTGACTCCGTTTCTCAGTAGATGGCGGAGAGTCTGAAACCAACAGACATGAATGATAATGAACCGCCATCTACTTCTCAACGGTCTCCCCGAGCCCCCCTCACCGCAGAAGCTCACCACTAGTCGCCTAGCGGCTCATCACCCTACGGATCTCGGAAACTCAGGGTCACCAGCAAGTATATAAGCTTCTGAAGTTTATAAACTCAGCCTCTAAACATCAATAAATATGGGTGCTACAAATAATTATAAAAAATTGAAACAGCCCCTGACCTCCTCCCCACCCTAAAGGTCGAGGCTTGCTCGGTTATCAGGAGAGAGGTCGATCAGTGTGTTGCCGTCCTTGATAACGTTAATTAGGAGTTCTATGATGAACTATTGGACTCTGCATCGTTTCTTTATGATATATATGCCACGGAATCATCTTGAGGGACAAGCCTGATGATCATGGCTGAAGCTCTTTGTCTTTGAGAGGGACAGAACCGCCTCTCTATACTAATGATCGAGAAAAAAATAGTTCTGCAGTAAACATCGAAAGATGAGATCAGTAGGAACTTTTATGGAAAGTTTCAACAGATCTTCTAAGGCTGTATGGATAATAGAAGACTCGTTGAGAGAGCATCATAGCAATACTATCCTACGGAGATTCTGAGGAAGAAGCCGAGAGATCCCTTAAAGATCACATTATAATTGATATGATCAACCGGATCAATAGTGAGAAGCAGATATGTTTCCTCCTCGAAATGGTTTCAGCAGAAAACCTTCAAGAGGCAACAAAAGCAGAGAGATACGGAGACAGATATCTGAAAAGAACAAGAAGGCAAATGAAGAAAAAGATGCTACTTATATTGTCTAGCCACACGCTGAGAAGATATTTTTATGCGGATATCTATATAACTATTCGCCTATGTCTCCTCCGATCTCTTTGCGGAATCAAAAGGTTGCAAGGATCGAAGAACTGATCCAAAAGAATCAAAATGTGATCCTAAGGATCATATGTTTATAAATGAGGATCATTAAAACAAAGATCTTGGTGCCGCGGCCGGGATTTGAACCCGGGTCTCCCGCACGCAAACGTGTCACGGGCTCGAAAGGCCCGCATACTTGACCGGGCTATACTACCGCGGCTCTCAAAAATATATATGTTCATTAGACTTTTAAGAATATTTTCTCGACTTCTCCGCTATAATCAAATCAGAGATATCCTTATTGTTAAAGTATTATTTCTATCTTATTTTTTCTGGCAACGCCTCCTGGCTTCGGATCGTTTTCTACAAAGATCATATGTTTATCTGAGACTTTCTCCTCAAGATCACGATATATGTCTTCATCATTAATTATCTTATTGAGAGCTTCTCTAATAATCTCCGAGCGATTCAAGCCGCGACTCTGTGCGTAAGAGTCTAATCTCTTAAGCTCTTCTTCTGTTAATTTAAATGAAACAATTTTAACTTTCTTACTATTCATCAGAGCCCATTAATATTGATTAGTTGACTGAGGCTTATTTCATATATGTATAAGATCTATATACATATGATTTATAAGTCTTCATTAAACTCTTCTCAACTTAATCATGCTTGACTCATATATTATTTTCATAAGTTCTTCATCATTTATTCTCAGAAGATCCATTGTCTTTTTAATTGATTGAAGACTTAAATCTCCGAATCTTTTCATAGATATCTCACGTATGATCTCGCCGTACTCCCATGGAAAAACAATCCATTTGTCAGTAGAATCATTATAATAATCAGGTACAAGCATAGTCCTCTTCTTTATATAAAGTGTTGCAGTTCTGATCTCTTTAGCTCCATATAACCTCACAAGGTCTATCGCTGTCTGTAGAGTTCTTCCACTATCACTCACGTCATCTACTAAAAGAACCTTCTGATCTCTTACATTGATCGTAGGTCCTGATATTACTAGAGGTCTCTCACGTGTCTCGCCAATACCTCTATAAAACTTGATCCCTATCCCACCGATCTCTTCTACTCCCAAGAGATCTCCTAATAATCTACCTACGATCCATCCATTTCTGAAAACTCCTATGATCACGTCAGCAACATATTTACTCAAATAAATCTTTTGAGCAAGCTCTCTAACACCTTTAAACACATCCTCCCAGGCAAGCACCAAAAGATCATCAGAATTCATATGATCACCCGGACATCTAATTCATAATAATCTATTTATTATGAAAAATAAATTATCAAGCCTTTAAAAAAGATTTTTAATATTACTGTATGAAAAGATCAGTTCGTCGCGAGTTCTTCACATGTCTGATTGGAGCGGCTTCATCATCTGATTAAATATTTCAGTCAGAAATATATTTGTTTAAAAGATCTGTTCAGCCTATGACGAAGGTTTCATATATAATCTTTTTCTTCTCGAAACGTTCTGGCGTGAAAGGTTTCATAAGCTCATGTTCTTCTCCAGTTAATATATATTCTGCCAATAGTTTTCCAGCGTAAGGACCTAACATGAATCCATGGCCGCTGAAGCCTCCTATAACATACAAGCCGTGGGGCCAGTCTCTTTTTCTACCCATTATATGACTTCTATCAGGCGTCATATCATAAAAGCCGCTCCATATTCTCATTATTCTGATCTTATCGGCTCCTTTAAGAACGTTTCTCAGAATATAAGCCATTGATCTAAGCCATTTGAAGGTGTTCTCTCTCTTCACAAGACCTTTCACCTCTTCACCCACAACTGCCGAGCCTATGATCTCTCCTTTAAAAGTTTGTGAGAAGTCTGTATGAAACTTTGAGTCTATGACAAGCTCTTTTATATGATATTTGAAAGGCTCTGTCACCATGACTTCTTTTCTAACAGGCTCTATAGATAATCCTAAATTCATTTTCTCAGAGAAATACTTCAGATCTTTACCAACTGCCAGAACAACAGTCTTAGCATTAAATTCTCTACCATCAACAAGTCTGACCCCAGAAACATTTCCATCTCTCACTATGATCTCTTTGACTTCAGACCACTCATATATCTTAACATTCATATTCAACAATCTCTTCCAAAAACCAAACACAATGGCATCTGGATGAAATGTTCCGTCTTGAGGTCCTAAGAATGATGCTATAAGATCTTTCTGTCTCCTCAGGTAAGAGAATCTCTTGTAAGTCTCATCAGGAGAGTATTCTATGAGAGGGATCTTGTATTTCTCAAATAGTGGAAGATGTCTTTTCATAACTTTATACTCCTCCTCATCATATATAAGCCATAGATAGCCTGTTCTAGCAACCAAAGTATTATATCCCAACAGCTTATGTAGATTAACTAAATAATCTATCGCCTTAAGAGCAAATTTAAGATTCTCTTCAGCACCAAAATGAACTCTGAATCTCCCGAGATTTCTTCCAGAATCTCCATAGCCGATAAATTCTTTCTCAAACAAACATATGTCTTCTCCACCTCTCTTATTAGCTGCCAAATGAAATGCTGTTGATAAACCTTGGATCCCTCCGCCAACAATTATATACTCACATTTCAACATATACACCTCATAAGAAACTTATTTCCACAGGCTCTAGAGGAGGTCTTTGTCTTATTAATCCTACAGATCCTATAGGAATCTTCTTTAAATAAGAGAGTATGATAGCAGCATTATATTTACATATTCTCCCTTGACAAGATCCTGTGCCTAAGGCAGTGTATCTCTTAATCTTCTCTAAACTTGTGTATCCATTCTCAAAAGCTTTAACAAGATCTTCTAATAAAACATCTTCACAAGGACATATAAACTTGGATCCATATATACTATCGGCTAGATAAAAAGATGGTCTCTTATCTATAATCTTGCTATTTATGTCTACTAACTTCTTCTCAATAAATATCTTCTCAAGAGTCTTCTTTTCATCAGAGCTCAGCTCTCTATCGAGAATAGTCTTAGAAATTATTCTGGCCTCTTCTTCAATATATTCCTCTTTAGTCCCAGACATGCTGCCGAGAACATATATGTTAGGCACATCTGTAGAGCCGTCTAATCTACTTAATACTGTGATGCTCTCAAGAGACTCTGAATAAGCTGTAGACACATGATTCTGAAGCAAAGGTTCTATATTAGCCTGTCTATTCAATGCTGTTATCAAAAGATCTATCTCTATAATTTTTTTCTCACCATTTTTCAAACGAATCTCTAGTGATTTAACATGGTCATATCCTGAAGCCTTTATATAATCAATTTTATTGAAAACCTTGTATCCTTCTGATCCTGTGATTCTCTCGGGAGATTCTGAGACATCTATAAGATAGACTTCTGCACCTGCATCTGCAAATAACCTTGAGATCATGAGACCTCTTTCTTTATAACCTAAGACAGCTAATCTATGATCTTTTTTAATACAATTGTTCTTCAATAATTTAAGTGCGAGATCAGACGATATTATGCCTGGAAGATCGTTATTCTCAAATATTGGATATACGTCACGAGTGCCTGTCGCAAAAACGATCTTTTTAGAATTAACAACATAGATCTTTCTTTTTAAATAATTGATAAAGACATGTCCATCTTCAAAATAGCCTAGATAATGAGCTCCTCTCAAGATATTGACATTGCTATCAATTTTATATCTCTTCTCAACCTCCGAAAGATCATCCTCATCATCATATACTAACAGGTGAGAAACAGATTTGTTTAAAGAGATCTCATTTGCCAATATTACTGCTGAAGGCTCTCTTCCAATTATCAGTATATCGGTATTCATATTCTCAATATCCACGGAAGATTCTGTGAGAGAAGATTCTTTGATAGGAAGTCTGGGAAGACTGCTCATTCCAACTATGAATCTCCATATATATCTCCATAGATTTCTAATGAAATAATTATGATAAAAACCTGCGCGACCGAATCTAGTAAATATTGCTGAGATAATTCTATTTCTAGGTCTCACAGAAGGTTCAACAAGTGTGTGATGTTTAACTAAGTAATTTAATGAGCCATTAGACGATAATGTTCTGATCCATGGACACCAAATTTCGCCAAAAAACGGTGCTCTAGGTCTACCAAATTTAGGACTTAATGAGGTAGCTCTCATAAATACTCTACAAAATACTGAAGACTCAAAGCTAGTAGGAAAATTTATTCACCAAATATTTAAATTACAAAAGGCCTAATTTAATTTTAATAAATAAAGAGTTTTAACAAAAGATCTTTTATAATACGTTTCTAAAGATCCTTTATATCATTTGTACAGAGATCTTTATATGTCATATACGATATAGGTTCTCCATCTGCCGTCGCTTGTTCTATGTATAAACATTTGAGAGTATGTTACAGCCTTTACCACAAGTCTAGCCTCGTGACGTTCTCTATCAAATTTCTCGCCGCACACGACTCCTCTAAGGATCATTTTTTCAGATCTGTCTTCTCTAAATATTGTCATGTTTAACTGCATAATTTTTGAATACACATAGCCTGTGAGATCATGATCTATTAGAAGATTCTCAAGCCATCTATATAGAAGATTCTCAAGATCAAAGCCTTCAGCAGAGATCTCTTTACAATCTCTGGGCACAACTTTTTTTATATCTGTCATCGTGTTAAACATACTTATGGCGGCCAACTCAAATAATTCCAAAAGATCATCCGCCGTAATCTCATATAAGACATCTGCTGTATGTTCTAACTCCTTTATTTTGTTTAGCGAATCTTCTATATCACTCATCTTATACCCAGAGATTTTTAGAACAAAAAGTTTATATTAAAAGATCTTTGTGTCCAAAAATCGTATTTGACAAAAAATGTTTTAGTCTTCTAAAGTTTTCTCAGGTCTGCCTAATATGTTCTCTATCTCTTTATAAAGATCTTTTTCTTCAAAAGTTTGTTCAGTTTTCTTCTCTTTAATCTTATGAACAGCCAAGATCACTTTATTTAAAATTCTGAAAACATCCTCGATCTCTTTAGCTATATTTTGCCATTTCTCTTCATCTTTTTCTTTCACTTTTTTATATATGTTGCTCAATATAACAAGATCTTCAGTACTTATCTTTTTAAGCTTCTCATAATCTGTTTCAACCCATCTCTCTTTTATAGCTAATTTATTTAAGAAATCCTTGATCTTTTCAATATTTACAGCTATCAACTGTGTCTTTATTATTAAATACTCAGGATCTGTCTCATCTATATATTCTCTAGATCTTATTATATAATCTTCAATAACATCTTTCACCACAGGACTACTAAATATAAACCATCTCTGTCTAGAGGTATGTAAAGTGGTTTTTATAAGCCCATAATCTCTCTCAAGAATTCTTAAAATAGGCGAAGGATTGTAACTATATCCCATGAGGCCAAGCTCTTCAACCAGTGTCTTGTAATCAAAATCTCCTGGAAGTTTTGGTAAGATATCTCTTTTCTTCTCAAATCTTCTTGAAGCTCTCACAGCAGCTTCTAAAACTGCTTTTCCTCTCTCCCCATATTTAACTAGAAAATCAGATAACAAAGCCTTGATATTGTCTGTAGCAACATTTTCAACTGACATTTCTTAAAATACCTAATTTTCATCAGAGATTTCAAAGATTTAAGATATAACCATAATTTCTATATGATATCCGTTTTTCAAGGTAATACTTATGCTTGATTTTCTCGACGTCTCTATCAGAGATTCTTTCTTAACATATATTTAATTCTTAAGAATATTTTAGATAGGTGTCTCATTTAAAAGATTCTGTCATAGATCATGTGTATGTTAAAAGTATTAAAAAAAGTATTGTGCCTAAGATCATCATAGCAGACTTAGAAGGTAGCAATCTGAAGATCTCGATGGATATACATCAGGAGGTGTTTAACGTCAAAGAAGGTGAGAAGCTGGAGTTTGTGCTGAGTCACTCATTGCCAGATTATAAAGAAGGTGAAGATTTTTGTGCCCGTGGAGTAGTAGTAGGTTTTAAAGAAGATGAAAGAGGATTTAGAGCAATAGTTAGTTTATATGGATTTTTAGTAGTTATATATCCGAGAGACAGAGAGATCCTAAAAGATTATAAGCCTACTGACGAGATCTATTTATGTCTGAAAAAATTTTGAATCGAATAACAACATTTTAATGAACAAAGATTCACATGAAGGAGCTTTTAACAAGTTTCTCGATAGCCGCCTCATATCTCTTATCTACATCTGAAGTAAGACTTGGCTTAACAACTTTTAAAGCCTTCATGAAATACTCCATAGAGACAGGTCTCACCTCTAATCTCTCTCTTAATGCTATTAACACTGCTTCTCTGACCAGAGCCTCTAGATCTGCTCCGCTATATCCCTCTGTCATCTCAGCAAGTTTATTAAGATCTACATCTTCAGCAAGAGGTATTTTTCTCGTATGGATCTTAAGGATCTCTAGTCTAGCTTTTTTATCTGGAGGCGGCACATATATCACTCTATCAAATCTGCCAGGTCTTAACAAAGCTGGGTCGACTAGATCTGGCCTGTTAGTTGCTGCAATAACTACAACTCCTCTCAAAGGTTTTATTCCATCCATCTCTGTCAGAAGCTGATTAACAATTCTATCTGTGACCCCAGATACGTCATGACCTCTCACAGGCGCTATAGCATCTATCTCATCAAAAAATATTATCACAGGGGCAACCATTCTGGCACGTCTAAATATCTCTCTAATAGCTTTCTCACTTTCTCCAACCCATTTACTTAATATCTCAGGACCATTTACAGCTATGAAATTAGCCTCGCTCTCTGTTGCAGCTGCCTTTGCAAGTAAAGTCTTTCCAACACCCGGCGGACCATATAAAAGTATTCCTTTGGGAGGTCTTATCCCCATCTTCTCAAATAACTGAGGATATTTAAGAGGCCACTCCACCGCCTCTCTAAGCTGTTGTTTAACATCTTCTAGACCTCCGATATCACTCCATCTAACCTCGGGAACCTCTACAAATACTTCTCTGATCAAAGTTGGTTGCACACTATTCATAGCCTGTAGAAAATCTTTCATCTCAACTCTGAGCTGACTAAGAAGATCTGGTGGTATGGGCTTTGAAAGATCTATAGTCTTGTCTCTTAGAAATCTTCTTAAAGCACTCATAGCAGCTTCTTTAACAAGTGCTGCCAGATCAGCGCCTGTGTATCCATGAGTCATATCAGCAAGCTTATCAAGATCCACGTCTTCTGCCAGAGGAACATTTCTTGTGTGTACAGCAAGAATCTCTTTTCTAGCTCTTCTATCTGGAGGAGGTATCTCGATCTCTCTATCAAATCTGCCAGGTCTTCTCAATGCAGGGTCTACAGCCTCTATTCTATTGGTTGCTCCAATAACAACAACTCTTCCTCTAGATTGAAGCCCGTCCATCAATGTGAGTAGTTGTGCAACAACTCTCTTCTCAACTTCACCGACAACTTCACTTCTCTTAGGCGCTATAGCATCTATTTCATCAATAAATATTATTGCAGGAGCGTTCTCCTGAGCTTTTTTGAACACTTCTCTAAGTCTTTCCTCAGACTCTCCATAGAATTTACTCATTATCTCTGGACCATTTATAGCTATGAAATAAGCTCCAACCTCATTAGCCAACGCCTTTGCAAGTAAAGTCTTTCCAACACCCGGCGGACCATATAAAAGTATTCCTTTGGGAGGCTCTATACCTAGATGTCTAAAGATCTCTGGATGTCTCATAGGAAGCTCTACAATTTCTCTTAGCTTCTCTTTAACCTCCTCAAGATCTCCTATATCCTCCCATGTGACTCTTGGGATCCCTTCTAAAGCTCTTTTAACCTCCTCAATAGGTTCATATTTAATCGTGATCTCTGTGTTGTTAGATACATATACCACATTTGATGGAGAAGTTGATCTGACGAAGAATTTCATAGGCCTGCCAAAGGCAGGTTGTATAGGCACTACTATGGTCTCTCCTCTAGCCAGAGGCTTTCCCATCAACTGATCTTTTATATATGGAACATATTGATTAAGAGATTCAGCAAGCTCCTTAAGATATTCTTGTGAGGTTCCAAGAAACGGTGGGAAAAATCCTTCTTCAGCAATTTCTACAGGAACAAGAATTATTCTGTCAGCAGGAGGAATCTTTTGTTCAGGAAATACTGTGACTATGTCCCCGACGCCTACGCCAATAGTCTCTCTAGTAGGACCATCGATTCTTATAATATTTCTATCTTCATCCTCAGGATAACCTGGCATAGCCTGAGCATAAGCAACTCCCTTAGGCCCTCTTATTCCTACAAAATCTCCTGGCTCAATACCTAACTCTCTCATGACCCTCTTAGGGATCCTGGCATATTTTCTATAGACATCTCTACTTTTAGCTGACTCAACTATAAGATCTATCTCTTTTTTAACAGGATCTCTCTTAATAGACACTTAACTCTACACCATTTAAAACATGATAGATAAAGATAATAAATATATTGAAAACAATCTGCTTTTTCTGATCCTAATCTTCTGAGAAATGATCTGTAGATTATTAACATGAAAAACCTCGTTCTTTAGAATGGATAGAGAGTCATAAACATTTCTTATTAGTTTTAAATTTAAAAATCTTATTAGGTGACACTTTCATGAGTATAACACCTGTGGCAAGAAGATTCATGACTGAGCTTAATAATATATTAGACAAGAGAATTACTGTTAGAATGTCTGATGGAAAGATCTATAGAGGAGTTCTTTTAGGAGTAGATCAACAGGGTCTGAATTTGGTTTTAGGAGATGCTGAAGATGAGAAAGGCATCAGATATCATAGAGTTTTTATATCAGGATCTCGTTTATCAGAGATTCTTGTTGAAGAACTGCCGATTTTTGATCCAGACGAGTTTGCTAATTTAGCTGCTCAGAGATTAGGTATTAATCCTGTCAATATAAAAGTTCTTAGAGACGCTGGTGTCGTAATGATATTAGATAGATATAAGATCTCTGAGAACGGCGTCGAAGGTTCAGGGGCTTTGGCCAATAGAATCTATGATCTTTGGGATGAATATATCAAATCAAAGAAATCGAAAAAAGCTTGAGGATGCCTAAGTGGATGAGATTTTCGAGATTAAAGATAAAGATCTTATGGGAAGAATAGGTTTATTACACACTAGATCTATGAAAATAGAGACTCCTCTTTTTTTCCCTGTGATTCATCCTATAAGAAATTTACGTGAAATATCTGTTGAAGATATTAAAAAGATAGGATTTAACACGCTTATAACAAATGCTTATCTCGTGAAAAAATTTTATGGAGAAAAAATTTTTGAGACAGGTCTTAAAAAGATCCTTGGTTTCGAAGGAGTTTTAATGACAGACTCAGGAGCTTATCAAATTATGCAATATGGAGATATTGACGTAAGCAACAGAGAGATCGTGGAATATCAAGAGAAAATGGATCAAGATATTGCAGTGATCCTTGACATACCAACTAGATCTGATGTATCATATGAAGAAGCTGAGAGAAGTGTTGAAGAAACCTTCAAAAGAGCTTATGAAGTACTTGATATTATAAATAAATCTGAGAAGCTCTGGGTGCTACCGATTCAAGGAGGCGGATATAAAGATCTTGTTTATAAATCAGCTGTCAAGAGCCTTGAGCTGCCTGGATATAAGATATATGGAATAGGCAGTCCTGTTACATTTCTCGAAAATTATGAGTATGATAAGATTTTAGAAAACATATTCATAGTTAAAAAGATTCTTCCCCCAGATAAACCTGTACATTTATTCGGCGCAGGACATCCAATGATCATTCCATTCATAGTTGCCTCAGGAGTCGACATGTTTGATTCAGCAAGCTATATTTTATATGCTAGAGAGAATAGATATGTGACTGAATATGGTACAGAGAGATTAGAAGATTTAGAATATTTCCCATGTTCATGTCCAGTATGTAGCAGATACACACCTAAAGAGCTTATGGAGATGAGTAGAGAAGAGAGAACAAGATTATTAGCAATACATAATTTATATATGATCTATAAAGAGCTTAAGAGAGTTAAGACAGCACTTAAAGAAGGCAGATTATGGGAGCTTTTAATAGAAAGATCACATTCTCATCCACGTCTGAGAAGCGTTATCAAGATATTCATTAGAGAGAAAGATTTCATAGAGAAATATTCTCCGTTCTCCAAAGGTCGTAGAGGATTATTTATTACTGAGTACGAGTCTTTGTACAGACCTAATATACAAAGATCGAAAAATAGAAACTTTGAGGTTCTTTCTTATAAAATTATTAAAAAGATATGTGAAGAAATAATATTTATCCCAGCAGATCTTAGATATAAGCCTTTTTCATCTTCACCTGTTTTAAAAAATGTGTTTTCTCAAATAGATATTAGAAAGATCTCATGCACATATTATTACACACCTGTGCTAGGGATCTTGAGTATATCTATTGAAGAAGCATATCCTTATTCACAGACAGAGATAGCCAGAGAAGTAATAGAAGATCCTAGAGTGATCGAGGTTTTGAAAAAAGAGCTTGTTGAAGTTTTAGATAATCTGAGAAGAATCCGTGAAGACCTAAATATAGTGATGTATTTTGTTAAAGAGTTAGACTGGTCTCTTAAACTTTATGAAAATCTCAGCAAAGATCTTGAGAAAATTAATATAAAAACAATAGTTCTGTAGAGTGCAGATGTAGTCTATCTGGCCTATATATTTTTTATTAAGAAATGTTCTGAGGAGATTTGTATGAACACGTCTAAAGAGAGAACACGTGATGAGATATTAGTTCTTGAGAATGGCAGGATCTTGGATGTTGAAAATGAGAGATTTATAGAGAGAGGAGTGATTATAGTCAGAGACAAATTAATTAGCGACATAGGATCTAGAGGAGAAGTTGAGATTCCTAAGAATGTTGAGACGATAGATCTTAAGGGAAACGTTGTTCTTCCAGGTCTTATAGACGCTCATATGCATTTGACAGGTATGAGAACAGGAGATCTTGTTAAAGAGCCTCTTCTAACTCCTTACGAGGTGTTTGTGGCCAGAGCTATAAAAGATCTTGAGGCATTATTAGATGCGGGATTCACGACGATTGGCGATGCGGGAAGCGTTATAGCGCTTAATCTCAAACAAGCTGTCGAAGAAGGCACTATAATTGGGCCGAGAATCATTGCCTCGGGATATCCTTTGTCTCAGACTTTTGGTCACGGAGACGAACATTATCTGCCTGTTGAATGGGTTGATGCAAGAACTACGAAAAAGCTCACTCCAATGATGTCTTTATTATGTGATGGAGTAGATGAATGTAGAAAGGCGGCTAGATATGCTCTTAGACAAGGAGCTGATTTTATAAAAGTGATGGCCACAGGCGGAGTTTTGTCTCAGAGAGACAGACCAGAGTATATACAGTTCTCTAAAGAAGAGTTGAGAGCTATTGTAGAAGAAGCTGAACATGCCAATAGATTTGTACATGCTCATGCTCAGGGTTCTAAAGGTATTATACATGCTATAGAAGCAGGTGTTAAAGTGATTGCACACGCTATATACATAGATGATGAGGGATGTGAACTTGCTAAACAAAGAAATGTTGTTGTTGTGCCTACGCTCTCAGTAGTAGAACATATTCTCAGATATGGCGAAAAAATTGGAATACCTCCCTGGGGTATTGAAAAATCTAAAGAAGTCTATGAAGAACATATTTCTAACATAAGAAGAGCATATAGAAGAGGAGTGAAACTGGCCACTGGGACAGATTTCATGGGCGGAAGAGAGGCTTTTAGACATGGAGACAACGCACTAGAGATCAAGCTATTAATAGAGAAGATCGGTATGAGACCTATAGATGCTTTGAAATCAGCAACTTTATATGCTGCTGAGGCTGTGGGATTAAGCAGTTTAACAGGCTCTCTAAGAAAAGATAAATATGCAGATCTTATCGTTATTAAAGGAAATCCATTGGATGATCCAGATCTTTTGCTTAAGAGAGAAAATATTCTCATGATTATGAAAGAAGGAAGGATCTATAAGAACATCATTGAAAAACATTGATTCTGCAAAAAGTTCAACGATAGATCGCTGTTTCTAAAAGAGTTCTCTCCAAAGATATGTTTCAAAAGTTTATATCATTGGTTTTCTACTTGATCTTAAAATAAGCCTCTTGAGATATCTATATACTGTAGAATGCTCTCTACCTTCTATAAGTAATTGAATAGCCTCTTTGACAGCGTTAGCAGACTCATAATCTCCTATGATCGCTATGTAGTTCTCGTAGACAGATATATAGCATCCGCTGATCTCCTCTAGATTTCTTCTTGCTCTTCCCTCTTCACCTATTATTCTACCTTTAATTCTCTTCAGATGATTCTCGGGGAGTCTAAGCTGATCTTTTAAATCAATAACTAGAAGAACCTGATCTTCTCCTAAAACTCTCTCAGCTCTTTCAGGACTGAAGCCGTATCCTATTGCCTCTATATAATCTTTTGCTTTAAACAGATTATTCACTGGAGTATCTGATTTAGAAGGCTCTATAACAACAGATCCTAGGCTAGGGTCTATAGATATCTTTACATCAAGTCTCTGTTGAATTGTTTTTATAATCTCACCTTTATTACTTAATAAAATTCCGACTCTCTCAACAGGGATCTTTGTATAAATCTTTGTGACACCTGGGATATATCTAGATCCTTGATCAATATTACTCATATGTTTTTCTGCTCCATGAGAAATTAAAAAACTCGTGAAATTTATTTTTTGTTATTAATAAATGAATTTGATGATGAACTCGGGAGATATGATTGATGATTAAGGTCTTGAGTTCTGATCTATATATGTCTTTCTCACATGATAATAAAGACTCGTGAGACCTTCATAAAGATCTTTACGTGGTTTAAATCTCAGCTTCTCACTGATTCTTGTGATATCTGCAACACTAAATCTTATATCTCCAGGTCTAGGTCTCGTGTATATAGGCTTAAGATCTTTTCTACCAGATATATCAATGATCATTTGAGCCAAATCTTTGATAGAGACGCCTGTTCCACTGCCTAAGTTGTATATTCCTGAGAAATCTTCTCTCTCCACAGCCATATACACAGCCTCTGCCACATCTTCTACATGAATAAAATCTCTTATGTTAAGACCGTCTCCATATATGATCGGCGGCAGACCCTTGATCACTCTGTCTATAAATATTGTTATGACGCCTGCATATGATCTGTTCTGACCTATGCCATAGACATTAAAGAGACGAAATATAACATATCTATAGCCTCTACATATAGAGTTATAAACAATTGTCTTCTCTCCAAGAAGCTTACTGAGACCGTAAGGTGATATAGGTCTCTTCTCATCATCTTCTTTCACAGGTATCTTCTCAGGCTCTCCATATACAGCTGCTGAGCTTAGATAAATTATCTTCTGTCTTTTATTCAGATGATCTGTTATATTTTTAGTTGTATAATAGTTGTTATGAATATATGACCAAGGATCTTTCATAGATTCTTCGACATCTATGTATGCAGCTGCATGAACTATTATATCAAAATTTTTCAATAGATCTTTGATTCTATCACTATATCTCAGATCTTCTCTCACAATATCTATATTGTTGAATTTTTTTAATCTATTAATTATATAATCAGATGATCTTTCGAAATTGTCTAAGACTGTCACATGAAAACTTTTATCAGCTAGATATAAAGCTACATGTCCTCCTATGAAACCTGCTCCTCCAGTCACAAGTATTTTCAATTTCATCTGCTTGCAGTAAGTTTTCTAGCTTCTCTCTCAGTCTCTCTCAGAATAACTATGTCTCCAATTCTCACTGGACCTTTAACATTTCTTGTTATAATTCTTCCTTTGTCTCTCCCCTCTAAAACTCTTACTCTAACCTGTGTTATCTCTCCAGTCACACCTGTTCTACCAATGATCTGAATGACTTCTGCTGGAAAACCTATCTCCTCAACCACATTAAATTCTTTCTCTCCACTCATGTCATATCCTATATCAAGTAGTTATTCACAACACTTATAAGTCTCTTTAAAGAGAATAGTTAGGATAAGAAAAAGTGTGATCTATATGGTGCTGATCAGAAGATGTAGCTACTGTGGGAATGAGATAACACCAGGCACAGGATTGATGTATGTGACTAATAAAGGAGAGATCTTCTGGTTCTGTTCATCAAAATGTTTTAAAAACTTTAAACTGGGGAGAGATCCTAGGAGATTGCCTTGGACTAAAGTATATATAAAAGGTGTGTCAGCTCAGAAGAAATAATATTTAAGAGATGATCTAAATGCCTCTTCAAAGAACTTTTGTGATGATAAAACCTGATGCTTATGAGAGAAGACTAATTGGAGAAATCATTTCAAGAATCGAGAGAAAGGGTCTGAGAATAATAGCTATGAAAATGATTAGAATGAGTAGAGAACAGGCAGAGAAACTATATGCAGTTCATAAAGAAAAACCTTTCTTCAAAGATCTTGTGGAGTTTGTGACAAGAGGACCTGTAGTTGTTATGGCTGTAGAAGGAGAGTCTGCTGTTGAGGTGATGAGAATCATGATAGGTCCTACAGATGGTAGAAAAGCTCCTCCTGGAACAATTAGAGGAGACTTCTCATTATCAATTCAAGAAAACGTTATTCACGCATCAGACTCTCCTGAGACAGCAGAATATGAGCTCTCTATATTTTTTGATGAAAAAGATTACGTCTAAAAGATCTTA
>WYEN01000106.1 GCA_009903825.1 Desulfurococcales archaeon
AGATAAATATAACAACCACAGAAATTTTTAAGAATATGTGGCGGGCCCGCGGGGATTTGAACCCCGGACCATCGGCTCTCACCGCGCAGGAGCCATAGAGCTTAGAAGGCCGACGCCCTATCCTGGCTAGGCGACGGGCCCCAATAAATTCTATATATTTGACGGCTTAAAATATTTAACATAATCTAATAATTATTAGATGAGATATTTGCCAAGGATCTTTCTATTAGTATCAGGTCTTAAATTAGAGATTATCTAAGAATCTTTTTGAAAAAGGAGCAAGGTCAATAACATTACAACTGAAAACCTGTCTTTTAAGGCGTAGATAAGAGAAAAAGTTTACAAGCCTTCTAAACGCCCGATCTAGAAGCTCGGGGTGAGGCTCTTAGAGGGATCCCTGGTCGCCTTAATTGCTTCTCAGATGATAGATGTAGCTCCGAAGATATGAGAGGCTAATGATCCGCCTGAAAGGATTATGATCATTAGACAGGCTAGGAGGTCAGTTACATACATGATCTCATTAATTTTTAGACCTTAGAAAAACATTAGATCTGTTATAAAAATGTTACTAGATTTTAATATGGAGAGAAAGCTGAACAATTTTAAAACATATGATGGGCCCGCCGGGATTTGAACCCGGGATCACGGGGATTCTCGCTTGGTCCCGAGTCGGGCCTTCTTGCGAAGGTGCCCCGCATCCTAGCCAAGCTAGACTACGGGCCCTCTTTATATATATTTGTGTGAGATTTTTATAAAATCTATATAGGATGATCTTTCTCACATGATTTATATGGGTATTAATTATATGCTTTTTAAGTTATAATAGTTATAATTTTATTTGGAGGAGGGTTTAATGTATAAGAGGCTTGTTGTTGTGGATCCTAACATGTGTGTTGGATGTCAATTATGTATGGAGGCGTGTAGTAATAGATTTGGTTATGTAGGTCCTACTAAGTCAGCTATTTACGTGAGGTCTGCCGGAGGTGTCGAGAGAGGATTCGTAATCATTGTCTGTAGGGCATGTAAAGATCCTCCCTGTGCCAGAGTATGTCCTACTGATGCTCTCTCTCTGAGACCTGGTGGTGGAGTGATCTTGTCTCCAGGCAGATGTATAGGATGTGGAAACTGCGTCTCAGCATGTGATATAGGCGCTGTCATGTGGGATTATGACACTATGAAGCCTCTCATATGTACTCACTGTGGATATTGCGTAGGTTTCTGTCCACATAATGTTCTTACTCTCGAGGAGGTGGCTTAAATGGACTGGGTCAAGACTCTTTCAAAAGTTTTATACATAGATCTTACGAGAAAGATCTTTTGGATAGAAGATAGAGAAGATCTTTTCAGCAGATGGATCGGTGGGATCGGCGTGGCGACACAGTTATATAAAGAGGAGGTCTCTCGAAGAACAGATCCTTTGAGTCCTGACAATGTGATCATATTTGCTGTAGGCCCTGGCACAGGAGTTTTTCCAATGGCTTCCAAAACTGTCGCAGTATTCAAATCACCATTAAACGGATATATGGCAGAATCTCACGCAGGAGGAAGATCTGCTGCAGCAATAAGATTCGCTGGATACGGAGCCATAGTGATCAAAGGAGCAAGTGAGAGACCTGTGTATATTGTGATTGATGACGAGAAAGTACGCTTCAGAGATGCCGGAGCTATATGGGGCATGAGATCTTCAGAGACCGTCGGGAGAGTATTAAGAGAAGCTCTGCCAGGAGCTGGCATGAGAACTATAATGAGAATTGGAAGAGCCGGCGAGAGACTTGTGAGATACGCCAACGTCACTGTAGAGACTTACAGACACTTCGGCAGAATGGGCTTGGGAGCTGTGTTCGGCTCTAAAAAACTTAAGGCTGTGGTAGTCATTGGCAGAAGAACATTTAAACTGCCAGATGTAAAAAGTTTTAGAGAGATCTATAGAGAGCTTTATGAGCTTACCAGAGGACCTGCAACAAGAAAATATCATGATCTTGGGACGCCGGCAAACGTGATTCCTTTGAACAAACTTGGGGCTCTTCCAACAAGAAATTTCAGCTCAGGAAGATTCGAGGGTGCCGAAGAGATCAGTGGTGAGAAGCTTGCTGAAGAGAATCTTGCTAGAAGAGTTGCTTGTGTAGCATGTCCAGTCGCATGTATACATCTGGCTTATATAAGAGAGGAGTATGCCACAGAGAGATTCTTCTACAAGACAGAATTTGTGCCTTACGACTATGAGCTTATATATGCTTTAGGAAGTAATCTTGGAGTAAATGATAGAATAGGTCTTCTAAAAATCATCAAAGCAGTTGAAGAAGAAGGTTTAGACGCTATATCAACAGGAGTAGTTCTTGCATGGGCCACAGAAGCTTATGAGAAAGGATTGATATCAGAGAAAGAGACTTTGAGACCATTTAGATGGGGAGACTGGAGAAGCTATATAGATGCTATTCATAATATAGTTCTACAGCCAAACGAGTTCTATAAGATATTAAGTCTGGGAGTCGAAGAGGCTGCCAGAAGATATGGAGGAGAAGAATTTGCAATAGCATATAATAAGGTTGAGCCGGCAGGCTATCACACAGGACCTTTATATCACATATCTCTGGCTATTGGAGCAAGACATTCACATCTTGATGCAGGAGCATATTCTATGGATGAGAAGCTTGTTGCATCAGGAAAAGATGCTCCTGAACCTGAGAAGGCTGTCGAGATGATAATAGAAGAAGAGGCTTGGAGACAGATATTAAACTCATATGTCTTATGTTTATTTGCAAGAGGAGTCTATACTAAAGAACTCGTGATAAAGTCTTTAAAAGCTCTAGGCTATAACTATAATGAAGAAGATCTTATGAGAATAGGTAGAGAGATCTATGTAGAGAAACATAAGATAAAACGAGAAGAGGGGTTCCAAGCAGATAAAATAAGGATCCCGAGAAGAATATTAGAGACCCCCACGCCTTTAGGAAGAATCTCAGAGAATTATATTAGAAAAGCTTTAGAATATTACGACAAAAGAATAGACATGATCATGAGCTCACAACAGTCTAAATAAGTTTTTATATTTTTAAGTTTCTATTCTTATGATGAAACTATAATCGGAGATTATTAATTGAAAAAAGCAGATGATAATAAAAAAATCTTCTATACAATAGTATTTTTAGGATTTCTCGCAGGAATTCTAAAAATTATCGGCGGCGTTGTATACATGTCGAGAGCTGTATTAGTAGATGCTGCCACAAGTATAGCTAACATATTATCGTTAATCATCATTATGTATTTCATAAGTATGAGTAGAAGACCTCCCGATGCAGATCATATGTATGGACATTTGAGATATGCTTTTGGTGGAGATCTTTTTATGTTGTTATTCTATTCATTTATAGCAGGAATTTTACTGCCAGATCTTGTTAATAGCGTTTTGAAAGGTTATAAAGTTGATGTGTATGCCTCTGTATATTCATTCTCAGGCTTCATGACATATGTTGTTGTAGTTTTTTTGACAAGAAGGATAGGAAGAGTCTTTGAGATCTATAGAAAAATGACTTATATAGAGCTTGTAGAAGGAGCTGTAGCAACGATCTCGGCATTCACAGGATCTTTATATTCTTTCTATCTAGATCTCGCCGGAGGATTATCTCTCTATTCTATACTTGTCTTCGAGATATTGTCTTCTGCTAGAATTCTTTTGTTGGACATAAGCGATGTGATATCAGAAGAGATCATTAAAATAGTTTCTGAAGAGATCACTAGAAAAGGTCTTAGAATATCAGATATGAGACTTAGACAAGTCTATCAAGGGGTTTATTATGGAGAGATAATAATTATGTTTCCAGAGGACATGAGTCTCAGAGAAGCTCATAAGATCATTGATGAGATTGAGAGAACATTATCAAAACGTAATATATATGTGACTATACATCCAGAGCCATCTAAATAAAGATCCTTTCATATACAAAATAGACCTTCTCCCGTCTTAAATGATGAGGACTTCAGTTGCAAAACATTTTAATGCTTAAATTCTCTTCTCAATGTATAAAGAAGATTTAAATATGTATAAGTTGTTTTAATCGGTTTGTTATATAAGCTATACATATGTATGCATATGCAAAAAGATATATGTAGAATATTATAAGCATAAAGTGGTGAATATATTAATGCAGATAGATAAAACTAGTCTAACATTGTTTATAGTGATCTTGATAATAGTAGGTGTTATAGCATATTATGTAGGAGCATCATCAGGCGGCATCTCAGCTCCGAGTAAAGTTGAGACTATAACAATCTCGATTCCCACTACTATCACAACTCTTATAACATATACATATACAGGTGTTATGACAACATCTGCCATGTCTGCTACACCAAGTTTCACATATACGATCCCTCAATTTACTACACAAGTAACATTAAATGGAGGAGGATCCTCATTTGTAAATCCTCAGATGCAATCTTGGATAAGCGTTTTCAAAGATCTTACTAAAGGTATGGTCATAATAAATTATCAGAGTATAGGCAGCGGTGCAGGTCAGAAAAGCTTTTTAGAAGGATCTTTAGATTTTGGAGCATCTGATATTCCACTTACTAAAGATAATTATGAAAAGGTTAAGGCTAGTGGGAGAGGTTTTATTCAATTTCCTGTTATAGGAGGCTCAGTCGCGGTCGTATATAACATTCCTGAGTGGGATAATCAAAGATGTGGACCGTTAAGACTCTCGGGAGAAGTTGTTGCAAAAATATATCTTGGTGAAATAGAGTACTGGGACGACCCTGAGATCAGATCTTTACAAACTCCTGAGTGTCAAAACATTCTTCCACATCAAAAGATCATAGGAGCTCATAGAAGTGATGGCAGCGGCACTACAGCTTTGTTTACTATGTGGCTCTCAAAAACCTATTCAAAATGGAATCAGACGGTGGGCTATGGATTAGTTGTCAACTGGCCCATCGATCAGACCGGAAGAGGAGTTGGTGGCAAAGGAAATGAGGGCGTGACAGCAGCAGTGAAATCGACGAAATATTCAATAGGATATGTAGAGCCTGCTTATGCCGTGAAAGAGGGCCTTCCCATAGCAGCTTTAAGAAATAAAGATGGCAACTTCGTTCTTCCAACAAATGAAAACGTCATTGAAGCTTTTAAGAGAGGAGCTAAAGAGCTTCCTCCACCAGATCAGTATTGGGGGGATGTTCCATTATCATTTATATATCAAGACGGTCCAAAGGCCTATCCTATAGCAGGCGTTGTCTTCGTATTCGTATACACAGATCTTCCTAAAGACAAGAGAGACGCTTTCAAAGCATTCTTTATCTGGGTCTTAACTGAAGGTCAGAGTAGCAGATATGTCTTAAGCGGCTATATACCTCTCCCACCAGAGTTGGCCGGCAAAGCCATAGAATATATAAACACATATATGAAATGATCTTTTTAAATAAATATTTTTTGAAGTATTCAAATTTTAAAGGTGATGATTTATGGCCAAAGATCTTTTTTATCTGTTTTCACTAAATAATATCTTGATCATGATTCTGATTTTTGTCATACTATTTGTATTAATAATCTCTTCAACACCACTATTCGAGAAAGGTTTTTCTAAAGTGGTCTATGTGTTGACATCTTCTATATGGGATCCTGTTTATGATAGATACGGGATCTTTTTTGCAATAGGAGGATCATTAGTAGTAGCGTTAATAGCGATCATCATAGCGCTTATATTATCGATATCAACAGCAGTATTTATAGTAGAGATCTCGCCGTCAAAGATAAGAGCTCCTCTCGAGATGATGGTTGATCTAGGGGTCGCGGTTCCATCAGTGGTCTACGGTCTCTGGGGGCTTTTTATTCTAACGCCATTTTTAAGAGATCATGTAATGAAGCCTCTTATAGACAGTATTCCTGTTCTCAAAAATTTTTTAGGCTCTTACAGTCCTTCGGGAACATCCATATTTACAGCTGGTGTATTGCTAGGGATCATGATATATCCGTTTGCGACATCGATAATAAGAGAAGCCATAAAATTGATACCTTTTGATATTAAAGAGGCTTTATATTCTCTTGGACTCACAAAATGGGAGGTTATTAAAAACGAGATCTTTTATATAAGAAACTCTATATTAGCAGGCCTCTTGTTGGCATTTGGAAGAGCTGTTGGAGAAACTGTGGCGGTTGCTATGGTGGTCGGCAATATTGTCAACCCAGAGTTCTACAAGATCTTTACGCCTGGATATACTATTGCAAGTCTTTTAGCTAATCAGTTTTTAAATGCCACAGGGATCATGATACCTATATTATATTTTGCTGCATTAATATTATTCAGCATAGGTTTCATAGTCAACATCATAGTTGCTCTATATCTTCATAGAAGCTTTCATAGGTGACACCCTATGGATCTTAGGAGATTAAAATCTGATCTTATGATCACTGGGATCATAATAATATCTCTGCTAGGAATGATACCTTTGATTCATATATTTCTAACAGTTGCGTGGAGAGGAATTAATGTTATAGCAAGAGATCCTTTGGGAGTATTATTTAAAGAGCCTCCTATACCAGGATCTGAGGAGCTCGGAGGAATAGGACCCCATGTACTTGGCTCTCTAATTTTGATAAGCATAGCATCTTTAATAGGGATCCCTATATCAATATTGTCAGCAATATATACTGTGGAGGGCATGAGTAAAAGACTAGGTCCGTTGACATCTCTCCTCGTGAGAATAATGATCGAGTTTCCAACTATTGTGATAGGATTATCTGTATATGGCGCGGTTCTTCTTATCGAGGAATTTATAAACGATCTTGTTAAGATCTTTGGATTAGGAGGACATATTTATATACCGAGGTTCAACCCGATCACAGGTGCAATTGCGCTGGCTATAGTCATGATACCATATGTATACACACAGAGTGAAGACGGGTTCAAAAATATTCCTCATCATATCAGAGAAGCTGTATACTCATTAGGCTTCTCGAGGATCAGAGCATCAATAGTTTTAAGTAGCTATGTCAAATCAGCTCTCTTGTCAGGGATCATGATCGGAGTGTCAAAAATATTAAGTGAGACTGCGCCTCTTTTATTCACAGCTTTTGGAAATGATCATTATGTGACTAGATTTCCAGATGTTTTTCTCAACCCGATAGGATCTATGACTCTATGGATCTATAAGGCAGGTCTCTCGCCGTATGACAACTGGATTGATCTTGCATGGGCCGCCGCATTTATACTTCTCATGATCATACTTGTGTTATTTGTTATAAGCAGATACATAATATATAAGAGATGATGGAGATATGAAGAATATTGAGAACAGCTATGTGTTAAGAATAAAAGATCTTAATGTATGGATAGGAGATAGACATGTTCTGAAGAATATTAATCTTGATATTCCTAGAAACACTGTGTTCACTATAATGGGGCCTTCTGGAAGTGGTAAATCAACTCTTTTAAGAACGATAAACAGGATCATAGAGTTATATCAAAATGTCAAGATCTCTGGAGAGATATATTTAGAGAACATAAAAATTAATGATCAGAACACGAGACCTGAGAATGTGAGAAGATTAATAGGAATGGTCTTTCAGATCCCTAATCCGTTGCCCCATCTCTCTATCTATGATAACGTGGCTCTAGGACCTAAATATAATAAACTTGTCAAATCAAAAAAAGAACTTGATGAATTAGTTAAATGGGCTCTTGAGAGAGCATATCTATGGGATGAAGTTAAAGACAGACTTCATGAGCCTGCTCGAGTATTATCTGGAGGACAACAACAGAGACTTTGTATAGCAAGAGCTCTCGCTATGAAGCCTAAGATATTGCTTATGGATGAGCCTACGTCAAATCTAGATCCCGTGGGATCTTCAAAAATTGAAGAGCTGATGATCGAGCTTAAGAAGATTGTCACTATAATCTTGGTGACACATTATCCTTTTCAAGCATCCAGAGTCTCTGATTACGTAGCGTTTATATATGATGGTCAGATAATTGAGACAGGACCTGCGGAGGAGATATTTACTAGACCTAAGAATCCTTTGACAGAGAAATTTGTGACTGGGAGAATCGGGTGATCATATGAGGCCTATTGATATATCAATTGAAAGGATCAGGACTAAGTTAAGAGAGATGTCATCGTTAGTAGAGAATCTTGTCAATGAGATGAGCAAAGGAGTATATAAGATAGAAGATGTGAGCGACATAGTTACTAAAATAAGACTTTTAAGAACAGAGATTCATTCACTAGTTATTGAGACTATAGCAAGATTTCAGCCTGTCGCATCAGATCTTAGATATCTAATTGCCAGTCTAGAGATATCATATGGATTATTCAGATTCTCAAGATATGCTCTCGACATGGCATATATGTTTAAAAATCTTCTCGGAGAAGAAGAGAAAGAATGTGATTTCGAGATAACAAGAAAAATGCTTCCACACGTAGTTAAAATGATGAGAGACAGCATAGAAAGCTTTATGTATAAAGATCCTACTATAGCAAACGAAGTTGTTAAATATGATAGTAATGTAGATGTTATGCTGGCCCAAGCGATTGAGAGAGCTAGAAAAGAGATTAACAAATGTACATACTTGGATCTTATAATGGCTATATATCTAGAGAGAATAGCAGATCATTCGGTTTACATAGCTTCAGACACATTATTTCTCATATAATTTTTATATATAGATCAAATATAATATGTGGGAGGATATCTTATGAGCATGCGTCATAAGAAAGCTGAGATAAAAACACAGTCTCTGACAATGATGATCCTGGTGATATTCATAGTTGGAGTAGCAGTTGGATATATAATATCAAGTAAAAACATTGGGAGAGAAGAAGTTGTTGAGAAAACTGTCTACCAGACCCTCACAAGCATCATTGAGCCTTCTATATCTTCATCTAAGAATCTTTCGATACTTTTAGATAAAGATTATTATGGCAATCTAAGCGTTATTCTCCCTAGAGCGAATAAGAGTGTATATGTGATCATGTATGTGATCAAATATGATCCTAAGGATCCTATGGATCCTGTGAATACTCTTCTTAACATATTGATCAATTTATCTAAAAGAAATGTTGATGTGAAAATTATTGTTGATGACGAGACTTATAACAGCTATCCTGAGACGATTAATTATCTCTTGTCTCATAATATCTCTGTCAAGCTTGATGAGAGCTCTGGAAGAACAACTCATACTAAGCTTGTCATTATTGATGGAAAAATAGTCTTCTTAGGATCTCATAACTGGACTCAGTCTGCTCTTCAGAGGAATCACGAGGTCTCAGTATTGATATATGATGAGGATGTTGCAAAGATCTTGCTTAGATACTTTTTCAACATATGGAGTAATGGGAGAGCTGTAAGTTGAGATGATTAAGATCCTTTATATAACCAGAAATATGAATAAGATCAGGGAGATTGAGAAGATTCTTAGGAAGCTTTTTAAAGAAGAGATTTTTTCTGTTGAGGCTCCTTCTAGCGATATTGAGATTATAGAGATACAGTCGGATGATCTGGCTGATATAGCTTTGTATACGTTAAGAAAAGCTCTTGAGAAGATAAATATGGAGAAGTGGGATATTATTATGAGAGAAGACTCAGGCTTATTTATAGAGGCTTTAAACGGTTTCCCAGGGCCCTACTCAAGCTATGTATATAAAAAGATCGGTCTTGACGGCGTATTAAAACTTTTAGAGAGACATGAGAATAGAAGAGCTTTTTTCAAAGCAGTTGTGGCGTACAAGATCAAAGGGATAGATGATACGTTCATCTCATCGGGAGAGGTATATGGGGTGATCAGTAGAGAGGCGAGAGGCTTAGAAGGCTTCGGCTTCGACCCTATATTCATACCTGATGGATATGACAAAACTTTTGCCGAGTTAGGTGAAGATATAAAGATCATGCTTAGTCATAGGACAAAAGCTATTTTGAAAGCCATTGATCATTATTTAAAAACTGTTAGTAACAAGTTATATCATATCTCTGTGGAGTAGAAATTTTTAAACCTTCTCTCTCAAATTTTAGACGGGCAATAATGTATGTCATCTAAAAAATACATATATGCATTTCATGAGGGAGATTGGAGAGACAAAAAGCTTTTGGGAGGAAAAGGATCCTCTCTCGCGCAGATGACCCAGATAGGACTTCCAGTGCCGCCAGGATTCACAATAACTACAGAGGCTTGTAGAGATTTTTATAGTCTCAAGAGAGATGAGATCGATTCTTTGGTTAAAGAGCTGGAGAAAAATCCTCCTCCACAAGTTAGAGACGAGATCATTAGAAAGATCTGGTCTATAATAGACTCTCTAGATCTACCTCAGGGCCTTATGGATCAGGTTATGGAATATATGAGATGGCTTGAGAAAGAGACTGGCAAGAAATTTGGCGCCGTCGAGGGCATGCCTCTGCTTGTCTCCGTAAGATCTGGAGCAGCTTTATCAATGCCTGGTATGATGGATACAGTACTTAATCTAGGTCTTAATGACGAGACCGTTAAGGCTTTAGCCAAAGTTTCTGATAACGAGTGGTTTGCATATGACTCTTACAGAAGATTTCTACAGATGTTTGGCAGGATCGTTCTTGGAATAAATGAGAAGCTATTTGATGAAGCATATAAAAAGATTGAGGAGGAGTTTAAGAGAGATGCTGAGAAAAACTTTTCTGAAGAACTTGAGAAGATAAAAAGAGAATATCCTAAATATAGTTTGAGACTTGATGCACAGCCTCCACGAGATATAGCTCCTAATTTGTGGAGAAGATCTGTTGATTATCTGAAGAAGCTCGTCGATGAATATAAAAAGATTATAAAAGATAACTGGGGAGAGTTTCCGCAGGATCCTGTGAAACAGCTTGAGCTGGCTATCAAGGCTGTCTTCAGGTCTTGGATGAATCCCAGAGCAATATTCTATAGAATAGCTAACAAAATAACGCCAGACATGGCTGACTGCACAGCTGTCAACATAGTGACTATGGTGTTTGGAAACATGGGCTGGAACTCAGGCACCGGAGTATATTTCACAAGAGATGTAGCCACAGGAGAGAACAGACCTTATGGAGAGTTTCTGCCTAATGCTCAAGGAGAAGATGTTGTCGCAGGGATCAGAGTTCCATATGATCTTGAGGAGCTTAAGAAGATGATGCCTGAGAATTATGAGAAGCTTATAAAAGCAGGCAAAGAGTTGGAGAAGCTTAATAAAGATGTTATG
The DNA here is from genome assembly GCA_009903825.1 of Desulfurococcales archaeon. Classification (GTDB taxonomy): domain Archaea; phylum Thermoproteota; class Thermoprotei_A; order Sulfolobales; family AG1; genus WYEN01. The sequence continues at coordinate 11,182 of WYEN01000106.1, forward strand.
GATATAGAATTCACTATAGAAAATGGAAGATTATATTTCTTACAAAATAGAGCAGCCAAGATGACTCCTATAGCAAGAGTTAAGACAGCTGTCGAGATGGCTTTAGAAGGCATTATAACGAAAGAAGAGGCTATATTAAAAGTGCCTCCAGACACAGTACAGAAGCTATTGTATCCAACAATTGATCCTAAGGTTAAGGCTGTGGCAATAGCGAAAGGTCTGGCAGCATCTCCCGGAGCCGCCAGCGGCCAGGTAGTTTTTGATCCTGATGATGCTGTTGAGTGGGCTAAGAAAGGTAGAAGAGTTATTTTAGTGAGAGTAGAAACTAAGCCTGATGATGTTCATGGATTTTATGCTGCAGTCGGCATATTGACCTCTAGAGGAGGAATGACTTCTCATGCAGCAGTCGTTGCCAGAGGAATCGGAAAGCCTGCTGTTGTAGGTGCAGAGTCTATAGTTATTGATTATGAGAAGAAGATGTTTAGAGTAGGAGATGTAGTGGTCAGAGAGGGAGACTGGATCACTATTGACGGTAGCACTGGAAATGTGTATCTGGGAGAGCTTCCTACAGTGTTGCCCGAGGTCAAGGGCGAGTTAGAGACTTTATTGAAATGGGCTGATGAGATAAGAAGATTAGGTGTGAGAGCTAATGCTGATGTTCCTGAGGATGCCGAGATCGCAAGAAGATTTGGTGCAGAAGGAATAGGTCTTCTAAGGATCGAGAGAATGTTTAGAAGACCTGAGAGACTAGAGGTTCTGAGAAAAATTATTCTTGCAGAAAGCAAAGATGAGAGAGAGAAATATCTGAAAGAACTTGCCAAAATGATTAAGCCAGACTTCAAAGAGATGCTTAAGATCATGGATGGCCTTCCAGTCGTCATAAGACTTATAGATCCTCCGCTACACGAGTTTCTGCCTTCGCCAGAGGAGGTTTTAAAACAGATCTATGATGTCAGAGAGAGTATGAGAGATGCTGAGAGAAAAGGAGCCAAAGATCTATCGGAGTATCAGAACAAACTTAAAGAACTTGAGTGGCTTTATAAAAGAGTTTCAACATTAAAAGAACATAACCCAATGCTCGGCCACAGAGGTGTTAGAGTAGGCGTCACATATCCAGAGTTTTACTATTATCTCGCCAGAGCAATGATTGAGGCTGCTGCAGAGCTTATTAGAGAAGGTTATAAGCCTGTTCTTGAAATAATGATTCCACAGGTTGCTCATGTCAACGAGATTAAATTTGTTAAACAGAAGGCTATTCTGCCAGCTTTACAAGATGTTGAGAGAGAATATGGAGTGAAGATACCTGTTAAAATAGGGACTATGATAGAGACTGTCAGAGCAACATTAACAGCCGCAGAAATAGCTAAAGAAACTGATTTCTTCAGCTTTGGAACAAATGATCTTACTCAAGCAACATTCAGCTTCAGCAGAGATGATGCAGAGAACAAATTCCTGCCACAATATCTGGAGCTTGAGATACTTAAAGAAAACCCGTTTGAGACAATAGATGTAGAAGGAGTCGGAAGACTAGTTGAGATGGCGACAAGAGAAGGCAAAAAAGCGAACCCGAACCTAGAGGTGGGCGTATGTGGAGAACACGGTGGAGATCCAAAGTCAATAGAATTCTTCTATAAGGCAGGACTAGACTATGTAAGTGCTTCACCATATAGAGTTGCTGTGGCAAGACTGGCGGCGGCGCAAGCAACAATTAAACATATGAAAG
>WYEN01000046.1 GCA_009903825.1 Desulfurococcales archaeon
TCAATAAGATCTCAGAGATTTATCAGAACATGTATTATTTCAATCCAAGCATAATGTTTCAATACACTGTCTATGAGGCCATTTCAATTGTGACAGGATCTAAGAATAATTATAATCTGACCTTCGTAATACTTTCATCAGTAATATGGATAATTCTCCCGTTATTAATAGGCTTCATCAGGTTCAGAAAAATCAACTTGTCAAGCTAGTTCGAGCTTTTTAATAACTCGTCTTTATATAGTTATATTATAATGATATAAGGTGTGGCCATGAAGATAAGAGCTGATCTTCAGCTACACACTTTGTGTAGTGATGGAAGTTCTGATGGAGATGCTGTGGTGAGAAGAGCATTAATCAAAGGGCTTAGAGCTGTTGCTCCAACAGATCATAATACTTTCAGAGGTTATTATATTGTCAAAAAAGCTGTCGATAAGATCAACGCTGATCTTCTGGTGATCCCTGGGAATGAGGTTAAAACAGATCTTGGCGAGCTAATTATTTTATGTCACGAGCCTCATAATGATGAGAAAATTCCTAAGAGAGCTTTTGAGCTTATAGATTATGCTCATGAAAATAACTGTATAGTATATGCTCCACATCCATATGATCCTATGAGACTTGGAGTTAGAGACAACATCAACAGGCTGAGAATTGATGCTGTGGAGGTCTTCAACGCCTCTGCACCTCCATGGTCTAATAAAAAGGCTTTGAAAAAAGCTCTTGAGCTTGGTCTTCCAATGCTTGCAAATAGTGATGCTCACGTCCCTGAGTTCATAGGATCTGCTCATAACATAATTAATGTTGATGAGATCAGTATTGAAGAAGTTTTTCGAAATATTAAGATGAAGAATGTGTGGCCTGTTGCGAAGAGACCTTCTATATATGCTTATATAAAAGATCTTTTTCATAGCATTAGATTGAAAATAAGTGATGTCGACAGATCTTTATGTTATGAATCTATCTTCTGAAGATATGTTATTCCATTGAGAATAATATATTTCACAGCTTTTCTCTTGACATTATAATATGAGACGCTCTTGTTCGAAGATCTTTCTCCATAATATGATATCTTAAGCTCATAGATCTCTTCATATCTATCAAATATATTGTTCAGAACATTGCTGTTGTTGATGACATCATTAACTCTTAAAATAATTTTATTAGATATTCCTCCATAATCAGTTTTATAAGAGATCTCTATAAGATCTTCTGTATATAAAGGTGTGAAACTTTCTGCAAAAAGCGGGTCTCTCACAATATTCTCAAGATCCTCTAGAAGAGCCCATCTGATCTCGTTAGAAACTACGTCTCTAAACTGTACCACAGGCATAAAATCATCTTTTCTCATCTCTTTAAGCTTCCCTTCTATCATGTCCTCAGGAAGATCCAGGATCTCTGCAAGCTCACTTACAGTTAGCGCCATCCCCTTCAACTCTTTATATATCATATAAGAAAGATCTTTAAGCCATATTCTTGTAGGAGGTATCTTGCTAAGCTTTTGAGCAATAACAGAGGGAGTTCTAGGTCTGATCCTTCTTATTTTTATCTCTCCCGCGGCCAGTCTATATAGAAACTCTTTCAAGACTTCAACGCCACCTAGCTCGTTCAAAAGCTGTTGATAGGCCTCATTTAAAACATATTCATCGTTTTCGCTGCTTCCTGTGGCGCCTAGGCTATACTGTATCTCTCTGATTTTATCTCTGATCTTAGGACTTCTATATAAAGCATTTCTCAACGTCTGTTCAAATCTGTCTTCTCTGACAATGTTAATTAACATCTCAACAGGATCAATATTTTCTGCTATTAGAGATATCGCGTAAGCATTTATTCTCACACCAACATTTTTACCAACTTTTTTCATAGCCTCGTTAAGAAGCACATATCCTATAAGCTCAGCAAGCTTTTCTCCAAATGGGTATAAAAGGATTTTTTCATCACCAAGATCTTCTATAACAAGATTTTTCTCATTAGGTATCTCAATATTGTTCTCTCTAAACCATCTCCTGACTTTCTCAACAGAGCTTTTTATAAGCGAAAGACTTTTTTCATCAACAACCTCTTTAAGTCTCTCTAAATTTTTCTCTCCCCCTCTGATCAGCTCATAAAATTTAAGAGCAGTCTCTCTTTTTCTATCGACAATATCTCCATACCATATAGGTATTAGTCCCTCAGCGTTGTCAGTCTCGTTCACCTCAATGATCTTCTGAGAATCATCTATTCTAATGATCCTCCACAGCCTTCCAGATAATCTTATTACATCTCCTACTCTCAAAACTCTGTATACGAAAAACTCGTCTAAAGCTCCTATGAACTCTCCATTGCTCTTGACCAGATAAAGATTATTCTCATTTATATATGTGAAGAATTCTGAGAAGCTTTTAACACCTGATTTACTATCAAAACTCCATATAGAGAAGAATCTTCCGCTGGTTCTTATGCTGTTATCAGAATATCTCTCTAAAACACCTCTTTTAACAAGATAATCAATTATATTCATAAAATCTTCATAAGAAAGATCTTTGTATAGATAAACTGATTTTAATATCAGATAAATCTCCTCAGGATCGACAAGATTCTTGAGAGCCATTCCTAAAATTGTTTTAGCAATAACATCTCTATACACGCCTCTCACAGTCTCTCTCTCGATAAAACCTTTTAACATAAGATCTATTAACGATGCGATCTCTATGATCTCTACGTCGTCATCAACAATAATAGTGCCGTGAGAGATCTCTCTTAATCCATGACCTGATCTTCCGATCCTTTGTATTAATGATGTGACCTGTCCCGGCGATCTGAATTGAATAACTTTCTTCACATGACCAATATCGATTCCTAGTTCAAGAGTTTTTGTGGCGATCACTATATTTGCATCTCCCATTCGCATTTTATCTTCAATCTCTTCTTTTAATTTTCTTGATATTGAAGAATGATGAACATACACCTTATCTACTCCTATTTTCTCAAGATGCTCATGTAATCTCTCAGCCATATAACGGCTGTTAACAAATATTATTGAGACCGGCTGATATAATTCTCTGATTTTTTTACCGACTTCATTCAATAGATCTGTGTTTTCTTTAGACTCTATCTTCTCTATTGATATTCTAATTCTTTTGATAAAATTGCTTGAGACGACAGCTCTCTTTCTCTCAGAGGATCCTTGGAAGAATCTCAGGATATACTCTGGATCTCCGACAGTTGCTGAGAGAAAAATTCTTTGAAAATCATTTCCAGAGATCCTTCTTAATCTCTCGAGAAGAATTGACAGCTGGATCCCTCTTTTAGTATTTATAAGCTCATGAACTTCATCAACAACAACCCATTTTAATGTTGAATAATACTCTCTGAACCTTGTCGACCAGTCGAGATCTATCTCAAGACTTTCAGGAGTTATAATAAGTATATGAGGGATCTTTCTAAGTCTCCTGATCCTCTCGCTCGTAGGAGTATCTCCATGTTTTCTACTTACTATAAAACCCAGCTTCTCAGCCCACCAAGAGATTCTTTTATAAAGATCGTTTATCAACGCTCTCATAGGAGTTATATATAACAAGGCCACTCCCTTCTCTTCACAAGCTTTCTCACGTAGCATGATATTTAATATCGGGAGAAGAACTGCCTCAGTCTTTCCAGTTCCTGTGGGAGCTGTCAAAATAATGTTATAGCCTTTAGAAACATATTCAGCAGTCTTCAGCTGAGTATCTGTGAGACCTTTCCAACCTTTTCTCTTCACAAGATCTAGAATCTTTTCATCAAAAAGACTGCGATACAGCTCAGGTCTTTCATCAATGTCTATGATAACATCTTCTCCTGAGGAATATTCTGTCTCATTCTCAGATGTCTCTGATAAAATATTTTTGTCTCTAATCAAATGTACCCAGACACACAATTCTATTACTATACTTAAAACTTTTTTCATTGATCATAAGATGAGATGTATTAGACAACATCTAAATACAAATATTGGAAGTATTATACACATAAAATGAGGGAGAGTATTTCATGAGAGATATCATACGAATCATTTTCATCTTCATATATATACTCATGATGATGACAAGCCTCATGCCTATAACAATTTTATCTCAAAACATATCTTTTGAGCTGAAAGACGTCTCATTTACAAACTCAGCCGGCTATACAGAGGTTTACCCAGGTAGCAATAATGCGCGTCTAAGGATCTATGTTTTATACACAGGCTCTGACAAAATATCCTCAGTCTCAGCATGTCTAATAAATTTTCCGAGCGGTTTTCAGCCTCTCAATAGATGCTCAGGATCTAACAATATGAACAATACTTTTCAACAGATAGTCTCTCCAGGAGACATGTTATATTTCTCGTATGTGTTAGATATATCAAAAAATGTTGCTCCAGGACCCTACTCAATGGGTCTTAACATTACATATACTGTGACATCAACAAACGCTGTAGGGTCATACATGTTATATTTCGCAGTGATGATATCACAATATCCATCTCTTAATCTATTTATTAAAGACGCTTATCTATCTCCAATCTCTTATCCAGGAACAACTTCCTCAACACTTTATATAATAGTTGAGAATGACGGAAACTCAGACATATCATCTGGAGAAGCAAAGATCTTTCTTCCACAAGGTTTTGTAGCAGCTGACAACATTATTAATCTCCCATCTATCCCCAGAGGTTCTAGAGCGACTCTAATGCTTCAGAACATAGGTGTTGAGCCTTGGATAAGCCCAGGGATCTATCAGTATTATATTAACATAGATGCTTTGGCGACGACAAGTGATGGAGTATCTTATGAGGCTACTCAAATTTTGACAGGCTATGTTCAAGTAAATCCTTCTCCATCTATTAATCTAGAGATCATAAGCATGGGATGGTCTTCACCTCTTGCTCCTATAGACACTTTAAATGCTGAATATAGAATAATCCTCAGAAACAAAGATCTTTCCACAATAAATAATGTTGTCGCCATATTGAGTCTTCCCGAATGTATGAGCTCTATAAACAATAGCAGGACAGTGATTTATACTCTGACAAATCCTGTTAACCCAGGCTCTCTATTCGAGATCGACTTCAGCAACATAAAGATCTTTTCTCAATGTCTTTTGAATACATATTTCTCAAATCTGACTCTCAATATCTACGCAAATTTGAAAGGCTCAGAATTTTATACGACAGTCTCATATATGATTCCAATGGTGATCACTAATTCTAGTCTTGATATAAGAGTTGGAGACGTATACTGGTCTAAAGCTCCTGTCTATCCAGGCTCTATAAATAATCAACTTGTGATAATTGTTGACAACAGAGATTATATGGATCTGAGGTCTGTAGTCGCAAGATTATCCTCAAAAGATCTTTATCCCTCTGAGACGACCGTATTTATCCAAGGGATCAGCTCAGGATCTAGAGCTCAGATAAATATACAGGCGTCAATACCTCAGAATGTCTCGCCGGGAGATCACGTCGGGATATTGATGCTTAATTATGTGGCCTCTTATAGTTCAACAAGTTTCTTAGGCTCAAACATTCTTCAGATAACATATAAAATAGATAAAGCTCCTAAACCATTGATCGAGCTGATATATTACGGCTGGATAGACACCGAGGCTTACAACGGATCTGTTGGAAATAGACTTCGTATAATAATTAGAAACGGCGATATCTTGCCTATAAACAGTTTTATTGCAGAACTTGATGTGAGCAGCTGTTGTAAAATATATGATAGAGATAGATATGTGGTCTCAGGCAACAGATTAGATCCTGGATCAGATGTCGAGTTAATATTTGATCATATAGATATTCCCAATGAGACAGCTCCAGGAACATATTTCCTAAGACTAAACATATCTGGTCTCGCAGGTTTTCAAAACTCTGAATTCTGGTTCAACATAATCTATAACATCTCGATAGAGATCAAGAGACCGAGTCTCTATATAGAGCTTCTAGACTATGGATGGTCTAGAACTTCTGTGTATCAGAATACTAGTAGAGCGTCAATATATGTGATCTTAAGATCATATTCTAAAGACATTATCCCACAGATCATAGCGTCTCTAGAGCTTATCAACACAATCTCTTCAACAGGATCTAGATATGTTGTCTCTATAATAACTTCAAATATTAATTATGGAGATAGCGTAAGGATCAGTTTTGATAATATTGAGATCAACACGTCAGTTTTAGATGCGAAACTTCATATAAAAGCTACTTTAACATCAGGATCTGTGAGATATTTAGCTGAGAAAAATTTTGATCTTAAGATCAATACTGTGAAAGAGAAGATTCTTGAGATATCATATGTAGAGACATTGTATCAAGGAAATCCAGCTCCTCTTCTGGCGTCTGCAAGAGATGTTGTTCTTCGAATAGGTTTTGTAAATAGACTTCCAGAGCCTGTCTCATCTGTGTCGCCATCTATAGAGACTCCTGATCTTATAATTGTGAGAGGAGTGGGAGGAACATGTCTCTCAGGTGTTGGTGGAGGAGGATCTTGTTATATAGATCTTTATTTAGATGTTTCTGAGAAGATCCAGCCGAGCACTCAAAAGATCAATATATCATTAGATATATATAAGAATGTTGAGGGTAGTAGCGTCTCAATAGCTAGAGAAATGTTTACAATACCGATAGTTGTGGAGGATCCTATGAAATACTCTGGAGTGCCTGAGATAATATCTATCTATTGGGGGACCACTTCTCCGACCCCAGTTTTTAACTATTCTAGATATGTTCCTATGACAATTAGAGTTATGAATGTGGGGAGATATCCTATCTATGGAGTATCTGTATCTGTAGAATCTGAGAATCTTGTTCCTGTGAGAAACTCTGACACTTGTTCAGCAACTCTTCAAGTAGGAGGCTATTGTTCAGCAACGTTATATTTTGATATAAATACTTCATTAAATGAGATCCTGCTTAAGATTATAATAAGATATATCTCTAACGAATATGGATCTTATGTTATTTTGTCAAAAACTTTCTATGTGACAACACGTCTAGAGAATATTTCTATCAGAGATTATATGAGAAGCTCTGTTGAATATATAACCAGCATGTGGCTCGAAGGATCTGTAGAGCCATTCTCACTAGGTGTTCATCTAATGATCATATTCAGAAACAATTTTGTTGAAAATATAAAAGGGCCTTATCTCATTCTTAGATTGCCTGATGGTTTCACAAGTTCTATTGACAACTCTTCTGTGTTGAGACTTGTTCCTACACAAATGAATATCCAACAGATCCAGGGGCTTATATCACAGAATATTCTTTCAACGGCTCAGATATCTAATATACTAGGATCATTGCCTACAGTCTCTTCTTCACAGACTTATTCAAAAGGTGATTTCATAATATTTATAGCACAGATCAATATATTTAATGTTAGCTTAGGAATTCACAAAGCTTATGGAGAACTTATATATACTGATGATCTAGGAGTTTTACGTGTAGAGCCTGTAGAGATTATAATGCCAGTCATAGGATCTACAAAATATATAGATGTTCAAATATCATCGCCGTTGATAATGAATCAGAGTCGTGGACATATGATGATTAATCTCATTAACAGAGGTTCTGCACCTATCTATAATGTGTATCTCTCTGTAGCTCCTATGGCGACTCCTCTTGTGATAGCTTCTCCCTCTGTATATTATATTGATAAGATAGATCCTGGCGTTGTTAACAGAATTATTTTTAACATAAGTTATAATCCATACACAAGTTATCAGACAGAGATCAAATATGGGACTGTGCCTCTAATGATAAGCATAATATATAGAGATCCCTCTGGATCTATAAAGACGTTCAACACAACATATGCAGTCATTGTAGAACCTTTTATAGAGCTTATCCTCAGAGATGTCTCAGCAAGATATAGAGAAGGTTTTGGTGTAGAGTTCTCTGGCACACTAATTAACATGGGCTCTGTGGCTGCTCAGAGAGTTGAGGTCGAGGCATGTATAGAGAATAGATGTGAATCAACAGTTGTTGGAGATATTGATCCAGGCACTCAATCAGCTTTCAGACTAGAGATAAAGATCCCTTGGGTTAGAAACAACACTCTTTTAGCACAGATCAGATATTACGATAGTTACAACAGACTTCAGAAGATCGAGTATAACATACCTATACAGATAATAACCTTAACAGAGACACAGACTCAGACGAAAAGCTGGATCGAGTCTTTAGACATCTATAAAATAATTATTGGAGGAATAGTCATAATTTTAGCCACAACATTTTTATACATGATCTATAGAAGCGTGTCTAGAAAAATGCAAAGCTGATCAACACGAGCTTTTCTATTAACATAACTATTTTCTCTATAAAAATTAACATTAATTTAATAATATCAATATTGTTATTGGGGGTATATCTATAAACAAAAGATCAAGAGTCTTCATAGGTCTTATAAGAGATCACAAGACTAGAATCGGCAGAATCAAAGCTTTAAAAAGTTGATGAAAAATGGTTGTGAGAGTAAGAGTTAGAATAACTAGAGATGATAAAGAGGTTGAGACAAGCGCTTTAGCGAATAGTGGATATGAATCTGAGACGCCACAGATTTTAGCTCCTATAAAAGTTGCTGAGTTATTATCTCTATGGCCGCCCACTAAAAATGTTGAAGAAACGATCTTTGAGACTGCTGGAGGACCTTTGAGAGTTTGGATAATATCAAAAGGTGTGAAAGTTAAGGTGATGACATCTGATGTCGATACAGAATATGTAGATGCAGATCTTGTGATCTCTCCTATTGCAGATGAAGTTCTTTTGAGTGATAAAATGATTAGTGAGTTGAAGATAGCTCTTGAAGATGTTGGAAGAGGCTTCTGGAGATTTACTTGGGAGCCTAAAGAGAGGATTAGAAGAAGTGAGCCTCCTAAATATTGGAAATTATAAAAGGTTTACAAAGATTTTTATTCATATCTCAAGGCTGTTGCAGGAGGTATCTTGGCGGCTCTATATGCTGGAAGGATCCCTCCTAAGATCCCTATTGATATCGTCAGTAATATGACGAATAATATGTTTTCTAAAGATATTTTCGGAGGAGCGTATATCACTATTGTTGAAGACTCCATCATGCCACTTAACGTCAATCCTCTTCCTGAGAGTATGTATGCTCCTACTACTCCTAAAGAGACTCCTATTCCTGCTCCTATGAGGCTCATTAATATCGCCTCCATGATTATCAGTATCATGACTAGAGTATTTGTATATCCTATGGCCTTCATAACACCGATCTCTCTAGTTCTCTCCATAACTGACGTGATCATTGTGGCAGCAACTCCTGAGACTGCGACAGCAAATGCTGATAATGATGTTGTGAAGTTTATGAAGTCAACTACTCTGGTGACGCTTGCCACAGAGTCTGCTATTGCTGAGAAAGATATCACATCGGCATTGCCAGAGAAATAATTTCTCAATGTATTCGTCACATTTCTCACTTCATAGACATCTCTCACAAGAACTATGATCCCTGACCAGTCGTTGAAACCTAAAATTTTCTTGCCTGCGTCATAGCTTATGAACAATGTGCTGTCTGGACTGAAGAATAATGCGCCTCCGTATTCCTCTAGGACAGCTGATATCATAAGATTAATATTTTTTCTCACAAGACCTTTATTATTTTGATATATACTGACTGAGACTGAGACTACATCATTTAGATCATAACATTTATCCCCATTATCATTATAAGCGATTTTGTAACCCACAAGAGATTTTGAGACCTCATTTGGCCCAGGCAAAGATCCTTTCATGATTTTCGCATTTCTAACAACTTGAAATATAAAGTCAAGATCCATGGCGTATATATAGACTTTTTTATTCTCACCACATATTTTAGCGAAACCTTGTGTATAATAGAAAGGCTCTGCTCTCTCAACATTTGGAAGACTTCTGATATAATTAAGATCATTCTCACTCAACTTATAACTTCCCGAGGGGAATATTATGATCCCGTTCTGCCCTAATGAAGTGATCTGATTGATTATATAAGATGAATATCCAGCGATCACAGATCCCATCATGACCATTATAAAAGGTCCTATAGAGATCCCTATGATAGTTAATAAAGCTCTGACTCTTTTCTCAGTCAATGCTTTAAAAGATAATCTCATAAGATCTGATATAATCAGATATTTTATTCTAATCATCCTATAAAAATCTATATCTCATAGATTAATAGATTTTAATACAGAATACATCTGACCTCATCCCCGCCCTGAAGGGCGAAGGCTTCTTTCAGTTGTAAAAGATCTAGCAAGTTTTCTGAGACTCTTTCTTCTTCTCTTTTTCATCTAATTTTCTTAATGTAAGACCATATACTACACATGTATACATATGTAGCTTGTACGCCTCTGGTCTGTCCCAGTATTCTCTGATAGCTTTTCTGCCGAGTTCTCTAAACTCTTCAGCCTCCTCCAAGGTGAAATCGTTAGGATCTTTATCAAGATACTTCTTAAGCTTCTCCCACTCCTCTTTAGTAAAAGGATTTAAAGATGCTAAGAGAGACATTCTCACAGCCTCATTCTTAAGTATTGTAACTTCTTTCTCACTAACAACACCTTTCATAGATAAATACTCTATGAGAAATTCTTGATATGATGAGAATGCTCTTCCAATTCTCTCAACTCTATTGTCTATATAACTCCTAAGATCATTAAATCTATTGTCTACATAATTTTTCAACTCAATAAATCTATCATCAACATATTTTTTCAGCTCATCAAATCTTGTATCCACATATCTCTTTAATTCATCAAATCTGTTTTCTAAAAGTCTGAATCTATCGTCAACAACTTTGAATCTCTCATCAACGGCTCTGAATCTCTCATCTATCTCTCCAAATTTTCTTCCTATCCAGAAGCCTAGGTAGATAATTGATGATAGTATAGGAATCACTATGCTTAAGATCGATATTATTGTCTCTAGCTCCATATCTGTCCACTACTACTAATTATATCTCTACTTAAAATAAATATGCTATAGATCTAAGTTTTTTGAGATTAAAAATAAAGTTTGTATTTGATAGATGCGTATTTTAGAGGCCCTTGGCTATACTAAGTATGTGTGTAGCCTGATCTAGTATCAGTTCTAATCCTGTGCTGACTGCGTCCGGAGATCCTGGTAGAACAACTATCAATTTTCTATTTATGATGCCGGCTGTTGCTCTGCTGAGCATTGCTATTCCTCCTCTCTTCTGATATGAGATCCATCTGAATATCTCTCCGAATCCCTCAAGCTCTTTCTCAAGAAGAGGTTTTACTGCCTCGATTGTCACATCTCTAGGGCTTACGCCGGTTCCGCCGGTTATTATTATCATGTCTATGTCTTCTCGAAGAACAAGAGATTCTACTAAAGATCTTATCATATGAACATCGTCATCAACTAAGGATCTTCCGACTACTACGGCTCCTCTCTCTCTAATCATTTTCTCAGCAAGATCTCCAGATATGTCCTGAGGCTTTTTGCCCTCTAGATATTCTCGATATTTTGATGTGCTTACAGTGATGATATAAGCTTTTACATCACTTATATTCATACGATCATGTTCATGTCTTAATTTAATCACCAAATTATTATATTCTCATCCTCATAATAACTTAAGATCTGTTAACAAAGAATATGTTACTGTCAGTTAATTAAGTTATTTAAGCATCAAGTTTTTCTCTCTAGAATAGGTGGTTAGCTATAAAAGGATCTTTAAAGATCTATATGTTGATCTATCTGCTCGTATTTGTATCAATGATAGATCATTCGACGATCTCTCCGATCATAGCTGAATACTCAAGATCTTTAGGAGCGACATCTTCACAGGCCGGTCTTGTCACGGCCTTATACTCTATGACAGCAATATTTTCTCTACCTATAATAGGCTTTCTATTAGATAAATTCAATAGATCAAAGATTATAACAATTATATTGCTGATTGATGTCTTCCTAGCCATCTCATATGCAAACTCAAAAGATCCTTCTCAGCTCATGATCATAAGATCATTTCATGGAGCTGTGGACTCCTCTCTATTTCCAGCAACGCTATCAGTATTCAGAGATGTTGTGATAAAGAGACTTGGACTGAGCTTCACAACATACTGGCTGGTTGCCGCGACACCGATATTGATCGGTAGTTTGATCGCTAGATATATAGTAGGTGTCTACGGCTTTTCAGCTCTCTTCTATGTCATATCAATTATCTACATAATAGGATTTTTATCATCTACAGCATTTTTCAGAATATACACCTATACTGTGAGAAGAGAAAATGTCTCAGACTTCGAGATGATGAGGAGAGAGAGATTATCAAAAACTATTCTTTTTACAGCTTATATATCTGCTTTCGCGACATACAACATCATAGGATCTATAGTAAGTAGCATGGGCATATATCTTGAGAAGATATTTAACATGAGTAGACAGGCTGCCGCCTCAGAGATCGCTTCTTGGACTTTTTTATCAACTTTATCATCTATCCCAATAATAGCATCATTAACATATATTGCTGTGAAAGGCAGTAGAGAGGCTGTTAGAAACATGTTGTTAGGCATGTCAGCAGGCGTTGGCTCTATGGCTATTTTAACTTTTGATATAAGCATGACCTCAAGGATCTTTTCATCAATATTATTTGGCATAACTTTAGGAACGATCCTTCCCGCGTCCTCAAAGATCGTGTCTGACGTGCCTATGAATTTTAGAGGAAGAGCTTCAGCATTTTTATCACTCTCTTATCTATTAGGAGTAGTCTCGGGAGCTGTGATCTCAACAAGAATTTCAGAACATATTCATACAGATCTTAATATAAGCTTTGTCTATCCTCTAACAATATGTATTTTCGCACTGATATTTAATATCTATCAATTATTTAAGATAAGATCTAAGATTTTATAAGTCTCATAAATTTTTTAAGATTTGAAACTAATAAGCATGTGATATGGTGATTAAAATGGCCGAGAAATCTGAAGAGAAGAAATCAGCCAAAGAAGAGTCTAAGAAGAAGAGATGTGGCAAATAAACATATGATTCATTTTTCAATCCGAATATTTATTTTCACCCTTGATAAATATGAAGTCTCTTAGTTGTATCTGAAGCTTTTTTAGATGCTAACATCAGCTCAATATATTCTCTAAGTGTTTTTGTGAGTCTCTCATTAACATATCTCGTAGAGAATAAGAATCGATTCATTACAGGATCAGAGAATAATATATATGTTATCTTGTCATCAAATAGTATAAACGGAAGATCTATCTCAGCCTCATATAGCTCTACTCTAGAAAGGATCCTATTTATCTCGTCAGGATCTTTCTTTAAAACATCTTTGATAAGATCTTTATAATCTATATCTAAAAGCCTCTGTATCATAGAAAGATCTTCTCTACGTAATATCATCTTGATAATCTCATTCATCATCATAAGACTTCTACTTTTTGGCGGAGCTATATATCTGAACGCTACGCCTCTCATGATCGTTTTAAAAAGAGGTTTCAAAAGATTTCTCCAATTGATCTCTATAGGAGTTCTGCTTACAACAACAATTATATAATCCTCAGATCTTTCTATATCTGAAGACAAGTTTTTTATAAAATTCTCATGAGTATCAATTATTGTCACATGTGCTATATCTCTAACACTTTTCACATCATAAGATCTTGCTTTTTCAATATATGACAATATTTTTTCACTGAGCTCTTTCTTATTTTTATATTCTCTCTCAATTTTTTCTCTAAGGATCTCAGCAGGATCTTTCAATTCAACAATATAAGGTTTCTTAGAAATTATTGTCACGATCCCTTTTTTATTCAGCTCTTTAATAACTTGATAGATCTTTGTCCTAGGGATCTCGGTCTCTCTAGATAAATCAGATATTCTCATAGAGCCTTTTACAGCTAATGTGAGAAATATTCTACTTTCATATGTGTTGAGCTCTAAAACGTTTTTTATTATATTTAATATATCTTCACTACTCATATTCTCGAAAGGATCATTTCTTCAGAGGTTAATAAATATATATGATGAAACAGTTTTTAAAACGATAGAAACTATTTATAGGGCATGTCTTGAGGAAAATATCTTTAAAAGAGATGTTTCTTACAGTTATCACTCTTTATCTAATAGTGATCTTCATAAGATCTGCTAATGCATCATTTATTCTTCTCTCTACACTTAACTATAATTTCACAACTGTTGAACAAGGCCTGATCCAGGGCTCTTATTCTCTTACAGAAGCCTTGTCAGGATTTGCATCAGGATTATTATACGAGTATCTAGGGCCTAGAAAAAGTCTTTTGACAGCGTCTATAATGCTCACCGTCTCATATGGACTATCAAATCTTATCTATTATGAAAATATAGATCCTTATCTACTGATTTTGCCACAGATATTAGGAGGATTCTCAGCCTCACTTATAATAGTCTCTTCAATAGCTTTATTAGCTGAAGAGACGATCTATATATCATATAGAATAAGATTATTTGGCGTAGGAGGCTTAGAGGCTTCTAATCTTCTAGGTTATGGATTAGGATTTTTTGTCGGAGGATTATTAGAAGTATTTGCTCCTCAGGCTACCAAAGGTTTTATTCTCACATTAATATTTTCTTCACTGGCTTTTCTCATGAGCATATTATTAAGAGAGAAGGTTCGTGAAGAACTTGTTTATAAGAAGTTTTATAGAGAGAGATTCTTCAATGTTGAGAGAAGATCTATGTATCTGGTCCCTATGTGGGCTGGCGTATCAATTATTCTGGGAGTGGCTTTTATAAGTCCTAGAATAATACAGAAGATATTTCATTTACAGACAGGCATATATCATCCATCATTCTATCACAGCAGTCTAGGAATAACTTTGGTTATTGCAGTCTTATTACTCTCTATTGCTGTTCTCTTTGGAAGCTTTTTATCAGGATATTTCGGTAGAGAAAGATCTTTGTTAATAGGATCTTTATCATCTATAGTTGCCATCCCATTAATAGGCGTATTAATCTCTAGACCAGAGATCTATGTGACGAGAAGTTTTAACGATATGTTGAAGCTGATCTTCTCAGATCCTCTCATAACTTTTTTAGTTTTTTCGCTGATATTATTTGGCGCATTGGCGTTTATGATTCCTCCGACACTTCTAACATTATTAGCAGAGTTCACTGATAAGACTAGAGTGAGAGGTCCTTCATCAGGCGTCTATGTGACTACTTTAGGAATAGGAATTTTTATTGGAAACGTGTTGGGAGGATATATATTTGATAAAGAAGGGATCTTGATCCTTTCAATTGTTCTCTCAATAATATTTGCGCCTTTAAGTCTCTTAACATATTTTCTGTTAAAATATAAGGCTGACATGGGTAGGAGGAGATAGATCATGAGGATCTCAATATTGATTCCTTTGAAAAATGAGTCTCGAGAATCTATTGAGACAACTCTTGATAGTATTGAGACATTTGATTATTCAAAAGATTTTTTAGATGTATATCTAATTTATCCAGCAAATGATCATGTTACTAGAGAAGGTGTACAAAAGATCCTTAAAAACAAGAAATACAGTTATGATATAAAGATCTTTGAGATAGCGAATAGCAGAGGACTGAAATCCTCTGATATAAACAGAGTTCTAGATAAGACGAGCGGCGACATAATTGGCGTATATGATGCTGACGATCTTATTGATAGGAGACAGATCAAGAAAGTTTTAGATGCTTTCTCGAGAGGATATGTAGCTGTAAGTCCTAAGGTTTATAGATATAGAAGAAGTGTTCTCGGAAGACTTGTTTTTATAGAAACTGTCTTATGGTATGATCTTTGGATCGAGCTCTTCAGAAGACTTGGGCTTCACACTTCTCTAAGTGGTGAAGGTCTTTTTATAAAGAGAGATGTTCTTATGAGATTAGGAGGCTTTCCTGAGACACTTGCTGAAGATGCTATGCTCTCTCTTCTATTAGCCAGTCAAGATTTGAAATATGGTTATATAGATTCTTTCGTGGTCGAGCTGGCTCCTAAAAACCTTAGATCTTTGATTAAACAAAGGATCAGATGGTATAAAGGTCATCTGGAGGTTTTATATAAAATGTTTAAAATAAAGATCTCTAGGAAAGTTTTTTTCAAGATTTTAAGCACATACATGTTTACCACAGGAACAATGTTTGGCGTCATGACTCCTCTTATATTTGAGACATACTCTTATATTCGTCATGATGAGAGATTTTCAGCAAGATTTCTCATAGATAAGCTTTTTGGATATAGAAACAACAGTCTCAACGATATCTTTTTAAGTCCTTATATGATCGGCGTCTACATATATTTATTATTTAATATGATGATAATCTATCTATTGATCAGAGGTCATCGTGAGAGAGGCTGGAGAGAGATTATGATTATAAGCTTCTCAGGATTGTTTCTTCTACCATTCTACTGGATCATAATTTTCTCATCATTTGTCTCATCAATATTCTTCAGAAAAAAAATATGGTTTAAGACTGAGAGAAGATGAAAAATTATTTTCTTAATCTCGAGAGTATAGTATTAAGTTTTTGAACTGCAAAGACGTCTCCAGAGATCTTTAGTTGTCCTCTGAAAAATGCCTGCACGCCGTCTAATCTGCCTTCTATAATATCTTTCATAACTTCATCTTTTGCAGACAATGTCGCTGTTGGAGTAGAATGTTCTCCCTCTTTAAGCTCTAACGATCCGTCCTCTTTAATTGCTACATAAAACGGCTTCTCACCCTCTAGTTTAAATTGAAATATTCTTGGAGATCCTTTCAACTCATTTTTTAAAGAAAGATTTTTATTTGCTTGTTCAACTATATTTTTCATAAGATCTAGAGAGACCATAAAAATATCGCCATATAAAAATTATTAGATGAATATATATGTTTTTGATATTTTTGTATTATAATTATTATTAGATGTGGTCATGTTGAAAATATCTCTAAAGATCCCTAGGTCATCTATCGTAAGAGTCGCTGGACCAGCCAGTCTGAGAGTAGCCTCGGGGAGAATATCTGTGTTAGGAAAGATCTTGCAGTCAGGATCTGAGATTTTTATAAGTCTTTACAAGAGTTATCCATTGTATTCATTAGATGATTCAGTTGTTGATATAGAGCTTGGCGAGGGAGGTTATGTTGAGAATCCTCGTGAAAAAGATGATGTGACTATTCAATGGATCGAGACTGCTGAGAAAGTTGTTGAGAAAGGATCTAGGATAGTCGTAATGGGACCTGGAGAATCTGGTAAATCAACTTTTTCAACATTACTTCTCAACACAGCAATTAATAAGGGGTTGAAGGCTTGTGTGATTGATGCTGATATTGGTCAACAAGATATCGGTCCTCCAGATTTTATTTCTATGTCATGTCCTTCTCAGACTGTTCAATGGCTTAGAGAGCTTTATCCAGAAGAGATCAGGCTTATAGGAGTTTTGACTCCTTCTCAATATTCTCATAGAATAATTGCAGCTACCATAGATCTTGTCTCAAAAGCTTTGGAGAAGGGGGCGGAGGTCATAATAATAAATACTGACGGCTGGGTTTCCAGTCCATATGCTATTGAGATGAAACTTGAGATCGCAAGATTTGTTAAGGCTACTCATATAATTGCTCTTCAGAACGGATCTTATCTAGGAAGCCTGATCAACACTTCAACACCTATAAAGATCATGCCTCTCCCATCTCCACAGGGAGTTAGAACTAGAAGTCGTGAAGATCGGAGGATGCTCAGAGCTTATGCATACAAGAAATTTTTTGATCAGGCTGTTCTCAGAAGTATTGATATAAGCAGAGATTTTATTATAATAGGCTCCTGTCTAGCAAGTGGTGAAAAACTTGATCAACAGAAGATCTTAGAGCTTGAGAAGATTATTGGAACAAAAATTTTATACGGATCCAGACATGAGGGAGTTATATATCTATATGTTCAGTCTCCAGTGAAAGAATATTCTGAGAAAAGCCTCAAATATCAAGATCATGAGATACAGATCTTTGTTCAGGGAAGTGAGAGAGGTCTTTTAGCATCTCTATTAGACTCTTCTCTAAGAGAGATCGCTCCTGCAATAATTGACACATTAGATCTTCAGAATAATGTTCTTAAGATAGTAACTAGATACGAGGGGCCTGTCTCAGGCGTTTTGATTGGTAGAGTAAAGATAGATTTTTCATATGATGACTCTATCAGATACACAAGATGTCCTATATAACTTGTTAATGTTAATATATTAATCATCAATCTAATTCTAGGGGTTTCTTTGAGAGATATCTTAGATGCAATCAAGATCTTGAGAGAAGAAGATTTTTTAGAAGAGATTGACAAAATATTGTCATGTAGATATGAGGCTGCTAAAATCATAGATCATGCGGACAAAAGAGGCAAGGCCGTTATTTTCAGAACTGATTGTTCTCCTGAAACTATCTCTGTGGCTAATATCATCTCTAGAAGAGAGATCTTGTATAAATTTCTTGATGTGAGAGATGATAAAGATCTTTATTATAAAATTAGAGATGCTATGAATAGACCCACCAAGATCTCTAGTGAGAAGACTTTTGAAAATTACTATAAGAGGATTACTAAAGATCTTAGGCTTCTTCCTGCTTTATATTTTTATGAGAGAGACGGAGGAAGATATTTCACGTCATCAATTGTTATAGCCAAAGATCCTTTTGAAGATATTTATAACGCATCTATTCATAGAATAATGATCTTAGACTCTGACAAATGTGTTGCAAGAATTGTTCCTAGACATCTATACAGGATCATGACTGAATATAGAAAAGTCGGTAGAGAGACTCCTATAGCCATATGTTTCTCTCCGAGCCCTCTGGTGGAGTTGGCCGCCTCAATGCAACCTGAATATGGAGTTTTCGAGCTTGAGATAGCTAATACTTTTATGAATAACAATCTTGAGGTCTGTAGAACTCCTATTCATAATCTTCCTGTTCCATGTTCATGTTCACATGTTATAGAGGCTAGAATAACTCTTGAAGATGTTGATGAAGGACCTTTCACAGATATATTATCAACATATGATATTGTGAGAAAACAGCCTCTTATAAAAATTGATGAGATATATATGAGCTTATCTTCATATCCATTTCATATAATTCTTCCAGGAGGAAATGAACATAAGATCCTAATGGGGATCTCTAAAGAAGCTGAGATATATTTTGCAGTCTCTAAGGTTGTGAGAAAAGTTCATAAGATAAGACTCACAAGAGGAGGCGGGATGTGGCTTCACGCCATAATATCTATAGAAAAGAATCATGATGGAGATGCTAAAAACGCTATTTTAGCAGCATTTGCAGCACATCCATCTCTTAAAATGGTTGTGGCCGTAGACTCTGATATTGATCCAGACGATCTTGAGCAAGTTGAGTGGGCGTTAGCAACAAGATTTCAAGCTTCTCGAGGACTGATAATAATATCTAATGCAAGACTCAGCAGTCTAGATCCTTCCTCAAGAGATGGTTTAGGTGATAAGATGGGCATAGACGCCACTGTGCCATTGGCTGAGAGAGAGAAGTTTGAGAGAGCAAGAATTCCATGAGAGAAACGTTTTATCTTTATCTAACATATTGCAACAAGGTGAATAACATTTGAAGATCTATTATGCTTTAATAGGTGGAGTCATAGATCAGAAGTCTCCTAGTAGGATGAGTGCGTGGGGATTTGATTCTCGTGAGAAGCTTCTTGAGGAGAGAAGAGTTGTCGAGAAAGAGTTGAGAGAAGTGATCAAAGATCTTTTGAATGAAGGTTATGAGCTGGAGGTTTATGGTGGAGATGTTTTTGATAATGAGGCTCAGGTTTTTGCTAGATATGATTTTATCAGAGATTCTGATGCTCTGATGATTTTTGCTGTAGGACCTGAGACGAATGTTATGAGAGCATTATTATCTCTCGGCAAGCCTTCGATAGTTTTTGTGAAATCTAAAGATCCTTATTATACGTTTGCAGAGATCTTTAATGCGAGAATTATAAGAATGGAGACTGACAAGACTTTGCTATATGATCCTCATGATGTTTTTGTTGTATATGATGATTATAATGAGGTTAAAAAGATCCTTAGAGCTTTATATGGCGTATATATGTTGAGAAGATCTAGAGTTCTATATATTGGAGTTCCTTATGGCTGGCAGGGGAGATTTAATGAGTTGAGAGCTGTATTAAAAAAGATCGGTCTAGAGATCATATTTCTAGATCATGATAGCGCATATGAGGAGGCTATGGAATATGTTGAGAGTGAAGATGGCAGAAAAGAAGTTGAGATCATCATGAGTAGATTGTTGAGAGAGAGTGTTGATAACAAGCTGAGTATAGAAGGTCTTAAGGCTGGTGTGAGACTTTATGTTGGTCTGAGATATCTTGCTAAGAAGTATAATGCTAACATAGTCACGATCTCTGGATGTATGATGTATGGAGCATCTAGATGGAGGTCCACGCCTTGTCTAGCCTTCTCATTATTAGATGATGAAGGTCTTTTAGGCGTGTGTGAAGGCGACATGACTAATCTTGTCGCTAAAACTCTTTTAAGATATATATCTAATAAACCTGCTGTTTTTGTTAATCCAAGTATTCCTGTTAAAGGTAGAGAGGCTGTTTATGCTCATTGTACTTCTCCAACAAAATTATTAGGATATAGATCTGAGGGATTCAAATATGTTTTGACAACACATTTTGAATCAGACTCTCCTGCAGCAATTAAAGTCTTGTATGAGCCTGGCCACAAGATCACTCTACTTAATTTATCATTTGATCTTGAGAGCGCCGTTATTGGTTTAGCCGAGTCTTCCGGCTATACTGATTATCCCATCTGCAGATCTCAGATCAAGGTGATGTTTAATGAAGATGTCTCAAGATTAAATGAGTATATAAGAGGATTTCATTGGAGCTATGTATATGGAGAATATGTTGAAGAGCTTATTTATGCGATGAAGCTTTTGAAAATAAATTATGTCGTCATTAGATAAGATCTTTTTTATTCAGAGGCATTAAAAAGATTATTGAAAACATCTGTGTCGCAACTGTATATATTAACACCAGATATGTTGATATTGAGAGTAGAAATGCATAGATAAATGATCCTGCCGTCCATGCCAGACCGAATATCAATCCAAATGTCCCATATGCTAATGCTCTCTTCTCAGGATCTACTAGATCAGCTATTGAAGCTCTCATTATAGTCTCGTAGCATCCCATGGCGACTCCCCAGAATCCTGCTGATATGAAAACCATTGATCCTCCGTAATATGGTGATAATAATAATGTTGCTGTAGCAATAAGTCCTGCGATAGGTGCCATATATAATGTGTTAAACCTGATCTTGTCATATAATAATCCTATTGGCAGAGCTATTAAAGCGTCTGTAAACATTGCGAGAGCATATGCTAATCCTATATCTGCTTCTGAAAGTATTCTCCAGTAATAAACATAATATGAGACGATCATCCAATGAACATATCCTATTGCGAAGAGAGACATTGATAATGTGAATAGCCAGAATCTTGATCCAAGCCCTCTGAAGCTTATCGAGTGTTTATTTAATTCTCTGCTTATCTTAATGCTCTCAAGCTCAGGATATAATATATATGCTGAGATTATCAGAGCCACAGATATTACTCCAGGGATCAGGAGTATGAGAAATGATTTTGAGAATCCATATAATGATATTGCCAAAGCAAGGATTACTGGGCCTGAGACTGCTCCAGCTTGATCCATTACCTCATGAATTCCAAAACCTTTTCCTCTTCCGATCCCTTCAGTCACCTCAGCAAGAATAAAATCTCGAGTAGGTGTTCTCAGACCTTTTCCAACTCTCTCAGCAAGATATAATATTGTTGCTATCTGCCATGAAGATATTAATGCTAAAGATGGTATGGCCACCACCTGTATGGCGTAGCCTGTTATTGTGAAGATCCATATAATTGTTGAAGACATTAGATATGATGCTAAGACTCCGCTTAAGAATCTAAGTCCATATCCTATGAGGTCTCCTGATCCTGCTATGGCCGATGCTATTGCTGGGCCTCCAAGATATTCTATATAAGATCCTCCTACAGATCTTGCTCCTTCATAAACCATGTCTGCTGTTAATGATGTGAGACCTAATAATATGAACACTATGAGAGCTCTTCTTGTAAATTTCATCTTGATAGCCTTTAGAAAGTTTCTTTTTCAGATTTTTAAGATTTTCTAAGGATCTTTTCAATAGAATATATGTATACTCCTTGTAAAACTAATATGAATCCTGTTAAGACAAATATTAGACCAAGGATCTCTAGAAAAAGATTTTTTGTTAATGAGAGGAGAAGACCTGAGAATGTTATTGATACTCCAATTATAATTCTTTTTCTCCATGTCATCTCTATTCTCTTCTTCCTCTTAATCTGGGCTCTGCATATTTCTCAAGTGCCAGTCCGAGGAATATGAATGTCATTGATGTTATAGTGATCAATATTCCAGGCGGAAATATCCACCACCAATATGTTATATATCCTTTTGTTCTTGCATCAGCTAATATTCCTCCCCACGTCGGAAGCCCATGTGATATTCCTAATATGGCCAGCCCCGCCTCTGTGACTATAGCGCTTGGGACTGAGAGTACTAAGTTAGCAAGTATATAAGGCGTCAGCTGTGGAAGTATATGTTTAAACATTATTCTGTTATGACTTGCTCCAAGAGCTTTTGCAGCATCTATATAAGCCTCTCCTTTGATCGATAATGTAAAAGATCTTATCACTATCGCAAGTCCTGGCCATCCGAATACGACTAATATTATCATTATGATCCCTAGCAGAACCCATCCTTTGGTGACAGGATCTTGGATACTTGTTATGAAAGCTGACGCTTGTACAGCAGTTGCGATCAAAACTAAGATTGGTAGCAGAGGTATGTTTCCCATGACATCAACAGTTCTTTGAATAAACTCATCTATAAAACCTCCGAAATAACCGCTTATAATACCTGCCAACACTCCTATCAATGTTGAGAATATGGCCACGCTAAATCCTATTGCTAATGCTATTGGAAAGCCGTATAAAAGCCCCATAGCCAGGTCTCTGCCTAGATAATCTGTGCCCATAAAACCGTAGCAAGTCCCCTGTATCACTAGAATAAGATCTTTCGCAATAACACTGGGAGGAGATGTCACGCCTGAATAAACAAGATCTAGTTTGAACACATATGTTCCCGGCAAGATCTTTACTTTCTCTACAAAACCATCTTTTGAAACATTAGTTATCTCCTCAAAGATCAGCTCTTGATATCTTCCTAAGATAGATAATCTATTGACTTGCATACCCTTCTCGAGATATTGAACAACAATATCTCTCGAAAGAGTCTCACTACTTAATCTAAATCTCTGAGAGATATATGTCATGTTAGGAGATACAGGGATTATGTTGTCAAATAATGTATATGTATAATTATCAGGTCTCTGTACGCTGAGCCTCACTTCTATATTTGAGGTTCCTGGAGGGATCTTTATATCTCTAGTTATCATCAAAATATTTGGAGGAGTCAGGTTCACGTTTCTAGGTAGATAATAATTGTAATAATAAGATGCTGTGACTGATGTCCCGCTCACATATATCTCAGGTTTTTTCTCAACAAGATTATACTCGATCTGAGGGAGACACTGATACCCAAAGGCTCCTGCCCAATATGGTGGTGAGTTCACAGGATTAGTCTCCCAAGCCTGTGGCTGTGTCCATTTAACTGGGAAATCTCCTGGTAAAGCTGTCAATGCATATATAGACATTATGATTAGAAATGCTAATAAAACAAGTGATATTCTTCCTGCAAGCTGAGAAAGTATATAGGTTTTTATGAAGTTTATGAGCCCAGCTATTTTATAAGTGATCTTTTCTGACATCAGTATCTCACCCTTGGATCAAGAAATACATATAAGATCTCTAGTATAAGTCTTGCAATCACATATACCAATGTGAACACATATGTGAGACCGATGATTGTTGATGCATCTCCAGTAGTTATGGCCGCGTAATATAGAGTGCCCATTCCAGGCCAGTCAAATACTGACTCTGTTATTATGAAGCCTCCAATGGTTCCGGCAAGTCCTAATATAATATATGTTGCTATAGGCGGTGCTGCAGCTCTCAGAATATAGCTTCTATATATTATGTTGTCAGGAAGTCCTTTTGCTTCTGCAACAACTACGAAGTCTTCTCTGACTATTCTTATCAATGTCGCTCTAATTATATATGAGGTTCCTCCTAGAAAGTTTATTACTATAGTGACTATAGGTAGCCACGCATAATATAATAATGATCCGAGTGCAGTTATATCTCCGCTTCCAAGTTGATTTATAGCTGCTATCGCTCCTCTACCGCTTGTGGGCGCGATGCCAAGATCATATCCGAAGAAGAATACCATTATAAGAGCCATCCACCAAAGTGGTATAGCGTTCATCACAGCCGCGTATCCTATGACGAAATTATCTGTTAAAGAGCCTGGTTTAAAAGCTGCTCTAGGACCTAATAATAGTCCCAGTAGAAGAACTATCACCTCAGCCACTGTGATCATGACGATAGTTCTTGGTAGAACAGTTAATATTGCGTCTGAGACTGTGAGAGGAAGTTGTCTGCCGACTACGTTTGCAACATCATTACTCGTAACATCTCCAAGTTTTAAAATTAGAACATTTAATGCGAGAGGAAGAACTCTTGTTGTCCACGGCTTGTTTACGCCGTAAAGCTCTTCTAAGGTGGCTTTATAATCTGAGACTAATTTGTTGACTTCTTGAGGGCTCATGTTAGGATTTGCTTTTGTAAGACTTTCTCTATATGCTCTAGTCTCTTCTATTATTATGGCGTTCCAGATCTTAAGATCATAACCTGTTGCTCCTATGATAAATGCTGTGAGAAACACTACTATTATTAATGCAATAGTTAGAAGAATTGCTCTTCTAACAATTACACGGGCAAGACTCATTCTCTAATCATCTCCTTTTAAAAATTTTTTAGGAAGAAAAATAGATTTTTTAATAGAGAAGAGATTATAAAATCTACTTTCTTCTAATGATCAAGACTATTCCTAACACTAGATTCACTATTGATAATCCTAATACAGCATATACTATTGTGCTAAGCGATGACAGCTCTGATGATAATTTGCTTACATCATCTCTTGTGGAACTTATTGCTGAGGACAAATCGCTTCTAACACTATCAATCTTTCTATCGAGACTGCTGATCTGTGTTGAGAACAGCTGATTAGTGGCATTCAAAGTGTTGCTAAGATCTGTTATGCTTCTGCTCATTGTTGCTGACAACGAGTTGAGGCTTGATGTTAATGATGTGCTTACATCTCCTAAGGCTTTTGATAATGTCTCTGCAACCTGTCCTAGTCTCGTCTCAAGTTCTTGACGGACGCTTGCTATCTGCTCAGATGTTGTCTTTGATAATTCTTCTATTCTCTGGTTGGTGGAGTTAGCTAATTGTTGTAATGCTTGTTGCATTGCTTGTGCAGCTTGTTGCGCTGATGCTGGTATAGCTTCTTTTGATATTGATGTGAAGTCTGGCAGAGCAACGCTGTCGCTGAAGCCTAATATCTGGATCTGATATAGATAGTAAGGTCTTAATCTTGTTGTTAAATCTGGAGATAGACTGAACGTGAATAGATATGGCGTGACATTCTTAGCTTCTCCACTGGTAATTATTGTTCCCGTCTGAATCTCTGTCACAATATATCTCACTCTGAGTGGCGGCACTCCAGTTAGAGTGACATTTACTACAAACGGCTGACCAATTACTAGATCTGTCGTGTCTATCTTTATTATCTGTGTAGGTGTTGGCTTGCCGAAATACCATCTTCCTGGGCTAAATGGATATGTGGGGTCTCTAAATGCCTTAAGAACTAGAACCTGATTATCTCTATCGAAAGAGTCTAGATAGAATGGTCCTTGTGATATCCATGCACTGCCGTGAGCATCAATCCATGATATTAATGCTTTTAATCTGCTGCTCCACTCATCAGATGTCATATAAACTTTTCCATTTGGTAGTGTGAATAGGTTAGCTGGGAATGTTGTTAATGTTGTTGCAACATCTCTTATGCTTACCGCATGATCTTTTAGAACAAGATTAAGCTGTGGAACTTTAAATTGTCTTGCAGATGAAGAGCTGAAGGCGTATTTCTGAAGATCAAATACTAAGACATTTTGTATGTATAACAGCTCTGCAGGGTTAAACGGTATTATGGCTGCGTAATCAGCTATATAGTTAGGATCGAAATGCCAGAAGTCTACATAAACCTCAAGTTTCTTGCCTGCCTCATCTATTCTGAATCCTTTGAGAGTATCAAAGTAAGGCTTGTTAGGACCTGCAATCGCAGACTCTCTAGAGGCTTTTGTAGAGTTGTACACAAGATCAAACCATAAAGCCAGGTTTGCCAAAACATCTCCCCATGTTATAGGTGTGCCATCATGCCATTTTGCTCCTATGAAACTTGATAAATCAAAAGTGACTTTTGAAACAGCAGTCGTCCCAGGAGCAACATTAACCCATTTGCCTGCCTTTGCATCCCATATGAAGGCGTCAGAAGGAACTTCTAATGTTCCTGTGGGACCTGCGGTCTCCACAGTATAGTTGAATCTGAATGGTATAGGCATTCCATTGAATGGATTTCTCCATGTAGCAGGATCTCCTGTAGCACGGAACGGGTCAGCGCTATACACATCTCCAAAGCCTCCATAGACGTTCCATATGGTTCTCGTAGTATATACCCATAGATGACCTAATGAAAGATCTGGTTTTCCAGGTATATACATCTCTCTGTAATTAAATATACCTCTGAGGCCTGCTCCAAGGTCGTATGTTATCCCCATAAGTTTTGTGCTGACAGGATATAGATCGAATCTTGTCGCCACCCAGGCTCTTATAGCATCTTGTATACACAGGTCGGTGGAGCTTCTCAAAAGATCTTCCCACTCTGCTTTGCTCTTATATTGTCCGAAGTATAGTTTCATGCCCATCTCATCTATAGCATCATTTCTATACCACCACCAGCCTTCAGTCTGCCACCCAGGCATAGCGCCGAACCATGGTGCGCAGAACTGGTTTACCGATCCAGAATCATATCTTTCTAAAGCTCCTTTGCCCCATCCCTCAGTATATATATGCCATAGAAAGTCCGTCGGATTAGAATCATATACTCTTGATAATGCCTCTCCAAAGGTCAGATACTGTCTGTTTACTGTGAAGCCTAGAGCCTCTAAAGCGTTTGCAAACATATCTCCGATCTCTTTTCTCTCATCCTCAGGTCTTATTATAAATGTCAATGTGATCGGGCTTCCAGCATAATACCATTTTCCGCCTACTTTATATGCTCCTACTTTTGTGAGAGCACTCTCTATAAGACTTGAGGCGTACGAAAGATCATATTTAAACTGATATTTAGCCACTACATCAGCTATATACATATAGGTTGGGTCATATGGAGAGAGATATGTATACATCGCAGCTGCATATCCCATGTATATAGTCTTCACAACATAATCTCTATCAATAGCATAGTTTAACGCGAATCTCACCTCTCTAAGAGCTAGCGGATTAATATTCTTTCCATCACAACATATGTCTACATAAGTCTTGTTGGCATCAGGATCATAATAAACTTGTGTGATAACCTCCTGTGGATATCCTATTAAAGCTGGAAGATATTTTCCTCTCTGATCGCCGTCTAAAGCTATCTCTTTAACAGGAGCAGGATTGAATATGAAGTCTACAAGACCTGCGGGAGCCTGGACAAAAGTTATAACACCTGCTTTAACAAGATCCTCAAATTGTTTCAGCTGTGTAGGCTTTATAGCAAATAGATAAGCATCTAATCTTCCCGCAGAGAATTCTGCAGCAACTTTATCAAGATCAACTTTTCTAATTGTTATAGAATTGCTCGCAGGACCAGGACCTGGCTGTTGAGCATATGTTGAGGCGGGAAGCAGTGATATTATTATTGAGAGAGTTGTAAGAACTATTAGGAATAGAGAGATCTGAGTAAGAAATCTTTTATTCACATTCTCACCGCAAGTATATAATAAGGCATAGGGGTATATATTTTTTATATAAAAATAGATTTCACTTCATGTTGATAGGGATCAATATTTTTCTATTGTTCACATAGATCTCTTCTACATCTATCTCATAAACTTCTTTCACAAGATCTTTTTTAAGAACTTTCTCAACATCACCTGCCGCCCTGATCATTCCTTTGTATAACAATATGATCTTTTCGCCATATAATCCTGCAAGAATAAGATCATGTGTAGTCACGATCATAGTCTTCATATATTCTCTATTAATTTTTTTAAGAAGATCCATTATCTCAAATCTATACTTAAGATCTAGAAAAGCCGTGGGCTCATCAACAAGAAATATCTCTGGATCCTGTAATAATGCTCTTGCAATAATAATTCTCTGAAGCTCTCCACTACTCACTTGATCAAGTCTTCTCTCAAGCAGATCTTCTATACGAAGCGTCTTAGCGATCTCATTGATCTTATTTATAAATTCTTTATCAACTTTTATTTTAAAAAGATCTTCTCTCGGGTATCTTGCTGTCATAAGAAGCTCTAGAACTGTCGTAGGCATCTCTCTGGATAAATGAGGATCTATATATGATAATATTTTGCTGAGACTTCGAGGACTATATCTATTTGATTCTTTACCATCTATATAGACAGCTCCCTTCTTAGGCTTCACAAGATTTGCTATAGTCTTTAGAAGAGTTGTCTTTCCAGATCCGTTGGGACCTATTATAAGAATAAAATCTCCTCTATTAATCTCTAGACGGACATCTCTTAATACAGGTATAGAATCATACCACACCTCCAGATCCTCTATCTTTATCATCATTCTCTCAGCCTCTTTATGATTAGAAATGCGAGAAATGGAGAACCGATCATCATAGTGATCACTCCCAAAGGAAGCTCTGCGCCGTAAGCATATGATATGATTCTTACAGAAATATCTGAGAATAATGTAAGAACTCCTCCCACCAGAGGAGATAATACTATTGTGAACCTATGATCATTTCCAACAAGAAATCTCGTTATATGAGGAGACGCCAGACCTATGAAGCCTATTATTCCCACTATAGAGATCGTTACTGCTGTCAAAAGAGATGTTATCACTAGAGATATTGTTCTCGTGACGCCTGGCGGAAAGCCCAACTGTCTTGAGTAGATATCTCCATATAGATACGCATTTAACATTTTATATATTAATAATGATATTATTACTCCAGCGATCGATGGATAGATCAGGTAGGGAAGCTCTCTCCAGAGAACTGTCTGAGCTGTCCCTGTGAGAAGATACATTATATATATATTATATCTAGCCTGAACCAGATATAGAAGAAGATGAGAGACTCCTCCAAAGAAAGATCCGACTGCTATTCCTGAGAGAACAATTGCTACAGAAGATCCTCCGGCGAGTTTGCTTAAGCCTATTGTTATGAAAAAGCCTGTCAAAGCTCCTAAAAATGCTATTAAAACAAGATTCCATCTAAAGATCATTATGTCAGGAAATAACAATATTGATAAAGACACGAAGGCAAGTGAAGATGTTGATAAACCAAGTATATATGGGTCTGCAAGAGGATTTCTAGTGACAGTCTGGATCAACAGTCCCGCAAGTCCTAACGCAGAACCTGTGAAATATGCCGCGATCCCTCTGCTGATCCTTAGATCCAGTATATTCATCATAGGATCATTATACGAAGAATTTTTATTCAAAAAGATATTAGATAACATATGAATTATTTTATAAAGATTTATTGAAGAAGATCCTATGAAGAGAGATGATATAAACAATGTTATAGAGAGGATCATGAGAATCATGAGTGAAAAAACAAATCTTTTTACGCCTTTATAATATATTTTCTCAGCCATGATCTACCTCTTCACAACTAATATTATCGGCATGATCACAAGGATCTTTTGTACATCACTTCTAGACAACTCTCCAAAGATCTCTGGATGAATAATTTTAGATAACATATCTAATGCATCAGCTATTCTAGGTCCCGGCCTCAGAACCATATCATTGGCATCTCCGCTTAACAAATAGATCTTTCCGTCAGTCCATGCCTTTGTCTTGCTAAGTGGCGTTTGTTCAAGCTCTTTCTTAAGCTGACTCATGTTGATCCCATGTGCAGTTATTATTATGATCTCAGGGTTTTTAGAGAGTATATATTCATAATCAAGTTGAGGCCATCCACTGTATTGAGAAGCTATGTTTACTCCTCCTGCTGTAGTGATAAGCCAGCTGATGAATGTGTTTCCTCCAGCGCTCCACAGACCCCATGAGGGAGGTCCTAACAGTATTAACACGTTGGGTTTTGAGACATTTTGTGTCTTAAGTTTTTCGATGACATCATTAATTTTTTTATCGATAGTCTTTATAAGACTCTCGGCAACATCATCTCTATTGAATATGCTTGCGATCAATCTTAAATCTCTATATATATCATATTGATCTTTTGCAGAATCACATAATAGAAAAACTGTCTTAAGACCTCTCTCCTCAAGTTTCGGCGCATAAAGACTCTCATGAACAGAAACGCCTCTACATAAAAACACTATGTCAGGTCTCAGACTTATTATCTTCTCAAGATCCAGGGTCCAGGGGCCGCCTACATCAGCTATCTTACCTTCTTTTCTAAGATTAATGACCTCAGGCGGATAATTAGAATAGCTGTCTACGCCAACAACTTTAAAGCCTAGTCCTAAGGCAAACAGCTCTTCAGTGATGCTGGGCATCGTAGATACTATTCTCATAGGCTCTTTATCAATCCTGATCTCTCTGCCGAGAGCGTCAACAATTGTCTTAGGATACTGAGGTGTTGTTAATACTGTAGTAACAATTTGTGATGTCATGATCCTTGTCTCTGTCTGAATCTGTGTGGTGGTAAGATAGGATGTATATATAGATGTGATCGGCATAGTCAGCGTCTGAACAGATCCTTTTCCTAGAGATGCTCCTGTGAAATATCCTCCTACAACTCCTATCACAACTCCTATTAACAACATGATGATGCTGAGAGTCGTAGTCTTAGAGACCATATGGATTACCCATCCATATATTTGTCACTCATCAGTATTCTTGCTAGCTTATAAATTTTTATGTAGAGAAAACTATGAGATTAATATATTAAGATTTTCTAAAAATATCTGGTGAAGATTTTGAGAAGAAAATGGCCTAAGCCTAATGATGTTGAAGAGTCTTTTCTGGTCGCGACATATAGATCTGGTAGGTGGGGGAGATTTGATGGTGGAGGAATGGTTGAGAAATTTGAGAAAGATTTTGCAGAGTATCATCAGGCGAAATATGGTGTTGCAGTTTTTAACGCCACTATCGGTCTAATGTTGGCATATATGAGTCTAGATCTGAGTTTTGGAGATTATTTTGTAGTGCCTTCATATACGTTTATAGCCACTGCCACTGCAGGCGTCGTGATCGGGCTTAAGCCTGTTTTTGTTGATATAGATTTTGATACATTGACAATAGACACTAATAATCTTGCTGAGATCCTTGAGAGAGATAAAGAGAATAAAATAAAACTTGTTGTCCCAGTACATTTCGCTGGAAATCCGTCTGAAATGGATCTTGTCATAAAGATCTCGAGAGATCATAACGCATATGTTGTCGAAGATGCGGCTCAGGCTCAGGGCTCAGAATATAGAGGAAGAAAAGTAGGTGCGATAGGAGATATGGGAGTATTCAGTTTTCAGAGTAGCAAACTTATGACGGCAGGTGAGGGAGGGATCATAGTTACAAATAATGAGAATTATTATGAGAAGCTATGGTCTATACATCATGCAGGAAGATCTATGGATGGAAGATGGTATGAACATGTTAGAATCGGACTTAACGCTAGAATGCTGGAGTTTCAGGCAGCCATTCTCTTGCCACAGCTCTGGTCTCTAGATCAGACCCTTTTGAAAATAAGAAGAAACGCCTCAATAATATATGAAGAGCTTTCTAACGAAGAATCTCTTTATATACATAAGATCCCTAGACATGTGAAGACTAATCATTATTTTATTCCTATATCAATCGAGGAGAAGTTCTATGGAAAGCTTACCAAAGAGAAAATTGTTGAGAAAATGAGAGAGAAAGGTTTCTCAATAGTTGAGGGATATAAAATGCCTCTGTATAAACAACAGGCTTTTTATGAAGAGAGATGGGGTCTGCCAATAGATGAGTATAAAAATACTTATAATCCAAATGCTGAGAAAGCCTGTAGACTCACAATGTGGATACCTCATTACGAGCTTTTAGAAGATGAAGAATATGTGATTAAATATGTGAGAACATTAAAAGAAGTAGTCAAAGATCTTTTGAGATGAAAATTTGTTGATATCATATATTAATCTCTGGATAAAATTCTTCTGAGTAATCTTCTCACGAGGAGATGTGAACATGGATCTTAGAAAAATAGAGAATGACAAGATCTCTGTAGAAGTTGATTATGAGACAGGCGTTATCGTTCAGATCATTGATAAAAGAAGAGGAATAAAACATTTGTTTTCTAGAAGACCTGAGCTTGAGATTAAGAAAGCTGGTATGGGAATGATTATTCTAGAGCCTTTTCACTGCTTGGATCCTAATGTAAGAATCATTGGTGACAAAGAGGCTCTTTTCAAATGTTCTAGAGATGAGATCTCTCTCACATGGAGAGCATATCTTGAGGAGGAGAAGATACGTTTCATAGTTGGATTAGAGAATAAAGGAAAAAGATCTTTAGAGGAGAGAATTAGAATAACAATCTATTCAGCATGTGGCAGAGGAGGGTTCTGGGGAGATCCTGATGTTGAGGGAGCCACCTACAGCTGTAGATATTATGTTGATCATGGTTATGAGAGTGATAGAGACACTTTCTCATCATTAATGACTCCTGCCAAAGTCAGAGGATTTAGATTCGAGAAACATTCGTATACCTCAAGACTTTTTCCAGAGGCTAGATGGATAGCTGTCATAGATAAAGCTCTCAAGACAGGTTTGTTAATAAGATGTTTGTCTGAGGAGTGTCTTATCGCGA
The DNA here is from genome assembly GCA_009903825.1 of Desulfurococcales archaeon. Taxonomy (GTDB): domain Archaea; phylum Thermoproteota; class Thermoprotei_A; order Sulfolobales; family AG1; genus WYEN01. Next base: position 33,026 of record WYEN01000046.1, read on the forward strand.
CAGAAGACCAGTTTTTTGATGTAGAGGTTAACATAATATTTCAGAGAAAAACTCTTGAGCCAGGAGACTCTCGGTCTGTTGAAATAGAGATCTTGTTATTAAATGATATAGAGAGAGTTGATTATGTATCTGAGGATCTTATTGCTGCCGTGATCAGTCCTTCAATAGCTTTGCCAGGAAGAAGATATGAAGGCGAGCTTGTCATATATCCTCTGAGAGACGTGTCATGTGATGTCAAAGGATATATAAGATATGATAAAAACATGTCTTCTATAGGTAAAAGAGGTTATTGTATAGATCAGGTTAAGAGAGAATTTAGAAGAACAGATCTTTATTTAGATAAAGATCATATATCGACAGAAAAAGGTTTTCTATGGAGAACATCTTTCTCATCAGCAGAAGAAATTCTCTATAGAATGGATAAAGAGCTTTATGAGATCCCTGAGATAATATTTGAGCTGTGCGAAGGAAAACATGTCATTCGAAAAAGCTTCACAATACAGCCGGAGGCTTTGAAAGTTCTTGATAAGGCTCCTGAGATCTTAAGAAAACATTTCTTTAATAAATATATTGTTGAGAACGAGTATATAGAAGGTTTTTATAAAGACTCTACAGCTCTTCAAGATCTGTACAAATACATCTCTAGACCTCTTGATCTTAAGAAGATCCTTAATATAGATGTTGACGACATAAAAACATCTGATCGTTTGAAAGGATTCATAAAAGACTATCTGAACAGAAGGAGAGTCTATGAATATCTTAATAAGATTATTGAGAAAGATTTTGATAAGAACCTAATTTATAACTTGAATCATCTTGATCTAGTATTTTTATATCTACTTAACAAAGATAAAAGTCTTATTGAGTTGTTTAAAAAGATCTATAGAAAGATCCTTGATCATTGGTATAAAGAAGATCTTGTGGGATACTACACCGCGATACATGGAGGAGCCGGAGCATCTAGGTTCGTCAACTGGGTGTTATCACTAGATCTTTTTGATAAATATATTGATAAAGATCTTAAGATAGAGACAGCTTATATGTTGCATGAGATTGCACATGAGATCTATAAGATCACTAATGTATGGGCTGGAAACTGGGAGTTTTCAGAGGCGGCAGGTTTATTAGCATTATCACTTAAAGTAGAAGGACCTCATATAGATCTTTTTAGAGAAAAAGCTCTCACAGTATTAACAACATTAGAATATACGTTTCTGAGAGACGGAGGATCAGTTGAGCTGGCCGCTGGATATCATCATTATGATCTTGAGAGTATTATCAATGGCGCAGAGATCCTTTATTACTCTGGTGATGACAGGATCTATAGATATAAACTTTATAATGATACTGAGCCTCTCATAAGAAAAGCTCTTATATGGCTGTGGAATATTGCGACACCTTATAACACGGCTCCAGCTTTAGAAGACACCAACGAGTTCTATGTTCCTCCTGATCTATATGTATTATCGTATCTCAGATACAAAGATCCTTTGTTAGGATATATAGGGAGAAGACTTTGGGAGACCAGACCATATATAGAGAATCCTTTGACACTTCTCGCATTAATTTTAGAAGACATAGATTTTCTTGAGGAGAGATTCTCTGAATATAAAAGGAGTAGAATAACCATATTAGATGATTCTGGGAGATTTGTCTATAGAGAATCTGAAGATCCAGACTCTTTCTATTTGATACTTGATTACGGACCTCATGGAGCATGGCATGGTCATCCTGATAAACTCTCTTTCGAGGTGTATTATAGAAGAGAGCCTTTGATAGTTGATGCAGGCTCGGGAGGATATTATAATCCTATTCACTGGAGATGGAATAGAAAGACTATAGCTCATAACACGATATCTCGAGGTGAGGAAGATCATGTGGAGACGAGAGGTAGATTAATTAATTATTCAGAAGTTGAAAATGGTTTCAGAGCTTTCTTCTCTTCTAAGATCTATGAGGACGTCATTTTGTATAGAGAGATATCTTTCAATAACAATGTTGATTCAAAAATTATATTTATAAAAGATCTTGTCCAAGGATCTGGAGATTTCAGATGGAATATACATGTCAGAGGCTCATGTGAAAAATATGAGAAAAAGATTAAATGTTCAAGCGATAAAAACAGATTATACATAGAATCTTTCGATAATGAATGGGTGGTATCACAAGGCTATAGAGGTGATAAAGAGAATATATGGTACATATATAGGGTTAAAAAGATAGTTGATAAAGGAGAATTTTTGACTAGAATAGTCATCTATTAATAATGTTAAAATTGTTCTATCAATATAGTATTTTATGTAGATATCAGTTATAATTTTTAATAATCTTCTTCTAAAAAGATTTTATTTTCTAATTGAAATATTTTAGTGACTAAGCCTGAGATGGTGAGCACATGGTCTCATCTTTTCAGAGGTATATAATTAATAAGACGGCTACGTATATTGTTCTATGGTTTTTAGCTGCTTTTCTTAATTTTCTTCTTCCAAGAATAATGCCTGGAGATCCTATAGGAAGATATCTTGAGACTTTATACAACATGGGTCAGGGTACTACAGGAGGGATTGTTCAAGTTGTTCCAGAGGCCGAGAAATTAAGACAACAAGTTATTGAGCAATTTGGTCTTGACAAGCCTCCTTATACACAATTCTTTTTATGGCTCATCAATTTTCTGAGAGGCGACTGGGGTTATTCGCTGGCTTTTCCTAATCTTCCTCCAGTAATTGATCTTGTGAAACAATATTTGCCTCCTACTTTAATGCTTTTAATACCTTCTCTAGTGATCTCATGGGTCGTGGGCAATTATCTAGGTGCTTACATGGCTCTTAAAGGTGGTAAAGTTGATAAGATAGGTCTCTCATCTATGCAGTTTATCTCTCTGATACCTGCATACTGGCTTATAATTGTTCTAGTATTCATCTTCGGCGTGTATTACAAGATCCTTCCTGTGAGCGGAAAGCCTGGATATATGATACCTTCTCTATCGTTTGATTATATAAAGGCATTGCTATATCACTGGATCCTTCCAATGACTACTATAACTTTAATAGGCATAGGAGGTTGGAGCATTGGCATGAGAGCCTATGTAATATATCAGCTTAATGCCAACTATATGAAATACTCCAAGGCCTTAGGTCTTCCTCAGAGAGTTCTTGGCAGATATGCTTTCAGAAACGCAATCATACCACAGTTCATAGCTTTCGCAATGAGCTTCGGAGGATTGTTCGCAGGAAATCTATTGGTGGAGATGGTTTATGGATATCCTGGAATGGGCTCTCTATTATCTATGATCTTAGGCAGATTAGATATCTTCGGCATGCAGGCCATATTCACATTCACTGCCACAATGATCCTTGTCGCAAATTACGTCGCTGATATAATGTATGGATTTCTAGATCCTAGGATCAGAAGAGGGATCACAGAGGTTGTTGAGTGATGAAACCTCTCACCAAATTGATAGGCGTATCAAAAAGTATTAGACAGACGTTGTTAGGAGATCTATTTACTAACAAAAGATTTGTGATCGGATTCACAATATTCCTATTTATAATATTGTTAGGATACGTAGGCTCATTATTCGCATATCCAGATCCTTGGAAGATTAGTTATTACACTCCTGGTGGAACTGATAGATGTACTGATGATCTTAGGTATCTGCCGCCATCACCTGAACATCTTTTAGGTACTGACAACAATTGTCGAGATATATACACATGGCTTGTCGTCGGTCTTAAAAACACTATATGGATAGCTGCTTTAGCAGGTGTCATTGGAACTTTAATAGCAACTGTGTTAGGAATGATAGCAGGATACAAAGGTGGGCTTCTTGACGACGTAATAAATTTCTCAGCTAATTTCATGATCGTCATACCAATGTTCATTGTTTTGCTAATGATCGTTGGCTATGTCCCTGAGAGACTTAGGACGAGCATGTTAGTGGCGGTGGTGATAGGTTTATTAAGCTGGCCGGGACCTACAAGAGTCGTAAGATCAATGGTTATGCAGAATAAAGCTGCCGACTATGTTGATATGGCTAAACTTACTAACTTCACCTCTACAGAGATATTATTTAAAGAGATCTTGCCTAACATAGCGTCATATATATTCCTTATATATATTAATAGTTTCTCTTCAGCGATATTCACTGAGGTAGGCATTGGAGCGATAGGCTTCGGACCTTTTGATGCAGTGACTCTTGGAAGAGCATTTAATGCGATGCTAGCTGGGGGAGCAATAACATTAGGCTTGTGGTGGTGGTTTATGTCTCTAGGTCTTGTAGTAGTCTTCCTCTCATACAGTCTCTTATTAATCAATTTAGGTCTTCAACATGTGTTTAATCCTAGACTTAGATTCACAGTGTATGCTGTGTGAGGTGTCTCTATGGCAAGAGACATAGTTTCTAAGGCTCAAGATCTAAGGCTTTATTATATTCTTCCTAACAACATCTATGTGAAAGCTGTTGATGGAGTAAATATTGAGATCCCTCGAGGAGGATTTCTAGGTTTAGTTGGTGAGAGCGGTTCTGGAAAAACCACTCTCGCAGAAGGACTTTTATATCTAATAGATCCTCCTATGATAAAAATTAGTGGAAAAATATTTTATATCAGAAAAAGAGAGGGCTCATCAACAGAGTACGAGACAATAGATTTAGAGACTCTTCCGCAACACAGACTTGATCAATTGAGAGGCGTAGAGCTATCATTGATACCTCAATATGCTATGGATGCTCTCAATCCTACTATGAAGATAGGATCTTTTATAAAAGATGTTGCCAGATACCATGGGAGAGATGTTGATGAGATCTTAAACAGAGCATTAGAAAGATTTAAACTGTTGGGTCTGCCGAGCGACATATTAAATAGATATCCTCATGAGCTGAGTGGAGGCATGAGACAGAGAACTGTCGTCGGCATATCAACACTTTTAAATCCGAAATTTCTTGTTGCTGATGAGCCGGTCTCTAATTTAGATGTTGTACAGCAACACATAGTGATAGATTTTCTGACGGAACTAGTCGAGAAAAAAATTGTGGAGACTCTGCTCATGGTTACACATGATCTTCATCTTATTCTTGAGAAATCTAGATATCTTCTGCTTATGTATGGAGGTCACATTGTGGAGACAGGTTCTAAAGAAGAGGTCTGGTCGGAGCCTCTTCATCCATATACAAAGATGTTTCTAGAGTCGATACCTCCAGTAGGCTCTAGAATAGAAGAGAAAAGGATCAGAGGGATCCCAGGTAATCCTCCTGATCTTAGATATCCTCCTCCTGGATGTAGATTTCATCCTAGATGTCCGTTTGCCATGGATATATGTAGAAGAAAAGAGCCTCCGGAGATAGAGGTCAGACCTGGCAGAAAAGTTAAGTGCTGGCTTTTTGTAGATAGAAAGGTGTGATGATCTATGGGAGAGCCTATTTTATCTATTAATAATCTTACGAAGACATATGCTCTAGGACTTGCCAGAAGAAGATATGTGAAAGCATTAGACAACATATCTTTCAAAATAAATAAAGGAGAATTTGTCTCATTAGTTGGTGAGAGCGGTTCTGGAAAAACCACTCTTGCAAGAATAATACTTAGATTAACCCCGCCTAGCTCAGGAGAGGTCATTTATAAGGGGAAGAATGTGTGGAGCCTCTCAGATGAGGAGCTGAGATGGTATAGAAAAGAGGTACAGGGAGTTTTTCAAGATCCATACACAAGTTTTAATCCATTTTATAAAGTTGATAGAGCATTATCTGTTGCCGTCAAAAAGTTTCTGCCCGGTGAAGACGAGCATGTTGTCATCAGAAAAGTTCTTGAGTCTGTGAGATTAAATCCTGATGAGGTGTTGGGCAGATATCCTCATCAGCTTTCAGGAGGTCAGTTGCAGAGGATCGCTATTGCCAGAGCATTGATACCAAGGCCTGAACTGTTGATTGCTGACGAATACATCAGCATGGTTGACATGTCTACTAGAGTAGATATAGTTAATTTATCAAGAGATCTTGTTGATCAGTATAAGATGACTATTATAATGATCACTCATGAGATGAATATGGCTCTCTATGCGACTGATAAAATGATTGTTTTGTTCAAGGGAAGAATTGTTGAGTATGGAGATACAAAAAAGATATTGAAAGATCCTTTGCATCCATATACACAACTTATGATAGAGGCTCTGCCGAGGATTGATAAAAATATTGAAAGAAAGATCCTTCAGAAGACTTTAGATGCTCAGAAGAAAGGTTTGACAGAGTCTGTAAGAGGCTGTAGATTTGCATATAGATGTCCGTTTGCTACTGAGAGATGTTTTAATGAGGATCCTGTTTTAGAAGAGATAGACAAAGATCATTATGTGGCATGTTGGCTACATAACAGAAGATAAAATTTTTTCAGAGATCATAGGGTTTTTAATATTTATTTTCTCAACATTTTAAGGGGCATAGTCTTGAGGCTTAGATTTATTGATGCAAGAGTTTGGAGATATTCAATAGCTGCTTTAGAAGATCTTGTTGAGACAGGTCTTATGGAGGTCAATGAGAATGGTCTCAGAATGAAGGCTATGGATCCTGCTCATGTAGCAATGATAGATTTTCATATTCCTAGGGAGGGTTTTGACATATTTGAGATCGAGAGAGAAGAGAAGATCCCTGTCAGTCTAGAGGTCATGATAAAGATCTTGAGAAGAGCTGGGAAGAAAGATGAGATATCATTATCATATGAGCCTCCAAACATTAATGTGGGACTAATCTCGCCTGATGGCATTGAGAGAGTTTTTCAATTCACAGCTATATCTGGAGCAGGATTTGAAGAGATCCCAGAGCTCTCACTAGAATTTCCTGTTGAGGCAAGTGTTATTCCACAGGCTTTCAAATCAAGTTATAAAGTTCTTTCTGAGGTTGGAGAAGTGATAGAGATCATTGCTAGAAAAGATAAGATGTTGTTCACATCATCATCAGAGCTCACCAACGTAGAGATAGAGCTTAGCACAGAGACAAATCTGTTGACAAGATACGAGTTCAAGGCTGATAATGATCAGAGGAGTAAATACACGTTAGATTATTTTGATAAGATGGCTAAGTTGTCTATGATAAGCGAGTCTATAGATCTATATTTCGGTGAGGGACTTCCAGTGAAAGTTGTTGCAAGACTGCCCAGAGGAGCCTGGCTGACATTATATGTCGCGCCAAGAGAAGAGTAGTGTTTTAAAAGATCTTTTCAGAGAATATTATGAAAAGGCGGAGCTAGATCTTCCGTCTGATATAGAGTTCAGAGAATTTGCTTATCAACCATTTGATTCAGAGTCTTACGTGAGACATTTATCATTCAGAACATATGATGAAGTAAAAAATTTTTTTATACAACATGTCCCTCTACATCTTTATTTCTCTTCAGCAACATATCTGTCTCCAGCAGCTGAAGATATGGAGCTTAAAGGATGGAGAGGATCAGATCTTTTGTTCGACATAGACTCAGATCATATCAAAAAATGTGTTGAAAACAAACTTGTCAAAAAATTCAGAATATGTCCTGAATGCGAGATCTTGTCTGAGGAACCTGAGAATGAGTGTCCTCAATGTTCTGGAGAAACTATTGATTATATAGATCCTGAGTGTCTGAAATATGCTGAGGAAGTTGCATTAGATGTCGTAGATATTCTCGTGGAAGAGATCGGGATTGATAAAAGATTTATAACAGTAAGTTTCTCAGGAAACAGAGGATTTCATATAAGAGTCACTGATGAAAGACTTAGATCTTTGGATAGAGATAGTAGAAGAATAATAGCCGGATTCATCAAGGCGTCAAACATGCATTTCCCAGTGATCAAGATTGATGAGAAAGATCTTGTTCTTCCGCCGAGAGTAATAGACGGCGGCGTGAGAAGAAGAGTGGCTAACAGACTTCTCAGAGAGATCATTGAGCCAGAGCTGAGGGAATATATATTGAGCTCAGGTCATGTTAAAAAAGATCTTATTAAGAGAATTGATAAAGATCTTCTTCAGAGATATTCTAAATATTACTCAGATTATGCTGAGACGCCTATAGATGAGATGGTGACTATGGATATATCTAGACTTGTTAGAATACCTAACTCAATAAATGGTAAATCAGGACTGCTGACTAAAAAGATTGATCTTAACGAGCTTGGAGATATAGAGTTTGTCTTAGAAAAATTTTCTCCATTTCATGACAGGACAGCTGTGATAGAAGTCAGATATAAACTTCCAAAGATCAGGCTGTTAGATGAAGAGTTTAAGACGAGCGGCAGAGGATTATATCATGTGAGACTTCCAGTCGCGATATATCTAGAGCTTAAGAATATTGGTCGTATAAAAAAGATTTTATGATGTTAATCATGTTTTCTAAAGATCTTTCTGTATAATCTTATGAAATCTTCAGGAGCTAGTTGAAAAACTTTTTTTCTCAGAAGATCTTCATCCAGTTCTTCTGAGACATTATATCTGCATATCTCAAGAGCATTATAAAGATTCTTTCTTCTCTGACTAAATAGACATTTCAACATATTCTGAATCTCGATCCCCAGATCTCTCCATTCTCTGACTCTTTTTAAAACTATTATCTGTGTAAACACCTCAGGCGCAGGATAGAAGCTCTCAGGCGGATACACTCCTCCGATATTTTGTTCAAAAAATATCTTTAACAAAACTGTTATAGAGCCGTATCTTCTAGACCCTGGGTTAGATATGATTCTGTTGACAACATCTTTCTGTAATGCTAAAACAGCCCATGAGACTTTTGAAAATGATATTTCTCCTAATAATCTTCCTGTTATAGAATATGGTATAGTTCCTATCACATGATCAGGATTTATATCAGAGAATATCTCAAGAACATCTCCACATATAATCTCTACGTTGTCTACTACGCTAAATAATTCTCTGAGAAATCTACATAACTTAGGATCCTTCTCTACTGCAATGATCCTTCCACATATTTCTATTAAAGAACTTGTTAAAACCCCTAGGCCAGCCCCTATGTCCACAGCTCTGCCTGTGCATCTCATCTCTGATGCTCTATAAAAAATCTCTTTAACAAGCCTAGGATCTATTGTAAAATTTTGTCCAAGTTTCTTTGAAGGTCTCAGATTGAGTTGTCTAAGAGTTTTTATTGTGAAATCTCTGAGTCTATTAGTCTCTATAGCTGTATAAAGATCTTTTAAAGAAGACATTTCACCAAGGATCTCTATAATTAGTTAAAGCATATAAATAATCAAGCATTTTAAAAAATTTCACATCTCTAGATCCTGATGGAGGCTCTACAAAAAGATAATATCTTTCTCCACCCATCATCTCCTGAATTATTCTCTCAACTAATAATCCGACAGGATCTGAGATCTTTGTTCTTGAGATAAGATCCTCGAAATTTTGAAATCTACCTTTTTTTCTCTCGTTAAGAATAATCTCAAGAGTTTTTCTACCGATCCCAGGGATCAGACTTAACATATGAAGTCTTATATTTATTGGAGAAGCGACATTGAAGAATTCTATAAAGACTCTCTCTTTAGAATTTATGATCTCTCTCAAAGCATTTGGAAGATTATCTTTAGCTATAGTAGTAAGATCTTGCCATAATATCTTGTCGTCTACTTTAAAAGGTTGAAGACCCTCCTCCAGAGACTGCTCAACATATATTCTCTCATTAATTTTGACAGAGACGCCGCGAGCAGGAGAGATCTCTAGAAGAGTGAAATATTTAGTTCCCACAGCTTGAATAAGTGGAGAATTTCTATGAAAAGGGTGTCTATCAAAAGGATTCCCATGAAACATATAATCTAAGACTAGAGCATATGCGTCTTTTATAAATATTCTTGGTCTCCTGCCGAATCCTCTTCGATCATGAAAACTCATTTTATCACCTTTAATCAGACCCTCGACAGTACTCCTTGATCATTCTTAAGATCTCTTCTGCCTCTTTCTCGTCAAGTCCTTTCTCCTCGAAGTTTAAAAGGATCCTTAGCTCATCATATGTTTCAGGAGCTATATTAACGATCTGTGAGGCGGTTATCTCTTTAAAACCTTTTTTAACAAGCTCTTGAAAAAGTTTTTCTGAGGCCTCGGCATCACATTTAGACATCTTCTCTCCATATTCAATTACTCTCATCTGAATCTCATTCATAGATCTTCCTTCTAAAACGGTTTTGAGAATATATATCGCGTATGAGATAGGAACTTCTCTGAATGATATTATTCTCATAGGAAACAGACCTCGAAAAATTGTTACGAGAGAGATAGATTTCTCAAAATAGATATTGCATTCTTCTTTTTCTCATTTATCTCTCTAATGAACTCTCTGATCTCTGAGATTGTTCTCTCAACAACTTCTTTAGTAGGCCTCAGATGTTCAGGTCTCGCGAAAAGTATCTTTCTTTTATCACCTAGAAAAACTTCTATTATATAGCTTCTACCTCTCACACCTATTACTTTACCAGTCTTACCATGAAATCTTCTATGAGGCATCCCCTTCACTATCGATGGATTAATAACTATATGAACATAATCACCAGGTTTATAATCATACATTAAAAGACTCAAAGGTGGGACAGCACCTCTCTCTCTAACACTTTTTCTCAACAGTTTTCTGGTTCTATGTCTAAGACCTTTCGGCGCTTTAACCATTTTTATATACCTTTAAAAATATTTTTCATAGACTTATATATGAAAACTCTTTTTTTAACATGATGAATTTCATAATCTAATCAAAGATCTATATGATCTCCATGGTCTATAACATGATCTAAGCCAGTGTCTCTCAACAACATCTTTATCAAGCTGATTTATAGTCTCACAGAGACTTTTTATATTATTCTCATAAGCAGGCCTCCTAAGATCTTTATAAAATAAAAGGTCGTCCTCATATCCACAGGACAGCTTTAAGATCATTTCTTGAATCTGATGAGAACATATTCGAGAGATCCTCTCCAGATCTTCTTCATCATAAGATAAAGATTTGAACATTCTATGTGAGACGACATTATCTATAGAGGCTGTGGCTATAGAGAAGTCTAAATTAAGATCCTCAAATATCTGTTCGGCTGATGAAACAAGGATCTTTCCTAAACCTCTTCTTCTAAATCTCTCGTCAACAACAACATAATAGACCACTCCAACTCCTCTTAGACCTCCTCTTATGTAATAGATTATTGCTTGTCCAGCTAAAAAATTGTCTATATAAAGATCTAGAACATAAGAATACGAAGGATCCAGACTTGACGCAAAAAATTTATGATAAAAACCCATATATCTCTCTATAAGAGATGGATCAGTCATATCATTATGCAAATAAATAAAGATCTTCTCCATATCTAATTAAGATCCTCTCTATATTTCTTCATAAAAAACTAATAAATAATGATATAAAAAATAAAGATCTTTTTCAGATACCTTTGTACTTCTTCACTAGTTTAATAAACTCTTTCATCCATGCAGGATTGTCAGGCCATGCTCTGGAGGTCACTAGATTATCATCAACCACAACTTCTTCATCAACCCATATGCCTCCTCCGTTAATAACCTCATGTTTAACAGCTATGTAGCTAGTCATTTTTCTTCCTTTAACAAGTCCGAAGGCCGCTAAGATCAGTGGGCCGTGGCATATAGCTGCCACAGGCTTTCTCTTCTCCATGAAATGAGTCAAGATCTTTCTGAGAGGTTCTTCAGCAACTACTCTCACATACTCAGGCATTCTTCCACCAGGTATCACCAAGCCATCATACTCCTCAGGATTCACTTCTGATAATGATTTGGAGACCCATACAAATCTATAGCCAGGCTTCTCAGTATAAGTCTCCCAATCTTCAAAATCGTGAACAACTGTTCTAAGAATCTTTTTAGTTGGTGATGCAACATCGACATGCCAACCTTCTTCTTTAAGTCTGAAATATGGATAGAAGATCTCTAGAGCCTCTGCAGCATCTCCACCTATGATAAGAATTTTTGGGACAGACATGTTAAATCCTCGTCACAAATTATTAGCTGACAAAAAATATATTTTTAGTTTAGAAAATTGTTTAAGACTACTCTGGCGGAGGTATAGATCTTTTTAATAGGCTTACGTGTTCATCTGTTAATAAAGCTTCTCTAAATGTGTTCAACACAGGTTTTCCATCAACAATTCTCACTCTATGGAACAAAAACTTCTTATTATTAAGATCAGCTGTGAAAACTCTGATCTCAGGCAGACTCTCAAGCCATCTTCTTAAGCTCTCATCTGAAAGTACTGTGGAAAACTGTTTTGTAGCTAGCCATATTCTCACATGAATTGCCAGAGCATTTTTATAGCCTGAGTCTCTCAATAATTTTAATGTCTCTAAAGTAGCCTGATTGACTATGCTAAGCTTTTGCTCTCCTCCAAACGCTATATACACAGCGTCAAAATTTTCATCAACTATTTTTCTAACTTCACTCCTAAGATTCTCATCATATACGAACACTGCTCCAACTCTATCTTTATAGCCCGTGTAATAGCTGAAAGATGTCAATGCTGATGAAGCCATTGCAGAACATATTCTATCCGGATATGTTATCACAGCCACTTTTTTAAACCCATCAAACAGGTTCTCTCCCACAAGTCTCCCAGTCAGACTTCTTAGATAAAGCTCTTCTGGTAGTGGTAGTAGAGATGCCTTTTCAGACATATTATCAACCCTAGATTATTTGTTAAAAAACTTAAAAGAATTACATTGAAAAAATCGTTATAGATTAGAAAACTATCTCTTCTGGTATATATATTTTGCCGGTGAGCCTAATGTCTCTTGAAGAAGATCCTATTCTTATCTCATGCCATCCTCTCTCTACTATCCATCTCTTTTTCTCAGGATGATAAGTTGCAAGATCTTTGATAGATATCTCTATTTTAATCTCCTCCTCCTCGCCTGGGCGTAGCATCTTTGTCTTTTTAAAAGCCTTAAGCTCTTGTTCAGGTCTGTCAATCTCTTCACCAGGTGCTTTAATATATACTTGGACAACTTCTCTCCCAGGATATCTTCCGATGTTTCTTATCTTTATGTTGAGAATTATGTTGTCTTTGTCAATATTTATTTCAAGACCACTATATTCAAATGATGTGTAAGAAAGTCCATAGCCAAACTCGTAGGCAGGCTCTACTCCAAACGTGTCATAATATCTATACCCCACGTAGATATCTTCACAATATCTCACTTTCACAGGATTCTCTGGAGGCGTCCCTGGGTAGCATTCTGATGAGATTGATACTGGAACATCTGTCCAGCTTTTCGGAAATGTTATAGGAAGTTTTCCTGATGGAGAAACCTTTCCTATCAAAAGATCTGCAACAATTCTCCCAGCCTCTTGACCAGGAAGCCATATAAGCAGTATTGCATCGACAAGATCTCTCCAACTATAGATCTCTATCGGCCCAGCGATATTAAGTATAGCTACAACCTTCTTACCAACACTTCTGAATGCTTTCGAGACTTTCTCAATCAATTTTTTCTCATCTAGAGAGAGATAGAAGTCTCCTCCAGCAACTGATCTATCCCAGGCCTCGCCAGAGATCCTTGTTATAACTATTAGTGCAACATCATTTCTCTCAGCAGTCCTCTTGATGAAATCTTCCTCAATAAAATCTTCATTAAGTTTCTTAGGATATATCTCGTCTTTATAAAGTTTCTCGAGATTATCAAGACCATAATTCTCAACAACATATTTATGATATCTCTCGAAAAGCTCTTCATCAATTTTGAAACCAGCTTTTCTCAGTCCCTCAACGATGTTAATAGTGTATCTAGAATGATTATGTCCGCTTCCCATGCCACTTTTAAGTGTCGCAATCTGTCCTACTCCAAATACCGCTACTTGAGAGCCTGTTTTAAGTGGAAGAGTCTCTCCTATATTCTTCAGAAGCACAGCGCCTTCCAATCCTGCCTTATAAGCGATCTCTGCATTTTTCTCAAGATCAGGTCTGTAGCTAGGTTTATAACCTCTGAAGCTGAGCGTCTTCTCAAATATCTTTAACAATCTATTAAAACTCTCCTCAACTCTCTCAGGCTTTAATCTACCCTCTCTATATGCTGAGACAAGCTTCTCATATATCTTATCATCACCAGGCATTATAAGATCTATGCCTGAGTTGATTTGTTCAACAGGGTCGTCTCCAGCGCCCCAGTCAGTCATCACTATGCCTTCGAAGCCCCATTCTTTTCTTAGAACATCAATTAGAAGCCAAGGATCCTGTGAGGTGTATCTTCCATTAAGTTTGTTATAAGAGCTCATTATAGCCCATGGAGAAGCTTTTTTAACAACGATCTCAAAAGGCTTCAAATAGATCTCTCTTAAAGCTCTCTCAGAGACGATGGTGTCTATAAAATATCTGTTAGTCTCCTGCTCGTTCGCCACAAAATGTTTCGGAGTGGCTCCCACGCCTGCAGACTGCACACCTTTCACATATGCAGACGCCATCACGCCACTTAACAAAGGATCTTCAGAGAAATATTCGAAGTTTCTTCCACAAAGAGGATGTCTATGTATATTAAGGCCAGGGCCCAACAAAATATCAATGCCATTCTCTCTAGCCTCCTCACCAATTGCTCTCCCAACCTCCTCTACAATCTCAGGATCCCATGTAGATGCGAGCATTATAGGAGATGGAAAAGCTGTTGATAGATAGACTCTCTCTGCATAAGGCTCTACTCTGAGACCAGAGGGGCCGTCTGAAAGCTCTATAGATGGTATGCCAGATATCTCTCTAGTCTCTCCAGCAGTGCCAGGAACTTTCTTAGGAACTCCTACACCTACTAACAAAGCGATCTTCTCTTCAATACTTATTTGATCATATCTTCTCATCATAGACACCTATTATAATGTGAAGACATTATTTATATGTAGAGGCTCAAATAGTATTATGAAGAAATTTGTCGAGAGATTAAGAGAGAATATTTTGAAGATAAGATCTAGAATATATATGAGAGGGCCTAAAAGATTAATAAGAGATGTCTTGATCACGAGACACTCTTATGAAGCAGTTGCAGAAGGCTATGCGTCGTGGAGAAGCAGACCCTGGTCTATATCTAGATTATCATCTCCAGGAAATATACTAGACTTAGGATCTGGCCATTGTATAAATGGTGTTGAGGCTGCTTTAAAAACAAATTCTTATGTGGTCTGTGTAGATTACTCTGTTAATATGATAAGTATTGCAAAAATGATCATTTTTAAAAAAGATGTTTATGGTGATTATGTTGTTGCTGATATGTTGAGGACTCCTTTCAGAGAAAACTCTTTTAATACTATACTATTGATAGCATCAATTCATCACATCCCAGAATATTTTATAAGACGTATAACGTCAGATCTTAACAGGATCCTTAGAAGAAGAGGTCTTATAATAATAACCATATGGTCTTGGAGACAGAGTAGATTCGTCTTCGACTTGTTTTTTAACATGATCAAGACTTTTCTAGGTCTTCTTGATTTTCCGAGAAGATTTGTTGTCAAATGGAGAAGCAGGAGAGGAGTTTTTGAGAGAGTATACTATCTATATTCTCTAGAAGAGATCTCTCGTGAGATCGAGAGAAAGAATCTCAGGATCTTATCTAGAGGATATTATTCTCCGATGAAGAGAAGTTCTGAGAACATCTATATAATAGCTTTAAAAGATTGATTATCCTAATGTCTTCATCATATATGGAGAATCTTTAGGTCTGAAATAGCCGTGTCTTCTATAATACTCTCTGGCTCCTACTCCAGATAGGACAAGGATTTTTCTTTTATCATATTCTTCCAAAGCGATCTTCTCAGCATATGTTAGAAGTTTTGATCCCCATCCTTTATGTTGCCATGCCTCAGGATCTTCATCTCCGATGGGCACTTCAGGTCCGTAAACATGTAGCTCTCTAATGATCGCTGTCTTAGAATCAATCTCTCTTCTATGTGCCTTCTCAGAGGGTATTCTCATTCTCAGAAGTCCTATCAGAATATTGTTCTCAGGATCTTCTGCGGCCAAGAATATTTCTACTCCTCCACTAGCCTCATAGACTTCTCTAGTGATCTTTATGTTCAAAGGTTTTGATCCTCTCATCATCTGTCTGCCCACCTCTCTAAATCTTATCTCATTAATCTTTATCCCCTTCTCCAGAGCTCTTCTCTCGACAAGCTCTCTCAAATTAGATTTTCTAGGTCCTGCGATGATCATGTTAGCAGGAATATCTCTCTGGATCCTCATGATCCTTACCCAACGAGGTATATATCTATAGAACTCAGAGATAAGCTCGACAGCCTCTTCATCTGTCAATGCTTTGTAAAGACCTTGTCTCCACAGATTATATAGTCCTGTTCCTTCGACGACTAACGTAGGATATATCTTAAGCATATCAGGTCTATAATCTGGGTTCTCAAATATCTCACGGATCATCTGAATGTCTCTATCAGGATCAGATTTTGGAAGCCCTGGCATTATATGATAAACAAGTTTAAAACCAGAGTCTTTTAAGACTCTAGTAGCCTCTATGATCTCTTTCACTCCATGACCTCTATTCACAAATTTAAGAACGTCTTCATAAATACTTTGAACACCGATCTCTACTTTAGTGGCTCCCAGATATAGAAGCCAGTCGGCATCTTTCTCTCTAGCCCAATCAGGTCTCGTCTCAATCGTTAGTCCAACAACTCTTATTCTAGCAGTCTCATTTCTCTCCTGAGCCTCCTCTAACGAAGGCGTTTTATCCGGAGGATCATCCGGAAATCTATTGAATGCCTCGAATATGTTAGTGACAAACCAGAGCTGATAATCAATCGGCATAGCATTAAAAGTTCCTCCCATGATAACAACCTCAGCTTTGCTAGGCACATGACCCATAGATAGATACTGTCTAAGCCTGCTTCTGATCTGTTCATAAGGATCATAGTTTACACGAACAGCTCTCATAAGAGCAGGCTCATTACCAACATAACTCTGTGGAGTATTCTTGTCAGGCCCTCCAGGACAATAGATACATTTCCCATGAGGACAAGGATAAGGCTTTGTCATAACAGCAAAAATATGAACTCCTGACAACATTCTCGTAGGTCTGGCAATAGCTTTCATCATCATATTCTCTAAAAATTATAATCTTGAGAGACATATATTGTTACTAATTTAATGATATTATATCTCGACTAAATTGTTCCATAAATATGGTAAGGATATTTTAGAAATCATTTGATACAAGATGAAACAGTTGGTTTGCTTAATGAAGATAGAGGCAGACCTAGATAAACGTTTTTTGAACCCAGAATAGGTTGGATTATGGACAATATATAATGTTTTTAACGAGATATAAGGTTTTAATAAAATGCTGAGGATAAACCTTTTATATTGATAAAAATTTTCAGGCTGATGTCTATATGATACATGGCCGAGTTATCGTTCTTTAATATTTTTCTTTAACTTCTCTTCTACATATTTTAACGCGACCTTAAGCGCCTCTTTAATGTCTCCAGGGTAATTATATGGCTTCACAATGTGATCTTGCCCTTCGTGAAAATGATGAGGAAATGTTGATATATGTCTATGTGCTTCATGAGGTGTATTATCCCATCTGTAAATAGAGCCATCTATATGACGTCTCTCCCAATGAATAGCATATCT